>NZ_JBFANB010000016.1:0-243609 GCF_040659625.1 Nonomuraea sp. NPDC049750
ACCGACTCCGGCATCGGCATGACCCAGGACGAACTGGCCGCGGCCAACGACCGCCTCACCGACGCGCCCATCGTGGACGTCTCGGTGTCGCGCCGTATGGGCCTGTTCGTGGTCGCCAGGCTGGCGCACCGCCACGGCGTCCGCGTACAGCTGCGCCCGCACGGCTCCGGCGGTCTGACCGCCATGGTGCTGATTCCGGAGGCGCTGCTGGGCATACCTTCGCCCGCCTACGCCGGCATGCCCGGCGGGGGCGGCGAGGAGACCTATTCCACGCCGCCGCCGTTGCCGGCGGCCACCTACCAGCTGGGCCCGGGACACCCGTCGTATCCGTCCACCCCGCCGGGCGCGGCAGGCGCCTGGCCCTCGTCCAATCCTCCGGGCGCGGCAGGCGCCTGGCCCTCGTCGCCCCCGCGGCCCGCCGAGACCGGTCGGGCGGCCGAGCCGCGCGCGAGCTTCGGCTCCTACGACACCGGCGACATCTGGACGCCGACGAGAACGCCGGTCGGCTGGTCCGGCGACAGCGGCCTGCCGAAATGGCCCACTGGCGACCAGCCGCCGAACAGGAGCCTCGACGACCGCGTGGACGGCCCGGCGCGGGCCGGATACGACTTCCCCGAGACCGAGTCGGCCGCCACCGGCCCGATCCCGGCCGTGAGGCCGGCCTCCGGGGGTGACGAGTACCTGCCGATCTACGAGTCGATCGAATCGGCCTGGTTCGAGCGTGGGGAAAGCGGCGCGAACTGGAGTTCCGCCAAGGCGGATGCCGGCTGGCACGCCGCGGCGGCCGCGGTCGAGCCGGTACGTGACGGCGCGACGGCCGCGGGGTTGCCCAGACGGGTGCCCAAGGCAAACCTGGTGCCGGGTTCGGCCGGCGCGTCCACCGCGCCGAAGGACGTTCCGCCGGCGCCCCCGATCTCACCTGACCGGGCGCGCAACCGCCTGGCGAGTTTCCAGAAGGGCCTCCGGGCCGCGCGCGAGGACATCAGTCAGGGCAGGGCCCCTTCTACCGGCCCCGTGAATATGGAACGCCCTATGAACAGGGAACAGAGTGCATGAACGACCTGACTTACGTGGGGCATGGGCTCGACTGGCTGGTCACTGAATTCGTCAGCACCGTCCCAGGCGTCGCCCACGCGATCGTCGTCTCATCTGATGGACTGCCCCTCGCGGTCTCGGCGGCCTTTCCCGCCGACCGGGCCGAGCAGCTGGCCACGATCGCCGCGGGACTGGTGAGCCTGACGCTGGGAGCGGCCAGGATCTTCGAGGCCGGCACCGTCACCCAGGCCGTGGTGGAGATGCAGCAGGGGCTGCTGCTGACGATGTCGATCAGCGACGGCTCATGCCTGGCCGCACTCGTCGCGCCTGACTGCGACATGGCGCTCGTGGCCTACCACATGACGCTCATGGTGGAACGGGCCGGCCAGGTGCTGACCCCCGCCGTACGCGCACACCTCCGTACCAGCCTGGCCAGGTGAACTCCGAAAGTTTCAAGAATCCGCTCCTGGGCCAAGCAGATTTCCCAGGTCATCCGGATGCCCATATGGCAGTCCACGTGGCTCCTTGTCTCTCGAAAAGTTTTTGAGAATACTCCGAATGTTTCGGGGTCGCACTGAGAGAGGGGCAGCGGATGAGGATGACCACCAGAGTGCTCGGCGCCTTGATCGCCGCCGCGATGTTCGTCATCGCGTGGCTGACCATGGCGCCACCGGCCTCGCCGGCCTCACTCACCGAGGTGACCAACTTCGGCACCAACCCCAGCGGGCTGCGGATGCACCTGTACGTACCGAACAACGTCGCGGCCCGGCCGCCGATCCTGGTGGCCGTGCACTACTGCACCGGCTCCGGCCCGGCCTTCTACTCCGGCACCGAGTTCGCCTCGCTGGCGGACCGGTACGGATTCATCGTCATTTACCCCTCCGCCACCAGGAGCGGGGCCTGCTTCGACGTCTCCTCGCCACAGGCGCTCAAGCATGACGGCGGCAGCGACCCGGTAGGGATCGTGTCCATGGTCAAGTACGTCGAGCAGCACAACAACGGCGACGCCTCCCGGGTCTACGTGACCGGCGCGTCCTCAGGCGGCATGATGACGAACGTGCTGCTGGGCGACTATCCCGACGTCTTCAAGGCCGGGGCGGCGTTCATGGGCGTGCCGTTCGGCTGCTTCGCCACCACCGACGGCTCCAGCTGGAACAGCGCCTGCGCCAACGGCACCATCATCAAGACCCCGCAGCAGTGGGGCGACCTCGTACGCGGCGCCTTCCCCGGCTACACCGGGGCGCGTCCGCGCATGCAACTGTGGCACGGCACCGAGGACGCCACGCTCCGCTACCCGAACTTCCAGGAAGAGATCAAGCAGTGGACCGACGTCCACGGCCTCAGCCAGACGCCCACGTTCACCGACCACCCGCAGACGTCCTGGACCCGGACCCGTTACGGCGGCACCGGCACCATGGTCGCCGTCGAGGGCGTCAGCATCCAAGGGATCGGGCACAGCCTTCCGCAGGGCGGCATGGCCGCCGGGGTCATCCAGTTCTTCGGCCTGGACGGCGGGCCCACCGGCCCTTCGCCGACACCCACCCCGACTCCCACGCCGACACCGACGCCCGGCGGACCCTGCGGCGTCACCTACACCATGAACAGCTGGAACACCGGATTCACCGCGTCTGTCACCATCACCAACACCAGCGCGTCCCCGATCAACACCTGGGCCCTGACCTTCACCCTCCCCGGCGGGCAGACGGTCACCTCCGCCTGGAACGCCACCGTCTCCCCCTCCAGCGGTCAGGTCACGGCCAGGAACGTCAACTACAACGCCACCATCGCACCCGGAGCCTCCACCAACTTCGGCTTCCAGGCCACCCATACCGGTAACACCGGCAAACCCACCTCCTTCACCCTGGGCGGCACGACCTGCACCATCGCCTGACCACCCGCGCCCAGCGCCCGAGAGGTCGTGGCTCCGGGCGGCGGCCCGTCCGCCGCCCGGATTCAGAGCATCGACAGAAGTGCTAGCGATGCTAGAGTTGTCGGTATGTCAATTCAGGAGCGCAGGGAGCGCGAGCGGGCGGAGCGGGAACGGTTGATCATCACAGCGGCCCGGACGCTGGCCGAGGCCGAGGGCTGGGAGGCGGTGACGACGCGCCGCCTGGCCGAAAAGGTCGAATACAGCCAGCCGGTGCTCTACAGCCACTTCAAGGGCAAGGACGCCATCATGGCGGCCGTCGCGGTGGAGGGCTGCGCCGACCTGGCCGTCGACCTGCGCGCCGCCCGTACCTCGACGGACGACCCCCGGCAGGCCCTCGCGGCCGTCGGCGCCGCCTACGCGGACTTCGCCGAACGGCGGCCCGCACTGTACGACGTGATCTTCAGCCTGGCCGTCGACCTGCCCTTCGCCACCCCCGAGGCACCGGCTCCCCTGCAGGCGGCCTTCGGCGAGCTGAGCCAGGCGCTGGAATCACAGGTCGGCGACGACGACCTCGGCCTGCTCACCGAAACCTTCTGGAGCGGCCTGCACGGGCTGGTGACGCTCATGCGCGGCGGCAGGCTCCCCCGCGAGTTCCACGACCGGCGGCTGGCCATCCTGGTCGACCGCTTCTCCCACCGCCCCTGACCCGGCTTCCGGCAGGGCAAGTGCTTCAGGCCGGGCAGTGGGGCGCGCACAGCAGGAAGATGGGGGCCCCACTGTGCACCAGCAGCGACTCGGCGTCCTGGTTGGCGTTCAGCGGCGCCCACAAGGTCAGGACGGCCAGGGCGGCGAGCACGGCCACGAGCACGGGCCGGCGTCGTGGCCGAGGGCTGAGCAGGGAGCGCACTCGCTCGGGTACGTCCGACGAGTGGTAGCCCATCGCCGGGGCCGCGGGGGAAGACGACGCGGCCAGTGTGGCGAGGGCGGCGCGGGCCAGCGCCCGGGCGGCGAGCGCGCGATCACCGACGGCGCTCGCGGCTTCTTCGTCGGCCCAGCGTTCGGTGGCGTAGCCGACTGCCCGGGGAAGGCGATACAGGAGGGGATTGACCGCGGCGGCCGCGTCGGCGAGCGCCCGGCACAGGTGGTGGCGGTGGGCCAGGTGGGCGTTCTCGTGGGCCAGCAGGACGTGTCGCTCGTCCGGGCTCAGGGCGTTCAGCATGCCGGTGGAGACCACCACCCGCCCGCCACGCCGGGCGGGCAGGGCGAACGCCTCGGGGCGGACCTCGTCGATCACGACCAGGTCGCCCGGTCCGCCGTCCAGCTCGTCGGCGACGCGGCGGACCTCGGCCATGGCCCGGCGATGCCGGAAGATGGTACGGGTCAGCCGGATCGCGGCGACACCGAGTGCGAGCGCCGCACCCAGGGCGACCGGGGTGGGCACGGGATCGGCGTCGTCCCAGGACTGCAGGGACCAACCGCCGAGCCACGCCACCAGCCGGATCTGGGCCAGCAGGGTCCAGGTGAGCAGCGCGAGCGCGTACGCGGTGCTGATCGCCGACACCAGCGCGGCGGCCACCAGGGCACGGCCGGCGGTGGACGGTGGCAGCCAGCGCGCCAGCGGCGCGGCGACCAGGCCGAGCAGCAGTGAGATGAGCAGCGGCAGGTATACGTCGACGCGCATGTCAGGTGCCGCCGCTCTCGCGCAGGAGCCGCTGCAGCAACGCCTCGTCCTGCTCGGACAGCTCACCGACGAACTGGGCCAGCACCCGAGCCCGATCCTGGCCCTCACCAAGCAGGTCGCGCATCTGCGCCGCCCGCCGGGCGGCCTCGTCGCGCTGGAAGGAGTAGGCGTAGGCGCGGCCGGTGCGGACCCGGCTGACGGCGCCCTTGTCGTGCAGGCGGCTGAGCACCGTCATGACCGTGGTGTAGGCCAGCGGGGATGCCAGCCGCTGGGCCACCTCACCGGGGGTCAGCGAGCCAGGGGTGCCGGCCAGGATGGCCAGCACCTCACTCTCCAGGCCGCCCCGGTCCCGGCGTTGGCGCGATGGTGAGGTCATAAGCGCTCACTCTCTACTTACAGCTTGTGTAGCAGAGTAGCTGTAGTGCCTGGGCGATTCACCCCCTTCAACTACTACTAACTATGTAGTAGAAAGGTATGGGGGTACTGACATGTCCTTCTCGTGACGATCATCCAGGTAGGGGGCCGGCTGAGGTGTACGAGCGATCGCGAAATTGGCTGCTGGGGTCGGGGGCACGCTGGGTGCGATGGACGGCCCTGTGGCTGCTCCGGCTGGCGGACCTGCGGCGGGCCCGCACGGCACCCGCGCCCGATGCCGGCACGGTGCGCATCCTGTTGTTCCACGCGTACGGCATGGGCGGCACCATCCGCACGGTGCTCAACCTCGCCGGATACCTGGCGCGCGAGCACGACGTCGAGATCGTCAGCCTGATCCGTGAGCGGAACCAGCCGTTCTTCCCGCTCCCCTCCGGTGTGCGGATCTCGGTTCTCGACGACCGTACGCGCGACAAAGGCAGGCTGCGCCGATGGCTGTCGCGGCTGCCCAGCGTGCTGGTGCCCCCGACCGAGCCCTCCTACCGGCGCTGCTCGCTGCTGACCGATCTGGTGCTGCTGCGCCACCTGCGCTCGCTGCGCGGCGGGGTGCTGATCACCACGAGGCCGAGCCTCAACCTGTTCGCCGCCGGTTTCGCGCCGCCCGGCGTCATCACCATCGGCCAGGAACACCGCAACCTGGCCGCGCACAAGCCCGAGCTGCGCAAGGTCATCAAGCGCCGGTACGGCAAGCTGGACGCGCTGGTCACCCTGACCCGTGACGACCTGGAGCGCTACACCAGGGCGGTGCCCCAGCTCCATCTGACCTGCATCCCCAACGCCCTGCCGCCCCTCGGCGGCGGCGACGCCTCGCTGGACGGCACGACCGCCGTCGCGGTGGGGCGGCTGGATCGGGTCAAGGGCTTCGACCTGCTCCTGGCGGCCTGGCGGCTGGTCGGCGAGCGGCACCCGGAGTGGACGCTGCGCGTCTACGGGTCGGGGCCGTGGCGGGAGCGGCTGAAGACCCAGATCGAGGAGTCGGGGCTGGAGGGACGCGCCTTCCTCATGGGGCGTACCGACCAGGTCGGAGAGGAGCTGGCGAATGCGGGGATGTTCCTGCTCAGCTCTCGCTCCGAGGGGATGCCGATGGCGTTGATCGAGGCGATGAGCAAGGGCCTGCCCGCCGTCGCCTTCGACTGCCCTACCGGTCCGGCGGAGGTCATCACCGATGGCCTCGACGGCCGCCTGGTCGAGCCGGGCGACGTCGGCGCCTTCGCCGAGACGATCTGCGAGCTCATCGAGAACGAGGACCTGCGCCGCAAGTTCGGCGCAGCCGCGAAGCGCACCGCCAGGGCCTATGACCTGCGGGAGATCGGCGCCCGCTGGGACAGCCTGCTGGCCGAGATCACGGGGCCTCGGCGGCCGCCCCTGCCCAGGACGGCCGTGGAGATCACGGAGCGGCCCGCGCATACTGGGCCACGCCGTCGCCGAACGACCAGTCGAGCGGCTCGTTCTCGGTGACGGTGACGAACACGTTCCGCGGCTCGGTGCCCGCGTAGTCCTGGGCGAGCTCGGCGATCCTGCGGTAGAGAGCCTGCTTCTGGTCCGCGGTGCGCCCGGAGCGCATCGTGATGGCCACGAACACGAGGTCGTCGTCCCGGTGGATGCCGAGGTAGCCGTCGTCGTAGCTGACCATCCGCCGCGTTCCGTCGTGACCGGTGATCACCTGGAACCTGTCGTCCGGCGGGATGCCGATGGCGTCGACCAGGGCATCGTGCACGGCCCGGCCCAGGGCCGCCAGCCGCTTCTCGTCTGCGCGAACCGCATCAATGCGAACAAATGGCATTACTTCTTCCTTTCCACGATCCGGTTCAGTGGACGGCGAGCAGGCCGAGCGCGCCGTCCACGGCCTGCGCGTAGACGTCCGCGTCACCGGCCGCGCGGGCCAGCACATACGCGCCCTGCAGCACCGCGACGAGCGCGGTGGCGGTGGCCGCCGGGTCGAGCGCGGTGGCCAGCTCACCGGCCGCCCGCGCTTCGGTGAGGACCCCGGTGAGCCGGTCGCGCAGCCAAGTGAAGGTCTCCTCGATCGGCCGGCGCAACGTGGGATCGGCCATGACGTCCGAGTCCTGGGTGAGCCGGCCCACCGGGCAGCCCCGGAGAGCCTCGCGCTCCCGGCGCAGGTAGGTGGCGATCCGCTGGACCGGTGTGCCCGAGCCGCCGAGCTCCGCCTCCGCGCGATCACGCAACTCCTCGGCACTACGGGTGATCGCGGCCAGCGCCAGGTCGGACTTCCCGCGGAAGTGGTGGTACATGCTGCCCTGGCCGGCCCCGGATCGCCGCTGGATCGCCTTCGGCGAGGTGCCCACGTAGCCGCACTCCCACAGCAGCTCCCGGGTGCTCTCGATCAGTCGTTCCCTCGTGTCCACGACACTGACCGTACATACTAGTAGGTACAGAATGCAAGCCCAGAGTGCGGTCAGTGCTTGGGATCGCGCGCCAGCCCGAGCTTCCCGGCCACCTGGTCCAGCCGGTAGTACAGCCGCGGCGGGATGTGCGGGAGCAGCACCGACTGCCGCTGGCCGAGCAGCGCGAACAGCTGCCAAGGCGGCAGGTTGATGTAGCGCGGCAGACTCTCGTACCACCGCGCGCTGTAGCGGGCCGCCCGCTGGGTGGCCCGGATCACGGCCCGGCGTTCCCGCTCATAGCGGGCGAGGGCGGGCTTGAGCGCCGTCTCCTCGTGCAGCGCGTTGACCAGGAAGGCGGCGTCCCCCAATGCGAGGGCGGTGCCCGCGCCGATGGAGTAGTGCGTGGTGTGCGCGGCGTCCCCGAGCAGGACGAGGTTGCCGTGGTACCACTTCCGGTTGGTCAGGGTGCGGAAGTTCAGCCAGTGCGCCCGGCCGTCGGGGTGCGCCCGGCCGATCAGGGGGTGCCCGTCCAGGATGTCGGCGAAGAGCTTCTCCAGGAGGGCCAGGCCGTCGGACTCGTTCGCCTGGTCGAGCCCGAGACCCCGCCAGGTCTCGGGGGCGCATTCGATGACGCAGGTGCTGTGGTCCTTGCCGAATCCGTAGCCGTAGTACCAGATCCAGCCGTGCTCGGTCTCCACGAAGGCGAAGGTGAACGATTCGAAGATCTTGGTGGTGCCAAGCCAGATGTAGACGTTCCGCCCGACCGCGACCTGGGTGCCGAAGTGGTCGGAGTGGCGCTCGCGCAGCACGCTGTTGATCCCGTCGCCGGCGACGATGAGGTCGGCGTCGGCCAGCTCCTCCTCCCCGGCGATCTCGCGCTCGTACTCGATGCGCACACCGAGGGAGCGGGCCCGCTCGGTGAAGATGTCGAGCAACCGGTGCCGGCCGATGCCGAAGCCCTCGTCCCCGTGGTCCACCGTCACCGTCGCGCGGTCGTGGACGTGCATGACCCAGCCGTCCCAGCGGACCGAGCTCTCGCTGATGGCGCGCGCGGACTCGGGGTCGACGCCGTGGAGACTGTTGAGCAGTTCGTAGATATATGTCACGCCCCAGCCATAGGTGGACCCGGCCGGGTTTCGCTCATAGACGGTGATGTCGTGGGACGGGTCCACCCGCTTCATCAGGATCGAGAAGTACAGGCTGGCGGGCCCTCCGCCGACGCAGGCGACCTTCACGCTAACTCCCCATAACTACGCAACGTCATCAAGTCATCTCATAGCGTAGCAATGAGGTGCGTATTCCTGCGGTCTCCTCCTGCTGAACCACCAGTCACAAAATGCCCAATAATCGGCACACTTCCCACGTCCTCAGGGTGGCCAAGTGCGTTCCCGTGCAGGTGGGACAATGGGGGTGTTCATTCCGTGCTCCCCCCTTGGCGACAATTTCAGGAAGGGGGCGGCCATGGCGACCATCGCTCATCACCCGGCGACAGAAGCGGCACCCGGCGCCCTGCGGCTCGGCGCGGCGCTCATGGCACTGGCCGGCCTGACATTCATGGGTTACGCGGTGATCTTCTTCATCCGCAACTTCACCGGCGGGTTCCTGGAGCTCGGCATCGGTCCGCACGAGGTCGATGTCAGCCGGGCTCAGGTCCAGTCGTTCAGTCCCGACCTGTTCAGGTACATCGCGCACCTGCACATCGCGTTGTCGGGATTCCTCGCCTCGACCGGGCTGGCCACCGCGGCTCTCGCCTGGTTCGGGGTCAGGCACGGGCTCTGGTGGGCGTACGTGACGTCGATCGTGGTCCCAGTGCTGGGCCTGGTCGTCGCCCTGCCCGCGCACTATCCGTACCATTTCGCCACTCTCGGCCACCTCGGGCTCATCTACCTGGCCACCGCGATATTCGCCGTTGGCGCACTGGTGGCGCTGAAACCGATGCTGCACGCGCGGCACACCTGATCGAGTCAGGCGAACCAGGAGCGGCTGTCTCCGCACCCGCTCCTGGCGCGTGATCGTCAGGCGGACGGAGAGACATGGGGACCTTGCGGCACGAGTTGTCCGTACGGACGCGGATGACACTGCTGGCCGGTGCCGTCATGGCGGCGTTGTGCTTGGTCTTCTGCGTGTTCATCCTGGTGGGTGCCCATGACCGCGCCATGGACGACCAGACCGACGCGATCCTCCAGTCCGAGTTGCACGTGGCCCGGCACATCTCGCGCAACCAGCTCCCCGCGGTGCTTCCCGACCATGGAATCGCCGCCCTTCAGGTGGTGGACGCCGGCGGCAGGCTCGTGGCCTCGAACATGCGGATGATCGGCGAACCGCGCATGGCCTCCTTCACCCCACCGGATGACAGCCTGATCAAGGACCGGATCGTCTGCACCGTGCCGGGCTTCGCGGACACGTGCATGATCGTCGTAGCCATACGGGTCGCCGGGGCCGGCGGCGACTGGATCGTCTACGGCGCCGATCTCGTCGTCCCCTGGTACATCGATCGCTCGGTTGTCATCACCCTGCTCGCCGGGTCCGCGCTGCTGATCAGCGCCACGGCGATCGGCGCCTACCGTACCGTCAGCAAGACCCTCGACCCCGTCGACGACATCGTCGCCGAACTGGCCGAGATCACCTCGACCGACCTCGGCCGCCGGGTGCCCGTGCCCGACCACCACGACGAGATCCGGAAACTGGCCGAGACCGCGAACCTGACCCTGGAGCGGCTGGAGGCGGCGGTCGAGCAGCAGCGGCGCTTCGCCTCCGACGCCTCGCACGACCTGCGCAGTCCCATCACCGCCATCCGCACCCAGGTGGAAGCGGCCATGCTGCACCCGGACGAGGCGGACTGGTCCGAGATGGCGCAAGCCCTGCTGGCCAGCCTCGACCGGCTGGAGGCGATCGTCGTCGACCTGCTGGTGCTGGCCCGGCTCGACGCCGGCGCCCAGTGCGACGGCGACCGCGTGGACCTGCGCGAGCTGGTCATGTCCGAGCTCGAACGCCGGGCCCCCAAAGCACGCGTCGTGACCGACCTCGGGCCCGAGGCGGTCGTCGAGGGCGACCGGCTCCAGCTCGGCCGCCTGCTCACCAACCTCCTGGACAACGCCGCGCGGCACGCCGACTCCACCGTGGCGATCTCGGTCCGCCGCAACGGTGCCGACGCGGTGCTCGAAGTGAATGACGACGGCCCCGGCATCTCCCCTGACCAGCGGGAATTCGTCTTCCAGCGCTTCACCCGGCTGGATGCCGCCCGAAGCAAGGACATGGGAGGTACGGGACTCGGCCTGGCGATCGCCAGGGAGATCGCCGAGCGTCACGGCGGGTCGCTGACCATCGAGGATTCGGAGAAGGGCGCGCGATTCGTGCTGAAAATCCCCGTCGCTCCTGCCGACCCAGCACGTTGAGAGGGCTTGACAGAGGCAGTCATCGCGATGGATCTTCTCATTCATCAGATGAATTGCCTCATCAGTCCCCCCAGCGGAGGCACTATGTCGGAAAATTCGGCCTCACGACGAACATTCCTCGGAGGTATCGCCTTAGGCGGAGCCGCTGCCGTGGTCGCCACCTCTCCCACCGCGTGGGCGCAGGCCGTAACGGAGAAGACGGACGCGTACGGGGACGTCCTGCGGGACGCCGCCATGATCTGGAAGCGGCTCCCCAGTGGCTGGCAGAACGGGCCGTTCCTGGGCAACGGGTTTCTCGGCGTGCACGTCTACAACAAGGGCGGCGAGGGGAACGTCCTGCGGTTCATGCTCAGCCACTCCCTCGTACAGGACCAGCGAGGCCAGTGGGAGGCGGCGATCGGCTACTCGCGGCTGCCCATCGGCTATCTGACGCTGACCTTCGCCGGGACCGTCACCGCGGTGGACTGGCGGCTGGACCTCGAACGCGCCGAGCTCACCGGGACCGTGACGACCGCCCAGGGCGGCGTCCGGTTCAGCGCGCTCGTGCTCAACCAGCGCGGTGTGCTGCTGGTGTCCATGACGCCGACCCCGGGCGAGGAGGCGGCGGCGTGGGGCTTCACGCCCCTGCCCTCCCATACGACCAGGACGATCCGGCTCCCGCCCGAATACACCGGCAATCCCGAGCCGGTGGCCGCCGAGGGGCACGTCGAGCAGCCCATGCACGCCGGAGGTGGCTACACGACGGCTTGGCGCGAGGTCCGGCACGGCACCGGCCGGGTGTTCGCCGCCACGATCGCCTACGGATACCCGGACTCGACCGGGGTCGAGGAGGCCGTACGGACCGTGCGCCGGGTGCTCGACGGGAACCCGGAGGCGCAGGTCCTGGCCCACCGGCTCTGGTGGCAGCGGTTCTACCGGCGCAGTCTGCTGTCGATCCCGGACAAGCGGCTGCAGCGGTTCTACTGGATCCAGCTCTACAAGATGGCCTCGGCCACCAGGGACGGCGCGCCCGTGGTGACCGAGTGGGGGCCGTGGTTCCCCGAGGCGGGCAACAGCTGGACCAACATCTGGTGGAACCTGAACGTCCAGGTCAGCTATCCGATGATCAACGGCTCGAACCACCCGGAGCTGGACGCGGTAACCACAACGTTCCGGAAATATCGCGAAAATCTGGAGCTTAATGTGAATCCGGGTTATCGCGATGGGAAGTCCTACGCGCTGTGCCATCCGGGCGACCGCATGCTCAGGCCCGGCCCGCGATACGTCGGCGTGCCCGGCGTGAGTCCCAACGACCACACCGGCAACCTCACCTGGGGCATGCACAACGTCTGGCTCACCTACCGCCACTCCATGGACGACGGCGTGCTGCGCGACGTGCTCCACCCGATCCTCACCGGCGCGATCACCTACTACGAGCGCTTCCTGGTCGAGGGCGCCGACGGCCGGCTGCACCTGCCCGAGACCCGCTCGCCCGAGTACGCCAACGCCTCCGACGCCACCTACGACCTCTCGCTCATCCGCTGGGGCTGCCGCACCCTCCTCGACAGCGCCGAGCGGTTACGCCTCGACGACCCGCGCAAGTCCCGCTGGCAGGAGATCCTCGCGCGGCTGGTGCCCTACCACCAGAACGAGGACGGGGTGATGATCGGGGCGGACGTGCCGCTGGCGGAGTCTCACCGGCACTACTCGCACCTGCTGTGGATGTATCCGCTGCAGGAGTCGCTCGACCGGCGCAGCTTCGAGCATTGGACCAGCATGCGCGAGCGGTGGCACGGCTACAGCTTCGCGGCGGCCTCCTCGATGGAGACGCTGTTCGGCAACCCGGAGGAGGCGCTGGCCCAGCTGCGCTTCTTCATCGACGGCAACGTCGTGGACAACTGCGCGATCACTCCCAACACCATGTACAGGGAGGGCGCCAACTTCGCCGTCGAGAGCCCGCTGGCCGCCGCGCAGTCGGTGCTCGACATGCTGATCCAGAGCCACGGCGGGGTGGTCAAGGTGTTCCCCGCGGTCTCCGCCACCTGGGCCGATGTGTCGGTCGAGCGGCTGCGTACGCAGGGCGCGTTCCTGGTGGACGCCTCGCGGAGTCAGGGGCGTACGGACTGGATCAGGGTCCACAGCGAGGCGGGCGAGCCGCTGCGGCTCAAGCACGGCATCGAGGGTCCGGTCGAGGTCCGCGACGAGCACGGCAGACCGCTCCCCCACCGGGGTACGGACACCCTTGAGATCCCACTGCGCAGAGGCAGGACGGCCGTCATCAGCCGACCAGGTCAGCACCCTGCTCAGCCGCGCGACGTCCCGGGCGATGACAGCGCGCCGGCGTGGGGCCTGCCCTAGCGGCTGTCGGATTGAAGACCGCCGACGGACTCCGGTGAGCCCGTCGGCGGTCTTGCGTGTGTTCGGCCTGGCTTGGACCGGCGGGCGATGTAAAACTTTCTAGACATGAAGTCAAAGATTTGCTACTTTTCGAATGTCAAAGATTCTGTACATCAAGGAGCTGTCATGACACTCGAAGAGAGACGGGCGTGGATCCGGCTGATCGTCTCCGTCGCCGCCTACGGCGGGTACGCGTTCGTCGTCTTAGGCCGGGCCGGCGAGCGCCCGCTGGCCGAAGTGCCCTATGGCGCGGCGCTGCTGTGGAGCGTGGGAGCGGCCATCCTCGCCGCGATCGCGCTCGAGATCGTGGTCGCCGCGGCCAGGCCGGCGTCCCTGGTCAAGGACGAGAGGGACCGGGAGATCGGGCGGCTGGGCGACCACGTCGGCCAGGCGTTCGTGGTGATCGGCGCGGTCGCGGCGATGCTCATGGCGATCGCCGACTGGGACCGCTTCTGGATCGCCAACGTGATCTACGTGTGCTTCGCCCTGTCGTCGGTCCTCGGCAATGTCGCCAAGGTCATCGTCTACCGCAGGAGCCTGCCTCAATGGTGAAACCGACCCGTGTGACCAACCGCATCCGTGCCCTGCGCTTCGCGCACGACGAGATGACGCAGGCCGAGCTGGCCGACCGCATCTCCGTGACCCGCCAGACCGTCATCGCCATCGAGCAGGGCCGCTACTCACCGTCCCTGGAGATGGCCTTCCAGATAGCCCATGTGTTCAAGGTCCCGCTCGACGAGGTGTTCCAATACCCCGACTCCCAGGAGGAGACCAAATGAAAGCGATCGCTCAGGACGTGTACGGCTCGGCCGATGTCCTCCGGTTACGCGAGGTGGACCGGCCGTCGATCGGCGACGACGAGGTGCTGGTCCAGGTACACGCCGCCGGGGTGGACCCGGGCGTGTGGGTCTGCATGACCGGCCGGCCGTACGGGGTGCGGGTCGCGTTCGGCCTGACCAGGCCCAAGGTGTCCGTACGCGGCCGGGCCCTGGCCGGGGTGGTCGTGGCGGTCGGCGCCGGCGTTCAGCGGTTCAAGCCCGGTGACGAGGTGTACGGCACCAGCCCGCGCAGCGGCACGTTCGCCGAATACGCGGCCGCCCCCGCCAAGCGGCTCGCGCCCAAGCCGCCCAGGCTGTCGTTCGAGCAGGCCGCCGCGGTGCCCATCTCCGCGGTCACCGCGCTGGAGTGCGTCCGCGACGGCGGGCAGGTACACGCCGGGCAGAGAGTGATGGTCATCGGCGCGGCCGGCGGCATCGGCTCGTTCGCGGTGCAGATCGCCAAGGCGTCCGGCGCGAAGGTGACCGGGGTGTGCGGCACCGGCAAGGTCGACCTGGTGCGGTCGCTCGGCGCCGACGAGGTGATCGACTACACCCAGGAGGAGGTCGACCGCGACGGGCCGAGCTACGACGTGATCATCGACCTCGCGGGCTGCCGCCCGCTGTCGCTGCTGCGGCGCGCCTTGACCCCGCGCGGGACCCTGGTGCTGGCCGGCGGCGGGCACGACGCCGGCGGGCTGCTCGGTGGCTACACCCGCCAGTTGCGCGCGCCCTTCGTCTCGATGTTCACCAGCCAGCGGCTCCGTGGCGTGACCTCCAAGGAACGCGCCCAAGAGCTGGAGGAGCTGGCAGAGCTGATCGAATCGGGCGCGGTCACCCCGGTCATCGACCGCACCTACCCCCTCGGCGACGCACCCGACGCCATCCGTTACCTCGCCGAGGGTCATCCCGCCGGGAAGATCGTCATCACCGTGGGATCGGGCCCGTCGACGGACGCTCCGTGACCTCCGCTCCCGCCCACCGCCCACCAGGGCCTGGCCGCAACTCCCGCCCAGCGCTCACCAGAGCGTGGCCGCCGAGATGGCAAGAGGAGAACGCCGTCCTGGCGCTGCCAGAATGGTGTCCAGCTGCCAGGAGGCCCGGCGTCCGGACGGCGCGGTAGGTGAAGGAGGCGTGTGGACGAGAGCGTGTCGTTGGCTCAGCTGGCCCATCGGCTGGAAGAGGTAGTGGACGAGCTGCGCGGCATCCCCGTCGACGTCGAGCGGCTGGAGGACCGCGCGCTCGTACGGCAGCAGATCGCGCAGGCCGCCGCCTCGGCCCGGGAGCTGCGCGCCATGCATCCGGTGGGCTCGTCAAAGAAGGGCCGCGAGGAGCAGAAGAGCCGGGTCGACGTGCTCGACGCCCTGCGGGACGGCATGACGATGCGCACGATCATCCACGCGAGCGTACTGGACGACCCGCGCAAAGCGGCCCGGCTCAGGGAGCTGCACGCGGCCGGTGACCTGCATCGGGTCGTCGACGAGCCGATCCAGCAGGTCCAAGGCCCGGGAGATCACTGAGCCTGCCCACCAGCTGACGCCGCGTGAGCGCGAGGTGCTGGCGCTGATCGCCGAAGGGCGCTCCAACAGGGCCGTCGCGCGCGCCCTGTCGATCACGGAGGCGGCCGTAGGCAAGCACGTGGCCGGTGTGTTCGCCAAGCTGGCGCTATCTGCTTCCGATGACGACAACCGGCGGGTGCTGGCGGTGCTGGCCTATCTGCGCGGCGCAGTCAGGTAGCGTCCAGTCCCGCCTCTCTGCCGCCGCGCGGCAACGTAGCGCCAGACCCGCCTCTGCGTCGCCGCGGCCCCGGCAACGTAGTGCCCAGCCTCCCTCTCTGGCACCGCGCGGCGCGGTAGTGCCAGAGCTACCTCGTCCTCGGCCCAGCCCCACTGCGGTCCCCACCCGATATGGAGTTCAATAGGATCATGCAGCGAATGACTGGATTGCTGGTTGGCGCGGTCTTCGGCGCGGTCTTCGTCGTCGTCAACGCGCAGAGCCCGCTCAACACCGTGACCGTGAACCTCTTGCGGGTGGCCGCGTGCCTGGCGGCCGCGAGTGTCATGGCCCTGTGGTTCGTCACCGCACGCAAGGAGCGGTCCGCTCCGGGTCCGCAGCGGAACATGTTCAGCCGCGGCTACCTGATCATCGTCGCCGCCGAGGTGATCCTGCTCTTCGGTGGCCTCCGGGTGCTGGCCGCCTGGGAGCGTCCTGTTGAGACCAATGTGGCCTGGGTGGCGTTCGTGGTCGGTGTGCATTTCATCGCGTTGGCGCCCGTTTGGAAAGACTGGAGCATCGCCGTGCCCGGTGTGGTGCTCACTCTGCTGGGCGTCGCCGGTCTGGTTTTGGCGTCCACGGCGGCCGTGACATGGGTGCCGCTCATCAGTGGTGTGCTGTCCGGCCTGGTGCTTCTGGCCGGCTCCGTCACCTTCGGGTGGCGGACGGTTGCGGCTCGGACGGCTTAGCTCGCGGGCCGGTTCGCAGGTCCTTGTCGGGCGTACGGAGAGACGGTCGCGGGCCGGTTCGCACGTGCTTGTCAGGCGTACGGAGGGCCACGTACGGACACGGAGCGAAACCATGCAGTTTCTGTATGTTTTCTGTACGGATTTTTCCCACCCTGGGCCCTAGCAAGACATACACGGTGTGGAAGGGGTCCAGTTGAAACTCCGAGCAATCGCGATCGCGGGCTTAGCCCTGTTCCTGAGTGTCGCCGCCGCCGACCCGGGCGAGGAGAGCGGCGGCGACCCGCCCAACCAGGTGACGGCGGACGCGAGCATCATGGCCACCAACTTCCAGCTGCCCTTCCCCTGTGGGCAGGCGTGGACCGGCAACTCCAACGGGAGCAGCGCCCACCTGTCGTGGGAGATCGACTTCAACAGGGGCAGCACCGCCGACGCCGACCTGGGCGACCCCGTGGTGGCCGCGGCCGCCGGCACGGTGGTCATCTCCGCTCACCAGGGCTCGACGAACGGGTACGGCAACCTCGTCAAGATCGACCATGGCGGCGGCTGGGCGACCTACTACGCGCACCTGAACACTCGCTCGGTCAGCGAGGGAGCCACCGTCTCGCAGGGACAGAAGATCGGCACGGTCGGCAACACCAGCAAGCCAGGTAACAACATCTCCCCCCACCTCCACTACGAGGTACGACTGGGCACCGACTACCCCTCCAACATCCAGAAGGCCGTCTTCAACGGCACGACCTTCGGCTACCCCAACCAGACGGTGACCTCCAAGAACTGCGGCAACACCACCAACCCGTACACCCCGCAGGAGGTCTGCGGCGCCGGCTACGACGTGATCGACTCGGCGGCGCTCGGCACCTCCGGCACGGTCTACCTGCTCTACAACAGCGGCAACGGCAACAACTGCGTCGCCACCCTGAAGCGAACCTCCCTCGGCACCGCCACGGCGACGAGCGCCTACCTGGAAGTGCAGGGAAGTAGCAGGGTCACCGACTCAGGCAACTTCGCGTACTACGCGGGGCCCGTACGCGCCGCGGCGGCGGACAAGTGCGTGAGGTGGGGCGGCAAGGCGGGCTCCGCCACCTACGACAGCATCTTCGAACACTGCAGCTGATCATCAAGCGTTGACAGGGCCTCCACGGCGCGGTGGAGGCCCTGTTCCATGCGACCTTGTGGACGGTGGCCAGATGCTCTATAAGGGGTAGTACTACTTCTCGTAGAGTTGAAGTGGAGGCCACCGGTGCGAGTGCTTGTGGCAGGGGCGGGGATCAGCGGGCTCGCGGCGGCACGGGGATTGATCGGCGCGGGCCACGAAGTGGTCGTGCTGGAGCAGGCGCCCGAGCCGCGCGTCCAGGGCGGGGCCATCACGCTGTGGCACAACGGCACGGCCATCCTCGGGGATTTGGGCGTCGACCTGGACGGGACCGGGCAGCCGCTGACGACGTTATGCCTGCGGACCGCACGCGGGCGCCGGGTGCTGGAGTTCGATCTGGCGGCGCTGGCCGAACGGTTCGGGTCGGCGGCGCGAGTGATCCCGCGCGGGTCGCTGATCACCCTCCTGGACAGCGGCCTGCCGCAGGGGACCGTACGGTTCGGCGCACGGGTCGCGGAGGTGCGGGCCGACGGCGACGGCGTACAGGTGCGGACGCAGGCAGGTCAGGAGTACGGCGGTGACGTCCTGGTCGGAGCCGACGGTGTGCGCTCGCGGGTGCGTACCCTCGTCCTGGGCGACGGCCCGGCGGCCCGGACCGGTGTGGCGACCTGGCAGGGCCTGACGCCGGCCCCGTTCGATCCCGGGTCGACCACGACGATGATGGTCGGCCGGCGGGGTGACTTCGGGTACATGGGGGCGGGTGACGGGCTCATGCAGTGGTTCTTCGATGTGCCGTGGTCGCCGGGCGCGCCGCCGGAGGACAAGCCGGTGGAGATGTTGCGCCGGCGGTTCGGGGGGTGGGGCTCGCCGGTCGAGCGGGTGCTGGCGTCGCTGGGTGAGGGCGACGCCGAGGTGTTCCCGCACACCCGGCACAAGGTGCCGCGCCGTTGGGGTGGCGGGCGGTGCGTGCTGCTCGGGGACGCGGCGCATGGGATGCCACCCGTCATGGCGCAAGGCACGAACCAGGCGTTAGAGGACGTGGCGACGCTGGTGGACTGCCTGGGCGCCGTGCCCGATCCGGCCTCGATCGTAGACGTGTACTCGGCCAGGCGGAGGCGGCAGGCGGCCCTGGCCTCCACGATCGCCACGCACAGCCTCGCGGTGTCCGGCCCGAGGACGTTGCTGCAAGGCGAGTACCTCTTGCGCATGAACGGCGCCACCCCGCCACGCCTCGCCACTCGCGGATTTGGCGCTCTGCTGCGCACCCTCAGCGCCCGGATATGACTGTCAGGGGCGGGCCTCGGCCAGGACAGGGTCTGCCTGGGTAGCTATGCGGCGCAGACCCCGCTCGGCGGCGCGGGTCATCTCGGTCGGCACCCCGAGATCGTCCAGGTACGCCCCGGTGTCGTGCATTTCCTGCGCCCGTCGTACAGCATGCGTACGGGTGCCGGTCAGGAACCGGTCGATGATCGCCTGCCCGTCACCGGCGAGCTGCCTGGCGACCTCGGCCCGGATCCAGTCCTTGTCACCCGCGGCCTCCCCCGCCGTGACGGCTTCGCAGACCACCAAGGCCAGCCCTTTCATGAACACACTGCGCAGGAGCTTGCGGGCCATGGCCGCGCCGGGCGGCGCGTCGAGCACCTCCACAGGGGTGCCGAGCGGGCTCACGAGCCGGGAGACCGCCGCCGCGCCCGGCCCGCTGACGAGGAGCGGCACCTTATGCCCGTGCAGCGGCACGGGGCCGAGAATGGCGACGTCCGCGAAGCCGTCGATGGTCTTGCCGAGCCGCTCCATGACCGCGGGCGGTGCGGAGGTGAAGTCGGCGTAGCAGGCGCCTTCGGCAAGAAGGGGCCCACATTCCGCCGCGACTGCGGGGGCGGCGGAGGCAGCGGTCAGAACCATGACGTACGCGGCTCCCTCGACGCACTCCCGCAGCGTCGCGGTCCTGGTGACACCTTCGGGGGTGGGGGTGTTGGCGGGGTCGTACCCGAGCACCTGGTGCCCGGACGCGGCGAGTGCGGCGGCGAAGACGCCGCCCGCCTCTCCCAGGCCGATGACGGCACAACGCATTTTCATCAATCCTTGCTCAAGAAGTGGAGAGGTTAACGACTGGAGGGGTTAACGAAAGGAGATCGTCAGAGGTCACGCGCGCGGCCGAGCGCGGCGGCGGCGCGGAGCAGTTCGGGCACGATGCTCAGCATTTCGCTCTCGGGGTGGCGTTCGGCGGGGCCGGAGATGCCCACCGTGGCCATGACCTGGCCGTCCGGGCGCGGCACGGGTGCGCTCACGCCCGACGAGCCCACCACGCGCTCGTCGGCGGAGACGTGGTAGCCGCGCTCCCTGATCAGCGCCAGCTCGGCACGCAGGTCCGCCTCGCTCACGGGCTTGCCGCCCGCGGTGCTCAGGTCGCGTACCGCTGACATCAGGGCCTCGAGCTCTTCCTCGGGCATGGCCGCCGCGAGCACCTTGCCCGCGCCGAGATGCAGCGGGAGCCGCTGGCCGATGGGTAGCTGGTAGCGCAGCGGATCGGCGCCGTCGACCCGGGCGATGACGATGCGCTCCAGGCCCGATCTGATGTGCAGGGTCGCGGTCAGGCCGGTGGTGGCGGCCAGTTCCTGCAGCACCGGGGTGGCGGCGCGGCTCAGGCTGTCGGTGACGAGGAAGCTGTGGGCAGCGGCGAGCGTGGCCGGGCCGAGGTGGTAAGCCTGCTGCTCGGCGACCACGAACCCGCGCCGCTGAAGCACCCCGAGCAGGCGCAGCGTGGTGGCCGGGGACAGACCGGCCCGCCGCGCGATGTCCGAGAGCCGCATCGGCTTGTCGCTCTGCTCCAGCACCTCGATCACGTCGAACGCGCGCTCGACCGAGCGCATGGACGGCTGTGGCTGCCCGGCGGCCATCGGTGGGACTCCCTCGTCCTAGGAGAACGGTTGTCACGTGGATTCAAGGATGGCAGCCCGTTTGCCCTCCTCAAGGCTGAAGACCGCCTCCGCCGCCTGCGCGACCCGCTCGGCCTCGGCGAGCGGAACCACCACCACGCCGTCGGCGTCCCCGAGGATCAGGTCTCCGGGTGCGACGGCGACGCCGCCGACCGCGATCGTACGGCCGAGATGACCAGGTCCGTTCTTGTACGGCCCCGCGGGCGTCACCGCTCGGGCGAAGACCGGCATGCCCATCTCGCCGAGCCCTTCGGCGTCCCTGACGGCTCCGTCGATGACGAATCCGGCCACGCCGCTGTTCTTGGCCCGCTGGCCGATCAGCTCGCCGATCAGCGCCCTGGACTCGTCGCCACCGCCGTTGACCACGATGACGTCGCCCGCCCCGACGACCTCGAGCGCCTGGTGGATGAGCGCGTTGTCACCCGACCGGGTCCATACGGTGAAGGCGTACCCGGCCACGCGGGCGCCGGGCCAGACCGGGCGGATCCGGGAGTCGAGGATGCCGAGGCGCTCCATCGCATCGCCGATGTTGGCGGTGGGCAGGGCGGCGAGCCTGCTCAGCACGGAGGGTTCACTCATGTTCGTTGCCTCTCAGCCTTTTTCGAATCAGCCTTTGTCATTACGGACCAGGGGAAGGGTCTGCTTGATGGTGGTTTCCTGCTCGGTCCAGTACGTGGCGTACTCCTGACCGGACTTGTAGACGGTGCCAAGGCCGAGATCCTTCATCTTGGCGACGACCGCCGGATCCTCGATGGCCTTCTTCAACGCCGCCTCGATCTTGGTACGCACCTCGGCGGGCACCCCCGCCGGAGCCGCGTAGCCGCGGGCGGTCGCCTGCTCGACCTGGTACCCCTGCTCGGCGAAAGTGGGCACATCCGGCAGGAACGGACTGCGCTGCCCCGACATGACGCCGAGCACCTTGATCTTGCCCTGGGCGACGAGGGGCTTGACGTCGCTGACGTTGCCGACGTACGCGCCGACGTGCTTGCCCAGGAAGGCGGCGATGGCCGACGCGGCGCCCTCCGAGAAGTGCACGGGCGCGAACTGCGCCCCTGTCTTCTGCTGGATGTCGGCCAGCGCGAAGTGCTCGCCGGTCTGCACGCCCGTGGTGGTGACGGTGATGCTCTTCGGCTTGGCCTTGACCGCTTCGATCAGGTCCTTCAGGGTCTTGTACGGGCTGCCGGGGTCGACCCCGACGAGCATCGGGTCGAGGACCTGCATGCCGAGCGGCTGGAAGCTCTGCCGCGTGTAGGTGGCGCCCCGGCTCGGGTCGAGGGGCGAGACGACGATGGACGGCGAGCCGGTGGCGCCGATGGTGTAGCCGTCCGCCTTGGCCTTGCTGAGCGCGGTGTAGCCGATCTGGCCGCCGGCACCCGGCCGGTTGAGCACCTCGACGTTCGTACCCAGTTCCTTCTCCAGCATGGGCGCGACCACGCGGGCCGCCGCGTCGACGGCCGCGCCGGGCGCGAAGGAGACGATCAGGGTGATCGGCTTCCCCTTGCGCGGCCAGGCGCCCGCGGCCCCGCCGGCCTGCTGGGCACCGCACGCGGCGAGCGCTGTCGTCACGGCTACGGCCATGACTGCGATCTTGAGTCTCACGATGGCTCCTCTTTCTCGGGGGGTGACGTTCTGGTCAGGCTTCGGGATCTTCGGTCAGCGCGGCGGGCTTGCGCAGTCGCAGCAGCGGGCTCGCCGCGATGACCAGCGCGACCACCAGCAACACGACGCTGATCGGACGGGTGAGGAAGACGGTGAAATCGCCCTGGGACAGCTCCAGCGATTCGCGCAGGGAACGTTCCATGAGCGGCCCGAGCACGAGGGTCAGCACCAGGGGCGCGAGGGGGATGTCCAGGCGGCGCAGCGCGAGGCCGAGCAGCCCGAAGGCGACCATCACGAAGACGTCGAAGACGGTGAAGTTGATCGTGTACGCGCCCACCACCATGAAGGTGAGGATCATCGCGGTCAGCACCGGATACGGGATGCGCAGGATGGACGTCCACACCCCGACCAGCGGCACGTTCAGCACCAGCAGGATGACGTTGCCGACGAACAGGCTGGCGATGATCCCCCAGGCGACGTCCGCGTGCTCGGCGAACAACGTGGGACCCGGCGTCAGCCCTTGCTGCAGGAAGGCGCCCATGAGCACGGCGATCGTCGGCGAGGCCGGGATGCCGAGCGTGAACAGCGGCACGAGCGCGCCGTTCGCGTGCGCGTTGTTCGCCGTCTCCGGGCCGGCGACGCCCTCCACCGCGCCCGATCCCAGCTCGGCGCGGTGCCTGCCGAACTTCCGCTCCGCGCCGTAGGCGAGCAGCGAGGAGACCGAGCCGGTCATCCCCGGGATCAGCCCGAGCGCGAACCCGATGCCGGTGCCTCTGGCGATCGCCGGCACGCTGCGCCGCAGGTCCGTACGGCCGGGCAGGAGCGCCCGCAGCCCTGGCGCCACCGCCTTGGCGGTGCCGCCCTTGGCCGCGCCGAGGATCTCCGACAGCCCGAAGAGGCCGATGATGACGGCGACGAAGTTGATGCCGTCGAGCAGCCGATCGCTGCCGAAGGTGAACCTGGGCGCCCCGCCCACGGGGTCGATGCCGACCATGGAGATGAGCAGGCCGAGCACGCCGGAGATGAGCGCCTTGGTCATGGAGCGGCCCGCGAGCGCGACAAGCAGCGAGATGCCGAGCACCATGAGCGCGAAGAACTCCGGCGGCCCGATCCGCAGGCCCAGGTCGCCGAGCGGCTTGGCCGCGACGACGAGCCCCGCCGTGGCGACGGTGCCGCCCACGAACGAGCCGAGCGCGGCGATGGTGAGCGCGACTCCCGCGCGGCCCTGCCTGGTCATGGCGTAGCCGTCGATCGTGGTGATCGCGGAGGCGGCCTCGCCCGGTGTGTTGAGCAGGACGCTGGTGATCGTGCCGCCGTACTGGGTGCCGTAGAAGATGGCGGCCAGCATGATGATGGCGCTGGTCGGGTCCAGGTTGAGGGTGAGCGGGATGAGCAGCGCCACCCCGGCGACGGGGCCGATGCCGGGCAGGACCCCGATCAGGGTGCCGAGTGTGCAGCCGATGAAGGCGTACAGGAGGTTCTGCGGCGACAGAGCCGTCGACAGACCGCCGAGCAGGTCGGACAGGACGTCCATCACAGACCCCATCCGGCGAGGAACGGGATCGCCGACGGCGGCAACTGCACCATCAGGCCGTGCTCGAAGCCGTAGAAGACGCCCGCGCTGCCCACCAGGGCGAGCACCAGCGACAGCGCCCAGCTTCGTCCCGCCCGCCATTTGAGGTGGAACATAAGGAACAGGAACATGCTGATCTGGTAGCCGAGCAGGTCCATGACCGCCGCCAGGACCACGAGGCTGACCAGCACGGCGACGGCGTGCGGGACGTCGGTCCGGTCACCCGGCGCGGCGTCGGCGCGCCCCGCGCGGATCGACTGGAAGAACCACGCGACACTCAGCGCCCCGAGCGCCACACCCAGCACGAACGGGAAGAACCCCGCCCCGGGGCCGAACGAGGACCACAGACCCAGGCTCAGCGACTCGATCGCGACATAGACCGAGAGGGCCACGAGGGCGGCCTGCGCCCCCGTTCTCAGCCGGGCGTCAGCGGACGGCGCCGCTGGTTCCGGATGGTCGGGAGGGTGCTGGGCGAGCGCGGGTTCGTGGCTCATGGGGGTGTGGCCGCCTTCCAATGCTTTTCACTGTGTGAAAAGGCTTTTCATTTCCCGACAAGCGTGCTGGGTGGCGGGATGGCATGTCAAGGGTTGCGCGGAGGTTTCCGGCTTTGGACCACCATGTGACATCACCCGCAAGGGCGGCCATCCGCCCAGGTCAACCGGCTGATCTACCGATTCAGGATTAACGAGACAGCCCAGGGAAACGGACAATAGAGACAAATCACTCGGACGCTGAAGGAACGCCAATGGCTGACATCGATGTTCCGATCTGGGCCGCCCGCCTGAGGGTCCTGCGCCGTGGACGGCTGTGGAGCCGCGACGAGCTCGGGAGACGGCTGGCCGACACGGCGGACGAGACGACGCGTGATCAGCTGCCCGCACCGGAGGCGCTCAGCTCGATGATCCGGCTGTGGGAGACCGGAGAGCGGCGGCTCGACGAGTCGCACGCGGAGCTGCTCTGCCGGGCGTTCGGCGTGGACGAGGCGGACCTGTTCGTCGGGGACGCGGCCGGCACCACACGGTGGCACTACGTCACGAACATCCCGCTCCAGTCGGGGATGTTCAGTGCCGAGGAGGAGGAGCGTACCGGCCGGGCGATCGAGGCGCCCCAGCGCGCCGATGACGGGACGGTCCGTTACTTCAGGACCCTCCTCGACGCCTACTCCCGGACCGACCTCCGCCCCGCCGACCTGATCAACGCGCTGCGGCCGGTCTTCGCCGGGATCGAGGAGTTCCACCGCGACGCCAGTACGCCGATCAGGCGGGCCTTCCTGGCGCTCGCCGCGGAGAACGCCGAGCTGATCAGCCGCATGCACCACGAGGCCGGCGACCCCGACGGGGCGCTGACCTGGTCGGACGAGGCCATCCGCGACGCCCGTGAAACGGCGGACGCGCTGCTGGAGGCGTACACGCTGGCCCAGCGGGGCGGCCTTTCCGACACCACCGGCGATCCCGGCCGGCTTGTGGACCTGGCCATCGCGGCCCGCGAACGCGCCGAACTTCCGCCGCGGATGGACGCCTTGTGCCGACATCACGAAGCGCAGGGCCACGCCCTGGCCGGCGACGTGGACATGTGCCATCGCCGCCTGGAGGAGTCGGCGCAGTCGCTGGAGGAACCGGGCGAGGACCCGCCCTACCGGTTCGACTGCTCGGCCGAGGCGCACAACGCGCTGTGCGCCGGGTGCCTCATCGACCTCGGTCAGGCCGGTGGCGCGATCGAGATCCTGGAGCTGGGACCGCCGAAGGCGCAGCCGACGTACGCCGTCGCCTACGCCCTGGCCCGCATGGCCCACGCCTACGCCGACGCCCATGACAGGGAGCGCTCGGCCGAGGCGGCCCGTCAGGCACTCGCCCTGGCCAGGCGGAGCGGCGCGTCGCGCGCCCTGCGCGAACTCGCCAGGGTCCAGCGCCCTCGCCAGTACGCGGGGCACCGACGCATCCTGCTCTAGTCGCTCTAGTCGCTCTAGTCGCTGTGGCCGCTCAGCCGCCATCGCCGTGGTCGCTCAACCGCCGCCGTAGTCGCTTCATGACCGCCGCCATTGGTCGCTCAGCGGGGCGGTGGTTGGCGGATGCGAGTAATGAGTTCTTTTCTCTTTACTAGTTTCGAACCAGTGAATTCCCAGGCTTTGCTGGAAGGGTGTTCTCGGGGGCGCGACGACCGAGAGCGACTGCCGCCTGAGACACCTTTCAGGGGGCCGTCATGGCTAGTTCTCGAATCGTTTTCTCGCTCTCACTGGTCGCGGCGATCGCGCTGGTGGCGCTGGTACTCGGAGTGGTGGGAGGCCGGGCGACGAGCACGGCCGGACACGCCGCGGGCGGCGGCGCGGGCGGGCTGGCGAGCGGCAAGAAGATCGATGTGATCATCAAGGCGAGCGATTCCTCGTTCTGGCAGACGATGATCGCCGGGGCCAAGCAGTCGGGCGGGGATTTCGGGCTCAATGTGAGCACGTTCGGCCCGACCTCCGAGACGAACATCGACCAACAGGTACAACTGGTCGAGAACTCCATCTCCCGGGGCGTTGACGGGCTGGTCATCGCGCCTAATTCCTCCAGCGCCCTGAACTCGGCGATCGACCGGGCGCGCAAGGCGGGGCTCAAGGTCATCACCGTGGACAGCCGCGTGACCACCCCCTCGGAAGGGTTCATCGGCACCGACAACGTCAAGGCCGGGACCCAGGCGGGCAAGCGCATGTGCGAACTGCTCAAGGCGCAGAACAAGACGAGCGGCACCGTCATGATCGAGTCCTCGGTGGCCGGCATCCAGTCACTCGTCGATCGGGACGCCGGATTCAAGCAGGGCATCACGAACAACTGCCCGCAGGTCAAGGTGGGGCTGCAGCGCTTCAACAACAACGACATCAACACCGCGGCGTCGCAGGTCAACGACGCGCTGACCGCCAACCCGAACCTGGCGGGGGTCTTCGCCGACAACAACACCTCAGGTGTCGGCGCGGCTCGGGCGATCCAGGACAACCACGCCGCCGCGACCGTCCCCGTCGTGGCCTTCGACTCCGACCCGCAGGAGAACGCCGCGCTCGCCGCCGGCACGATCGACGCGCTGGTGGTGCAGAACCCGTACTTCTTCGGCTACCAGGGTGTCCTGGCGGCCGGGATGGCCACGGTCAACCGCATCCCGCCGCGTGACATCGACCCCGGAGCGGTCGTGGCCGACAAGGGCAACATGACGGCGCCGGATGTGAAGCAACTGCTCCACCCGCCGACGATGAAGGCGGAATGATGACCGCGCCGGTCGTCGAGCTGCACGGCGTCTCCAAGGCGTTCGGCCCCGTCCAGGCTCTCAGCGACGTCTCGCTCCGCTTGGTCCCCGGCCAGGTGAACTGCCTGGCCGGGGAGAACGGCGCGGGGAAGTCGACCCTGATCCGGGTGCTGACGGGTGCGCTGCGCCGCGACAGCGGCAGCTACGAGATCGACGGCCGCCCGGTCACCGCGCCGACCCCGGCATCGGTACGCGCGGCCGGCGTCCAGGCCGTCTACCAGGAGCTCAGCCTGCTCCCCCACCTGTCGGTCGCGGAGAACCTGTTCATGGGCCGCCTTCCGGCACGGACCGGGATCATCGCCAGGAACCAGCTGGAGACCCGCGCCAGGAAGGCCCTCGACGAGGTCGGCCTGACGGAGCTCAGCCCGCACGCGATCGTGGAGCGCCTTCCGGCGGCCACCCGCCAGCTCGTGGAGATCGCCAAGGTGCTGACCGCGGACTCCGTCAAGGTGATCGTCTTCGACGAGCCGACCACGGCGCTCACCGAGGCGGAGTCGGAGCGCCTTCTCCAGCACATCCTGCGGCTGCGCGAGCGCGGCATAGCGATGCTGTACGTGACGCACCGGCTGGAGGAGATGTTCGAGATCGGCGACTGGGTGACCGTCCTGCGGGACGGGGGCCTGTCCGAGGCCGGGCCGATCAGCGGGTACGACGAGGACCGGCTGATCACCGCGATGGTCGGCCGGGAGATCAGCTCGCTCTATCCGGAGACCCACCGGCACGCGGGGACGCCCGCGCTGCGGGTCCGGGGCCTGCGCCGGTTCGACCGCTCGCCGAGCATCGACCTGCACGTCGGGGAGGGCGAGATCCTCGGCATCGGCGGGCTGCTGGGGGCGGGACGGAGCGGGCTGCTGCTGTCCATCTTCGGCGCCGCTCCCATCGTGGCCGGTGAGGTGGAGGTCAGGGGCAAGTCGGTGAAACCGTCCGGGCCGCGCACGATGATGAACGCCGGGGTAGGGCTCCTCACCGAGGACCGCAAGGTGCTGGGGCTGCTGCCGGAGCTGTCGATCCGGGAGAACGTCACCATCGCGAGCCTGCGCAGCGGCTCTCGCCGAGGGCTCCTGCCCGGCCGCGAACAGACCGAGGAGGCGGACCGGCTGCTCGACAGCCTGCGGCTGCGCGCCGGTTCGTACGACCAGCCGGTGTCGACGCTGTCCGGCGGCAACCAGCAGAAGGTCCTGCTCGCCCGGTGGCTGCTCACCAAGCCGAAGGTACTGATGTTCGACGAGCCCACGAAGGGCATCGACGTCGGGGCCAAGGGCGAGCTCTACAACGTCATCGGTGACTTGGCGGGCGACGGGCTGGGGATCATCGTGGTCTCGTCGTACCTGCCGGAGCTGCTGGGGCTCGCCGATCGCATCCTCGTGCTGCGGGACGGCGCGGTCGCGGGCGAACTTCCCGGAACCGCCACTGAGGAGGACGTCCTCCGTCTGGCCAGCGGCGCCGGGGGCACCGACCTCCCGGACGCCGAGCTCCCGGACGGTGAGCTCCCGGACGGTGAGCTCCAGAGCGGTGAGCTCCAGAGCGGTGAGCTTCCGAAGAGCGAGCTCCAGAGCGGCGGAGATGACCCAGGAGGGGTGAGCCGAGATGCCTAAGCTGGTCTGGCGCGAGCCGATCGAGACCACGACGATCACCAACAGGCCGCCCGGCGGCGCGACGGACGACGCGGCGGCGCTGGAGACGGTGCCGCAACCCAGGCAGGCGCCCGAGCCGACGGCCGAGCCGAAGCGGCGGGTCGTCACGCTGGGCGACATCGCCGGACGGGAGAGCGGCGGGCTCGTCGTCCTGCTCGTGGCGATCGGCGCCCTCACGCTCGCCAGCGACGAGTTCCTCACCGGCAACAACCTGGCCAACCTCGCCCGTCAGGTCGCCATCTTCGGGATCATCGCGATCGGCCAGCTCCTGGTCATCCTGACCGCCGGGATCGACCTGTCGGTCGGCTCCATCCTCGGCCTGTCCGGCGCCTCCACGGCGCAGTTCCTGGTCGCCGGTGTGCCGATCCTGCCGTCGATCCTGCTCGGCGTGGGCATCGGCACGGTGCTCGGGATCGTCAACGGCCTGCTGGTGACCAAGGCCCTGCTGCCGCCGTTCATCGCGACGCTGGGCATGCTCGGCATCGCCCGCGGCCTGGTCCTGGTCACCACGGACGCCCAGACCATTCAGGGTGTGCCGGACGCGTTCCAGACCATCGCCAACGGCACGATCCTGGGGATCCCCAACCTGCTCATCATCGCCGCCGTGGTCACCGCCGTGATGTGGTTCGTCCTCGCCCGGACGGTCTTCGGCCGCTACATCTACGCCGTCGGCTCCAACCCCGAATCGGCCCGCCTCGCGGGCGTCCCCGTCCGCCTGGTGACGATCTCCGTCTACATGATCTCGGGCCTGCTCGCCGGCCTCGGCGGGGTGCTGCTCGCCTCCCGTCTGGGAGCGGGCATCCCCACCGCCGGCACCGGTTTCGAGCTCAACGCGATCGCCGCCTGCGTCATCGGCGGCGCCAGCCTCTTCGGCGCGAAGGGCAGCGCGATCGGCGCCGCCACCGGCGCACTGATCATGGGCGTACTCAACAACGGCGGCAACCTCCTGGCGATCAACGCCTTCTACCTGCAGATCGCCATCGGCGTGCTCATCCTCGTCGCGGTGGGGTTCGACCAGCTGAACACCAGGCGATCGGCCGCCGGCGGTTGACCCCGCCCAGAGGGCCGGCTGTCACCAACCCTTCTGTTCTATGTCCGGGACGCTCACCACAACCGAGAAACCTGTCAGGTCAGCAGGAGGGTCTTGCCCAGGGTGTCGCGGTTCTCGAGGGCGGCGTGCGCTTCGGCGGCGTGTTCCAGCGGGAACGTCTGGCCGATGAGCGGACGGATCCGGCCGGCTACCGCCTCCTTCAGCACCCGTCCCACCCACGTCCTTCGATGTGGCTGGCCCTCGACAAGCTGCTCCATGCCGATCGCGGTCACCCCGCGTCGCGCCGCCTCGTCACGGTCGATCTCGGTGAACCCGCCGCCACCGGAGAATCCGTAGTTGGAGTACGTGCCGCCCGGCTCCACCAGGTCGAAGACGGCCCGGCCGAGCTCCCCGCCGACGCCGTCGAAGACCACGTCCACCCTGCCGACCTGGTCGAGCCAACCGGGCGTACTGTAGTCGACCACCACGTCGGCGCCGAGCTCCTTGACGGCCTTGAGCTTGCGGGAGCCACGGGCGGCGCCGATGACACGGGCGCCGGCGGCGTGGGCGAGCTGCACCAGCCCGCTGCCCAGGCCGCCGGCGGCGGGTTGGACGAACACGGTCGCGCCGGGCCGCAGGTCGACCCGGTCGAAGAGGGCCATCGCCGTGGAGCCGTCGTGGAGCAACGCCAACGCTTCCCGCGTCCCCAAGCCATCTGGGATCGGGATGAGGCTCTCCGGCGCTGTGGTGATCTGCTCGGCGTACCCGCCGTTCTCGACGTCGGCGAGGACCCGCCGGCCGATCCACTCCCGATCGACGCCCTCGCCGACCGCGCTGACCCGCCCCGCCGAGCCGACGCCTGGCACGTAGGGCAGTTGCACCGGGAAGATGTCACCGGCCTGCCCGCCGCGGATCACCGTGTCGATCGACAGGACTCCGGCGGCCTCGACGTCGACGACGACCTGGCCTGGCCCGGGGACCGGGTCCGGCACGGTCGTGATCTGAAGGACCTCCGGGCCGCCGAACTCCGCCACTCGTACAACTCGCACAGCTGCTCACTTTCCTCGCTTGACGACTACGAGGCCCAGTCTGGAACCTCAACTTCGGTAGAGGTCAAGCGCGGCCATTCACCGCTGACCGATCAGGGCCGCTACGCGTGGAGGTCGGCGAGGCGTTGCGCGGCGAGGGGGATCGCGCCGAGCAGGCCCGCGTCGTCGCCGAACTGGCGGGGACGGCGCGGGCTGCCCCGAAGGTTCCCTCCCCCAGCGCGGCCACGTTCGTGTTCCGTTCCACGCGTGACGCATCCCCTGACATCTGGTCGGGAAAGGCTTGATTTGTGAGATAGATCGCTCGTAGAGTCGGAATAGTGTCCCGTTAACTACGGTTAAGTGGTGCTGTGAGGTTCATCGTCCTGTCTGTGTGGCTTGTTGAGCGGCTGCACATCGATCTCTGTCGTCTGACCGGCTCCCTCTGTCGCTGACCGCGCTCTGACGAGCGCTGGATCCCCCGACCCCTCACCCGCCCCCCTTTCGCGTGCCTTCTTAGGCATGCCGTCTTTCGGAGCCTTCCTCATCGTGAAGAGATTCTCTTTTTCCCTGCAGTTGCTGCTGGGCCTGGTCGTGGGCGTGGCCCTCGGCTTCGCCGCCCGTATCTGGGACCTCGCCTGGCTGGCCACCACGCTCACCGAAGTCGGAAAACTCTTTGTTCAGCTGCTGAAGCTGGCAGTGCCGCCGCTGGTGTTCACCGCCGTGGTGGTCAGCGTCGCCAACCTCCGCAACGTCAACGGCGCGGCCCGGCTGGCGGGCAAGACGCTGTTCTGGTTCCTGGCCACCGCGCTGATCGCCGTCATCATCGGCATCGGCCTCGGTCTGATCATCAACCCGGGCCAGGGCATCACCCTGAACACGGCGGGCGCGAAGGCGCCCGAGAACGTCGGCACCTGGGTCGACTTCCTCACCGGCATCATCCCGACGAATATCGTGACGGCGTTCACCGAGCTCAACGTCCTCCAGATCGTCTTCCTGGGGATCGTCCTCGGCGCGGCGGCCATCGCGATCGGCGAGAAGGCCGAGCCGTTCCTCACCTTCAGCCGTTCCATCCTCGAACTGGTCCAGAAGGCGCTGTGGTGGGTCATCCGCCTGGCCCCCATCGGGACCGCCGGTCTGATCGGCAAGTCGGTCGCCACGTACGGCTGGGACCTGATCGCGCCGCTGGCCAAGTTCAGTCTCGGCGTCTACGTCGGCTGCTTCATCGTCCTGCTGGCCGTCTACCCGACGCTGCTCGCGGTGGTCGGCAAGGTCAACCCCATCACGTTCTTCCGCAAGGCGTGGCCCGCGATCGAGCTGGCCTTCGTCTCCCGCTCCTCGGTCGGCACGCTGCCGCTGACGCAGAAGGTCACCATCGAGCGCCTGGGCGTCGACCGCGACTACGCCTCCTTCGCCGTGCCGTTCGGCGCGACCACCAAGATGGACGGCTGCGCCTCGATCTACCCGGCGCTGGCGGCGATCTTCGTGGCGCAGGTGTTCAACGTCCCGCTGGGGATCGGCGAGTACCTGTTGATCGCGTTCGTCTCCGTGGTCGGCTCGGCCGCGACGGCCGGTCTGACCGGCGCGATCGTCATGCTCACGCTGACGCTGAGCACCCTTGGCCTGCCGCTTGAGGGCGTCGGCCTGCTGCTGGCCATCGACCCGATCCTCGACATGATCCGCACCGCGACCAACGTAGCGGGACAGATGGTGGTGCCGGTCCTCGTCGCTCGCGGCGAGGGTCGTCTCGACGAGGCGGTGCTCAACGCTCCCCCGCAGTCGCTCGACGAGGCTCCGGTGAGCGCGCCGCGCTCCTCGGGCGAACCGGCGATCGCCTGACCTCATGAAAAGACCGGGCGGCCCCCGCACAGGGGCCGCCCGGTTTTGCTATTCGGCGGCGCGCAGTCCGCGCATCATGGTGTCGAAGGCGTCGTCCCAGTGGCGGCGTGCCTCGTCGGTGCCACCAAGGGCGCCGCGCAGGTCGAGGCTGCACAGCCCGTGCGCGAGCGCGTTGATCCGCACGGCGAGGGCATAAGGCTCACCGGGCGCGAATTCGCCTTCCTGTACGCAGCGGGCCACGGCGGCGACGAGAGTGTCGAAGGTCGGCTGGATCAGCGCGGCCGTGGCGGCGTCGGGCTGGAAGGCGGGGATCGGCCGGCCGAACATGAGCTCGTACAGGTGCGGGTTGGCCAGGGCGTTGGTCCGGTAGGCGTGGCCGAGTGCGAGCAGGTCGGCGACCGGGTCGCTGGTACGAGGGACGGCGGCGAAGGCCTCGGCGAGGCGCTCGAAGCCGGCCAGGAACATCTCACGGACGAGGCCGGCCTTGTCACCGAAGAGCTGGTAGACGGCCGTGGTGGACACGCCTGTCTCCTGTGCGACCCGGCGGGTGGTCAGCGCGGCCGGGCCCTCTGCGGCCAGGAGCCGGCCGCCGGCGTCGACGAGTTCGTGCCGAAGCTCGCCGTAGTCACGATTTCTCGGTCTTGCCATGGGAGCGAGATTAGCATAACGTTGTTACATAACAACGGTTTGAAACCAGCTTCCGGGGGACTCTTACTATGTCTGACCTGCACGTTGTCCTTGGTGCCACCGGCGGGGTCGGCTCGGCCGTCGTCGCCGAACTCACCGCCCGCGGCCACCGGGTCCGCGCCGTCAGCCGGGGCGCCGCCTCCGGCCGAGACGGCCTCCGGGCCGACGTCACCACCACCGAGGGCGCCCTCGCCGCCTGCCAGGGCGCCGCGGTCGTCTACCAGTGCGCGCAGCCGAAGTACGAGCGCTGGGCCGAGGAGTTCCCCGGCCTCATCCGTACGATCCTGACCGGAGTGGAGGCCGCCGGGGCGAAGCTGGTCATGGCCGACAACTTGTACGTCTACGGACCCGTCGACGGCCACATGACCGAAGACCTCCCGCACGCCGCCATCACCCGCAAGGGCCGGGCCCGCGCCGAGGTCGACGAGTTGATCCTCGACGCCCACCGGTCCGGGCGGGTCCGCGCGACCATGGGGCGCGCCTCCGACTACTACGGCCCCGGAGGCGTCAACACCACCTACGGCCCGACCATCTTCGCCGCCGCCCTGGCCGGCAAGACCGCCCGCTGGGTCGGCGACCTCGACCAGCCGCACACTGTCGCGTACCTGCCGGACATCGCCGCCGGGCTGGTCACCCTCGGCGAGCGCGCCGACGCTGACGGCCGCTCCTGGCACCTGCCCGCCGCCGAGGCGATCACCGGCCGCCAGTTCCTCGACCTCGTGCGTGCCGCGGTGGGAGGCGAGCTGAAGACCGCCGGGCTGGGCCGGGGTATGCAGCGCCTCATCGGCCTGTTCAACCCCACCGTGCGCGAACTCGGCGAAACCTGGTATCAGCGCGACCGCCCGTTCATCGCCGACGACTCGGCCTTCCGTAAAGCGTTCGGACCGGTCGAGGTCACCCCGCACGCCGAGGGCATCGCCGCGACGCTCGACTGGTTTCGCCACAACGCCGGCTGATGATCGCTACTCAATACGTACAGGCCGGCGCGATGCCCGGCTGGATGATGACGCCTGCCGACCGGCGAAATTCGGCAGGCACGCTCCCGCGGCCGACACACAGCACTTTCTGGGTGCCCGATAGGTTGACCAGGACGGCCTGACAGCCGGGCAGCGGCTCGTTGACGAATGCGTCGATCTCGTACTGCTGCACTGGATACTGCCGCGGACTCTGGCAGGTGGGGTACGAGATGGTGACGGCGGCTGTGCCGCTGATCAAGGTCAGCCGCCCGGTGGCCGCGTTCGCCGCACCCGCGGTGCCCACCACTGCCACGCAGGCCAATGCCGACGCGGCGAGAAATGCCTTCACTGTCGATTTCATGGGCCAAGTGTCAATCGCGGTTGGCCGCCGATCCAGGGCATTGACCGGACATCAGCAATGCCCGGCCAGACGATCATCCGGAGAAGGCGGCGCGCAGTCGGGACCCGTTGACGATGAAGGCGACCGCGGCGAGGGCGAGCGCGCAGGTGGCCTGCAGCATGGCGAACCACACCGTGGTGACACCGGGGATCAGGTCGACGCCGATGATCGCGAGCGGCATGATGATCGAGATGATGCGTACGCGGAGAAAGGCCCCTCGCGCTCCCCGTGCGGCGAGGCCGGTCAGCCAGTAGGTCACCGCCGCGCTCGCGAGTACTCCGGCTGATCGGCCCCACATGAACGAGGTCACCGTGTGTCCGGTGATCGCGAGGATGGCGACCGTGATGAGGACCGCGGCGCTGAGCGCTCCATAGGCCGCGATGAAGATCTTCGCCTTGCCGAAGGCTCGCTGGGTGGCTTGATGGTTGGTGGTTTCCATGTCTCTTCTTCCCTCGTGTCGTCTGGAGTGGTGTCGACGTTAGGGAGCGCATGAGTGGCGCGGTATCGGCCTGGACGTACAGGTGAGTGGGGCTAGACCCACTCCACAGCCGATCTGGTGGGGACCAGGGGCGGGTGCGGTGCACAGTGGAGGCACCAAGCCGTACTGGCCGGATCGGCGCAGGGTCATGAAGTGAGAAGGAAGAATCATGCGACAGTGGATGGCGAGCGCCGGTGTGGGGTTCGGGCGAGCGTGCGTCGTGGTGGTCGTCGCCATGCTGGTGCCGGCCGTGTGGGGCGCTGCCGTCGCGCTGTGGTTCTGGTGGTGGGGCGGAAACCCGTGGTCGGGGATAGCGCCGTTCATATGGGCGTGTATCGGCACGCTCGCCCTGTCCCGCCCGGTGTGCCGAATGGTCCGCTCCCTGGTCGCGAAGTGGACGGGCACTGTCATTCCCGCCGGATATCGGCAGACCGGACCGGTGACGCAGATGGCGACCGGGCACTGGTGGAACGGCTACTCCTACGAGCGCACCAGCCGGGACGCCCGCATGGATCTGCAGTGGCGAACCCGGTGGCGCGATCCCGCGGTCTGGCGTGACCTGCGGTTCACGGCGATCGTACCGATCACCGCGGGATTGATCTGCGCGATTCCGCCGGCTGGCTTCGCGGCGGCGGTCCTCGGGTTGTCCCAGCCGACGCTCTCCGCGCGCCTGGTCGGGGTGCTCGGCCTGGCCGTGGCGATCGGCGGCGCCCCGTACGCCTGGCGGTCCGTCGAGCCGGTAGCCGTCCGCTTCCTGCGCGCCTCACCCGCGACGGACCTGGCGGACCGGGTGGACGAGCTGACGGCCCAGCGCGCGGACATCACGATCGCGCAGGCCGCCGAGATCCGCCGGATCGAGCGGGACCTGCACGACGGAGCGCAGGCCCGCCTGGTCGCGCTCGGGCTCTCCCTGGCGACCGCGGAGAAGCTGATGGAAACCAACCCCGACCAGGCCAAGGCCCTGATGCGGGAAGCACGGGTCGGCGCCGCCACGTCACTGACCGAGCTCCGCGACCTGGTCAAGGGAATCAACCCGCCGGTGCTGAACGAGCGCGGACTCGTCGACGCCGTACGCGCTCTCGCCCTGGACAGCCCCCTCGAAGCGACGGTCAGCACCGACCTTCAGCTACGCCTGGACCCGCCGATCGAGTCCGCCGTGTACTTCGGAGTCGCCGAACTGCTGACCAACGCCGTCAAACACGCCCATGCGACCCGGGCGCGCATCTCGATCGCCAGGGATGGCACCGGCATCGTCGTTGACGTCGAAGACAACGGCCGAGGCGGGGCCGGCATGTCAGCCGACGGTGGACTCGCGGGGCTCCGCCGCCGCCTCGCGGCCTTCGACGGCACTCTGCGGATCACCAGCCCGGTGGGCGGTCCGACCTGTGTGAGGATGGTGGTGCCATGCGAATCGTTGTAGCCGAAGACCTCTACCTCCTGCGCGATGGGATGGTCCGCCTCATCGAGGCGTACGGACACCAGGTCGTGGCGACGGCGACCACCGGGCCCGAGACGCTCGACGCGCTGCTGAAGTGGCGGCCTGATGTGTCCGTCGTCGACGTCCGCATGCCGCCGACGCAGTCGGACGAGGGCCTGCGGGCGGCGCTCGCCGCCCGTCGCGAACTGCCCGGACTGCCGATCCTGATCCTCTCTCAGCACGTCGAACAGCTGTACGCTCGCGAACTCCTGGCCGACGGCGCCGGAGGCATCGGCTATCTCCTGAAAGACAGCGTGTTCGACGCCGACCAGTTCATCGACGCTCTGCACCGAGTCGCCGATGGCGGGACCGCCATGGACCCGGCCGTGATCTCCAAGCTGCTGTCCAGCGGGTCCTCGACCCGGCGGCTCGGCGGACTCACCGAACGCGAACACTCCGTGCTCGGCCTCATGGCCGAAGGGCTGTCCAATCAGGCGATCGGCCAGCGGCTCTTCCTCAGTGAAAGCGCCATCAGCAAGTACACGACCTCCATGTTCGGCAAGCTCGGCATCGCCGATGACGACGGCAGCAATCGCCGCGTCCTCGCCGTCCTCACTTACCTCAACGAGCCCTGACTTTCGGCCTCGCCTCGCACAGTGACTCGCACAGTGACTCGCACGGTGGCTCACGCGATGGCTCGCACGGTGAAGAGGGCGCGGTGCAGCATGCCCCGCACCCGCCTGATACGCCAATGCGCGGTTTGCGAGAGAAGACGTTCATCGTGGCCGGCGGGGCGACCGGCATCGGCGCTGGTACCGCGGTCAGGCTCGCCGAGGAGGGCGCCAACGTCGTCGTCGGCGACATCAACCTGCCCGGGGCGGAGTCCACCGCCGCCAAGATCACCGAGGCGGGCGGCTCGGCGATCGCGGTGCACTTCGACCTCGCCGACGAGCCGTCCATCAACGCGATGGTGGCCAGGACGATGGAAGCGTTCGGCGCGGTGCACGGCCTGTTCAATGTCGGCGCGGATCTCTCGCCGGGCAATCTCGGGCGTGACAAGTCGCTGCTCGACACCGATCTCGACGTGGGGGAGCGCACCATGGACGTCAACGTGGTCGGCTACGTACGGACCGTCCGCGCCGTCCTGCCCCACCTGCTCGCGAACGGCGGGGGCAGCATCGTCAACACGTCCTCGGGCACTGCCGTGAGCGGCGGCGACCGCAAGCGCCCCGCCTACGCGGCCTCGAAGTCGGCCATCAACGCGCTCACGCGTCACATCGCCGGGAACTGGGGCTCCGCGGGCGTGCGCTGCAACGGGGTGATGCCCGGCCTCGTCATGGGCGAGACGCAGAAGGAACAGAACGACGTCCAGCTGCAGAAGATGTTCCTGGAGATGGTCCCCACGACCCGCCTGGGCCGCCCGAGCGACCTGGCCGCCACCGTGGCCTTCCTGCTGTCGGACGACGCCGAGTGGATCAACGGCCAGGTGTGGGCCGTCGACGGCGGCGCCAACATGCGCGCCTGAACCGCCGTATTTCGCGCCCGACCCACCCCCTGCGGAGCCGAAGGGCGCGCCCGAACCACCGCCCGTGGAGTTGCGGCCAAGCGGTGGAGCCCAAGTCCTAACCCACCTGAGCGAGACGTCGCATCAGACGGCGGGCCGCCCAGATGAGGACCGCGAGCGCGAAGCCGTACACGGCGACCAGACCGTGGCCGTTGTCCTGCAGAAACCACATGAACAGCCCGAGCACCGGGACGCCGACCGCCAAGACCCGCTGCTTCACAGCCCTGGTGAGGGTCAGCAAGGCCAGGGCCAGGGACGCCCCGAGGAAGTAGGTGGCGCCCGAGCTGCCGGCGAAGTTACGGGGATCGGTGCTGGGACCGCCCATGCCGAGCAGGGCGTCGATGCGTTCCGGGAGGAGGACGCCGGCCAGGAAGAGGATGGCGCTCGTCCACGTGCCCCAGAGCCACTGGGCGAGCGCCGCCACGATGGCGAGGGTGGCGATGTTCCAGACGGCGCCGCCGACGCCGCCGTTCTGCAGGAAGACCGACGTGAACACCCGCCACCAGCCGCTCTTGGCGGGGTCGTGATCCAGCGCGGCCATGGCTCCCGGCCAGGACAACTGCAGCACGACTCCCGCCACGGCCAGCGTCGTCAGCACCACGGCGACCCACGGGACGGGACGCCCGCGCACCATGTCACGCACCGGCCCGCCCCCGAGCGCGCCGAGCCCGCAGTTGATCATCATCACCATCAACGCGGCCGTGGTGGCGAAGAACAGCAGCCCGTCCAAGGTGACCCACCTTTTCTAACAGTGTTTGAAACCGTACGGCTCACGCTAGCACACGATTCAAACACCGTTTGAAAACGGGATACGGTAGGCCCATGAAGCTCACGAAGGAGCGGATCGTCGAGGCCGCGATCGACGCGTTCGCCGAGGTCGGCTACCACGGCCTGTCCATGCGCCAGGTGGCCGAACGGCTCGGCGCGCACGCGGGCAGCCTGTACTACCACGTGCGCAACAAGAAGGACCTGCTGGCGTTGGTGGCCGACCGCGTCTGCGGGCAGGCCTACGACGCGGGCACCGCCGCCCTGACCGCGCTCCCGCCCGGCGCCACCTGGCAGGACGAGATCCAGGCCCAGGCCGGCGCGCTGCGCCACGTCATCCTGCGCCACCCCAGCGGCGCGATCCTGCTGGCCGACAGCCCCAAGATGCTCAGCCCCGGCGCCCTGTCCCTCATGGAACGCCTCCTTTCCACCCTGGAGGGGGCGGGCGTACCCGCCGGGCCCCGCATCGTCGCCGCCGACACCCTCCTCAGCCACGTCACGGGGTTCGTCCTGCAGGAGCAGGGCACTCCTCCGGTACGGGACCTCACCCCGGACGCCTACGCCGCCCTGCTCGAACGCTTCCCGCGCGTCTTCCAGGAGGCGCCCGGGATGAGCCAGGACGAGAAGTTCCTGCGGAGCGTCCGCCTTCTGTGCACGGCCTTCGAGTCCCTCATCGAGAAGTGACACGGCGAAAGCCACCGACGCGACTCGCACCCCGGCGGCCTAAGCGTCCGCGTCCCACGGCTCGGCGGCCCAATCGTCCGCGGCCCGCGCTCCGGCGACCTAGTCGTCTGCGGCCCGCGGCCTGTCGGCCTAATCGCCTACGTCCCGCGCTCCGGCGACCTAATCGCCTGCGTCCCGCGCCCCGGCTGCCCAATCGCCTGCGTGCCGCGGTCCGGCGGCCTATTCGTCATCGCCGTCGCGGGGCTCGGTGAGCAGCTTGGGAAGGATGCCCAAGGTGATCCCACCTGCGGCTCCGCCGCTGAGGAGGGCAGTCGGCCACGAAACACCGGTGGCCAGCGTGAGAGCGCACGCGATCGCCGCGACCAGCGCGGTGACGGTGAGCACGACAAGTCCGGGCAAGGAAAACATGGGATTCACTCCAACGGTGGCGCCACCGGGTTGCCGGTGGCTGTCTGCTCGTCCGTCCAGAACGCGATCAGTTCCTCAGCGGTGAGCTGATCGGCGGGGCGGTTGGGAGGTGTACGTCCCGTGGTCAACGCCCACGTGGTCACCAGCAGGATCAGCAGTTGGTCATCGTCGTGGACCCAGGGCGCCGGGGGCTGGCCGGGCCGCTGACCGCCGGTGACGCGTAAGAACGAATGCGGGGCAGTAGCGGCGCATGCCATGAACTCTCGTCTCCATCGTCGACCGGTCGGGATGCGCTCAACGATGCGGCACCCGCCGGCCCGCCGCCATCACTCCAAACGTCTCCGGACAACGTCGGATTAGATGGCGGCGCTTAACGGAGGCACGTAGCGGTCCGTGCCCGTGGCCTTGCCCTGGCCGTGCCCGTGGCCTTGCCAGCGGAAGCGGAACCCCCCTTCGTGTCCCGGTCACCGCGGGTTCCGGTCGGCTCCCACGTACTCCGACTTCATCCGGTCGCGTCCGGTTTTATCCGGAGCTGTTCGGGTCGCTCCGATCTCGTCCGGGATCATCCCAGCCGCAACCACTGGCCAATTGCCCCCGATCCCGGACGGGGCGGGATATGCGATCTCCCTCAGCCCAGCCCCCGGTTAATGCCAATATGACTCCCGCTACTACCTGTAAATCGAAGATCACTCATTTTCCGGCTAGGGGCGATGGCTGAAGAACATCGCGTTGCGGCGCTGCGCGCCTTCGTCGACCAGTTGAACGAGTTGGTCGAACTGGCTGGCTCTCCAACGCTGGACAAACTACGCAAACTATCGAAATCCACCGGCGTCGCCGGTTTATGCAGAGAACTGGCTGAAAGCACCACGCACGACATTCTGACCGGCAAACGGAAACGCGTGCCGGACTGGGAATGGGTGTCCTCGTTTGTGACCGTTTGCACCATGGCCGCTGAGCAGACCGGGCTGGATGTGCAGGTCATGGGCGACACTCAGGCTTGGCATCAGCGATGGCGAGCCGCCCGCGGCATACGGCCGGATTCGGCGGGTACGGCGGGCATAGCGGGTACGGCGGGCATAGCGGGTACGCCACATGCCGCCGAACTCTCGCCAGTCGCCACTCCCCCACCTGCTCAACAGGTGGATGCGCGGCAGCCGCATGCGTGGCAGCCGCATGCGTGGCAGCCGCATGCGTGGCAGGCGGATGTGCGGCAGCCGGATGCGCGGCAGGCGCCGATGGAGCCTGCCCCATGGTCGGCGGCTGGCCGGCCGACGGTTGGACGGCTCACCTCGCCCGCCGTCATCCGGAAACCGGAACAGCAGCCGCCGACCAAAACCGCGCCAGAGCCGCCCGCCAAGACCATGTCAGAGCCACTGACCAAGGCCATGCCAGAGTCGCTCGCCAACACCATGCCGGAGCCACTGACCAGGACCGCGCCTGAGCCGCTCGCCAAGACCACGCCGGAGCCACTGCCCGCGGCCACACAGCGGCTACTCCAGATCTACGGCCGGATCGGCACTCGCCTGCTGCGCCGAACCGATGCCGGCAGCGGACAGGACTGCATGCGCTTGGCGGTCATAGCGCTGTTGAAAGGATGGCCTGACGAGGCCCACCACTGGCTGCGCCAAGCCCGCGACGCCGGTCAGCATGAGGCTTCCGAGCTGTTCAATCACCCTCATCGGCGCCGAGCCGCCGCCGAGCTCGCCTACGGCTACGGTCATGAATACCAGAGCACCAAACAGCCCAACATCGCGATGTTCTTCTACCGGCTGGCAGGCGACGGCGGCCACGCCGAGGCCGCCTACCAGCTCGCCCTGATCCATCAGAGAAGGGGAGAGGACTGCGCGGCCGCGAGCTGGTTCCGCCTCGCCGACCTGTGCGGACACATCCGGGCGGGCACCGAGCTCGACGATGCCTCCGAACGACTTACGCAGACGCCCTGGAGCGCTGACGACGCGCTGCCCCCGCACTGGTTGGAGACGCCCTCTGGCTGGAGCCGCCCATGACGGCAAAAGGCATTCTGCCCGACCTCCATCATGGGGTGGAGAGATCGAGCGCGATTCACCCCTTTGGCGATGAGGCGGACATGGGCTGGGACGAGGAACTGAGCGAGGCGTTCGGGCTCCTGCTGGGCAGGAGGCTCGCCGACTACGACCCGGCGGCGACGTACGCGGTCTACTACGGTGGCGACGTCCTCAACGAGATGGCGCCGCCCGCTGACTGGCTGAGCCCCGTCGCGCTCGCCGACCCGACGCCGAGGCCGCTGCCCGACCCCGTCTACCTCGACGAGGACCACCAGGAGTACGCCTGGCACTTCGACCTGAGCAACTCGTTCGTCCACTTCGACGAGGAGGTGCTCGACGGTCCGTTCTCCGGCGCTTTCGGGGACGACGTCCGCGCCGCCGCCGCCCTGGACGGCGTCGACCTGCTGATCCGTGGCGCGGACCTGTCTCCCCTCCTGACTCGCCACGGCATCGACCTGACCGCCGAGGACCTCGGCGACTTCCACTACTCGATCACCGCGACCCTGCGCCTGGCCACCGACGGCACCCTCCTGGACGCCCTGCGCGCCGCCACCTTCACCCACCGAGGCCCTGCCCACCTCATCCCCATGGGCGGCGACGACGGGTACGTGGAAGAGGCCGAACCCCAATGGGAAAAGGCCCTCCGCCCCATCCAGAACCAGGCCCTCCGCGACCACCTCCGCTTCCACTGCGTGGGCGACGCGGACGCCGTCTCCGCGGGCGCCCAGTACCTCGCCACCACGGAATGGCCCCCCGGCAGCGGCGCCGTCGAAGACCTGGGCGCCACCCTCATCGCCGGCTGGAGCTTCGGCGAATATCAGCACGGAGCCGCGGTCGTCCGCCTCCCTAGCTCCTGAAATGACCGGTGGGAGCCCGCCCAAGGGCTCCCCCCTCATGCGACGCGCCTACCACTTGCCGCCCGCCTGCTGGCGGGTCGGCGCGTTGAGGCGGTTGAAGGCGTTGGTGATGGCGATGTTGAGTACGAGTGCGGCGAGTTCCTTCTGGTCGAAGTGCTTGGCTGCCATGTCCCACACCTCGTTGGGCACCGGATCGGGCCGGTCGGCGAGCCGGGTGATGGCCTCGGTCAGGGCCAGCGCGGCGCGTTCCTCCTCGCTGAACCAGGGGGTCTCACGCCAGGCGACGACGGCGTGGGCCTGTTCGTCGGTGGCGCCGTGGTGGCGGAGCTGCTGGGCGCCACCGGCCACGCAGGGGCTGCAGCCGTTGATCTGGCTGGCTCGCAGGTGGCACAGCGCCAGCAGCTTCCCGTCCACTCCGGCGCCCACGATGGCCTTGTTGACGGCCATCAGCGCCTGCATCGCCTCGGGGATCAGGGTCGCCGGGTTCGGCATGCGTTCGGTGGGCATCGCTTTCTCCTTCGTGGTCATGTTCTGAGCGAGTGTTCTGAGCGAGTGTTCTGACGGGTGTCGGCCCATGTGGTGACGGGTGTCCGTCGCGTTCCGACGGGAGTCATCTGACCACCGGCGCGTCCGGAACCGCCCCGTCCGTGGGACAGCGTGGGACACCCGGAATGCGGCCCAGCTGCGGAAACGACCCTCTGTTCCGTAACAGCGGGCTGGGACGGGTACCGTGTGCGGGTGTCGAGCGCACCTGAGCACCTGACCGCCCAGCTCACCCAGATCAAGGAGTTGAGCGGGCTCAGCGTGCGGGCCCTCGCCCGCCAGGCGGGCCTCAGCAGTTCCTCCCTGTCCCGGTACATGACCGGCCGGCTGGTGCCGCCGTGGGAAGCCGTCGTGGCGCTGTGCCGGGTCGTGGCCCGCGATCCCCGTCCGCTGCGCACCGTGTGGGTCGAGGCGTCCAAAGCCGGCGCGGCGCCCAGCCCGCGCCGGAACGACCTTCCGGCCGACCTCGCCGACTTCACCGGACGCGAGAGGGAGGCGGCGCTGGTCGAGGAGCTGCTGCGTACCGCGGGCGCGGTCGCGATCGACGGCATGGCGGGCGTCGGGAAGACCAGCCTCTCCGTGCACGTGGCGCACCGGCTCGCGCCGTCCTTTCCTGACGGTGGGCTCTATCTCGACCTGCGCGGCTTCACTCCTGGCCAGGAGCCGTTGGAGCCGTCGGCCGCGCTCGGCCGGCTGCTGGGCGCCCTGGGTGTCGCGCATCCCCCGGCCGACACGGTCGAACGCGCGGCGCTCTGGCGGTCCGAACTGTCCCGGCGTCGGGCGCTCGTCCTGCTCGACAACGCGGTCGACGCGGAGCACGTACGCCCACTCCTTCCTGGCGCGGGCAAGTCCGCGGTGCTGGTCACCAGCCGCAACCGGCTGGTGAGCCTGGACGGGGTGCCCCCGGTGTCCTTGGAGGCGCTCCCCCCGGCGGACGCGGCGTCGCTGTTCGGCCGGGCGGCCGGGGTGGACCTGACCGAGGAGGAGGCGGTCGCCCAGGTGCTGCGGCAGTGCGGCGGCCTGCCGCTGGCGCTGCGGATGGCGGGCGCGAGGCTACGGCATCGGCCGGGTTGGACGGTGGCGGTGCTGGCCGAGCGGCTGCGGGACAGCGCCAGTCGCTTCGACTCGGTGTTCGGCATGTCGCTGCAGCAGCTCGACGCGGGACAGCGCCGGGTGTTCCGGTTGCTGGGGGTGCTGCCCGGCGCCGATTTCGACGCGGCGGTGGCGGGCGCGCTCGCCGACATGACGCCGGACCGCGTCAACGCGGTGCTGGAAGAGCTGGTGGACGCGCATCTGGTCCAGGAGCCCTCGCCCGGACGGTATCGGCTGCACGACCTGATCCGGCGGTACGCGGCGGACATCGCCGCCGATGAGGAGCCACAGGCGAATGCCGCCGTACACCGTGTCCTGAGCCACTATCTGGTGCAAGCCACCACCTACGATCGGACGCTGCCCCTGCCGCATCGCAACGAGGGCGATCCGGCGAAGGCCATGGCCTGGTTCGACACCGAGTACGCCAACCTGATCGCCTGTTTCGACGCCGCTGTCCGGCTCGGCGCGGACGAGGTGGTGGCGGAGCTGCCGCCGGCCATGCGCGTCTGGTTCTTCCGGCATCGCGGAACCGACGACCAGATACGTCTGCTCGACGCGGCCGCGGCCGCCGCCGAACGTCTCGGGCGCGACCAGCAGCGTGCCTCACTGCTCATTGATCTCGGGTTCGCCCGCGCCGCCGCCGGACGTCTCACCGAGGCGCTCGCCGCGTACGAACTGGCCGAACAGTCCGGTGTGGCCGATGACGAGCTGGCCGGCGCGCTGGCACTGCGTACCGGCTTCGTCCGCCGGGATCTGGGCGACTTCGAAGCGGCACAGGCGAAGTTCCGGCTGGCGCGCCTGCTGTTCGAGAAGACCGGGCATCGCTCCGGACTGTCCCAGGCGCTGGCCTTCGACGGATGGGTGACCCTCCACCTCGGACGGCACGGCGAAGCCGCCGAACTCGCCCGCGCGTCACTGGCTCTGGCCGATGGGCCCGCCCGGATGACCGGGCTGGTCACACTCGGTGTCGCCCTGGCACCGGACGACCCGGCGGAGTCGCTGCGAGCGCTGCATGAGGCGTTGGAGCTCGCCGAGGCTCAGCACAACAAGGCGTGGTGCCACAACTATCTCGGTGTCGCGCTGCGCGTCATGGGTTCGCTCGACGAGGCGCTCGAACACCATCGACAGGCCTTCGAGCTGCTGGAACCGCTGGCCGAGGCCCAGCTGGAGATCGACTTCCTGCCCGCGTACGCCGAGACGTGCCGTGCGGCGGGCCGCCACGACGAGGCGCTGGCGCTGCACGAGCGCACGATCGAGCTGGCGCGCAAGCTCGGGCGGCCGCACAACGAGAAGCTCGCGCGTGCGGCGTACCAAGCCACCGCGGGCGGCGTCCCAGCCCGCGAGCATGGAACGGAGCCTCGTTTCCGCAGCTAGGCCGCGTTCCCGATGTCCCACGGTGTCCCACGGACAATGCGGGCCTTGACCCGTCGGTGGTCAGATAACTCCTGTCGGAACGCACCGACGAACTGCCACCCAGACGGAAGGACGCCCACCATGAGCGCCGCCAAGCAGCCCGCCAAGACCGCCAAGACCGCCACCGAGGCCGACAAGAAGTACGACGGGTTCACCGACGAGGAGCGGAGCGCGATGAAGGAGCGCTCCAAGGAGCTGAAGGCCACCGCCCGGCGCGGCTCGCGCTCGGCCAAGGCCGACGGGGAGAGCGAGGTGCTCGCCAAGCTCGCCGAGATGTCGGAGCCGGACCGCGCCACCGGCGAGCGGCTGCACGCCATCATCAAGGCCAACGCGCCGGAGCTGTCGCCGAAGCTGTGGTACGGAATGCCGGCCTACGCCAGGGACGGCAAGATCGTCTGCTTCTTCCAGCCCGCGCAGAAGTTCAAGACGCGGTACGCCACGCTCGGCTTCAACGACCAGGCGTACCTCGACGATGGCACCGTGTGGCCGACCGCCTTCGCCCTGACGACGTTGACCGCCGAGGACGAGGCGCGCATCGGCGAGCTCGTGAAGCGGGCGGCGGGCTGAAGGGCCCAGCCCACCGCCCGGACGCTCAGGTCTCGGGTGACTACTTTCCCAGGCCCTGGAATCTGTTCTCGATGAAGTCGCCCCATGTCGCGTTCAGCGTCATCAGCTCGCCGTCCACCATCTTCCACTGCCGGGCCTTGTGCGGCGGGTAGGCGAAGAGCACGGACGACAGGCGCCGGTAGCCCGCGGGCATGGGCCGCGTGTGCACCCGATGCGTCGACGGCCGGAAGCGTCCGTCGGAGGCGCTGGTCAGCATGCGGCCGATGTTGCACAGGACCACGTCGGTCTTGGCGATCACCGGCTCGACCCAGGTGCCGTCGTGCAGGACGTACTGGAGGCCCTGGTCGGAGGGGGGAAGCTGGAGGCCGAGCATCTGGATCCCCGAGTGCTCGTGCGCCAGCACCCGGCGGTCGCCGACGTCCCGGTAGTTGATCACCCGCAGGTTCGTCGCGTCACGCGACAGCTCCAGCTCCGGGGTGCCGTCCGGCAGCATGCCGCGTACGACCTCGCCGAAGCGGGAGATCAGCCGGAACGCGATGTCGAACACCTCGGTGGCGGCGGTGCCGAAGGCCGGGAAGGCGCGAATGAGGTCTCCGGCGCCGGGCGGCTGGTCGGAGATCATGGCTCCGCTGACGTGAATGAATTCCTTGGGATCCGGTACGCCGTTGGCCAGCCGGGGGATCTCCGAATTGTACGGGAAGAATCCGTGGGTGCCGCCGACGCCTAATTGCGGCACGGCTGTGTGCGTGTAATCGGAAAGACTCGGCTCGGTCGACGCGCAGGCCGCGGCGAATTCGTTCATCATGGTCTCGACGCGGGCGCCGATACCGGGAACCTCGGCGGCCATGAATCCCCATCCGGTCAGCTGCGACCTGATGGCTTCCGTGGCGGACGTCATGTCCGCCTCGATTTCCGCCGACCGTACCGTGGGAACGCGACCACTGAGTTCCAGGGGAGGGATTTCCATTGTCACTCCATTTCTCGATGATCTTTTCCTGTTTGCGGTTCGTACCTTTCATTGGGGGGCGGCCAAGAAAGACATATTTTTGCGGCGTAAATAAAGCGGATCAATTCCGGTGATGCTTACATGGCCTTCGGCGGCGCGGAATCCAGCCCCAGCCGCTGGGCGACCAGGGCCACCTCCGTCCGGTTGGAGCAGTTGAACTTCACCAGCAGGTTCGAGACATGCCGTTTGACGCCGTGGATGGATATCCCCATGGCCCGGCCGATCTGGTGGTTGCTCATCCCCCGCAGCAGCAGAGTCAGCACGAAGTGCTCCCGCTGGGTCAACTTCCCGTTCAGGTGCGTGTCCGGGCCGTGCGACGTAGCGGGCACGTCGCCGCGGAGCAGCCGGTCGAAGGTGCGGGCCAGGCTCGCGACATTGATCTCGTCCCACAGGAGGCAGTCGGCCACGCCGTGGCGCCAGGCGAGGCGCGAGACGATCTCTCCTTGCTCCCGCACGAGGGCCAATATCCTCGGGCGGTTTCGCCGGGGACCGCCGTCCAGCACCTCCGGCAACATGGTGAGCGGTATCACCGCCACGTCGAAATCCTCGCCGGCGAGCCGCGATCTGGCCTCCGCCGCGCTCCGCCCGACCGCGGCCTTGGCGACGTTCGGCACCTTCATGAGCAGCAGCGGCAGCCCGTAATAGGAGACCTCGTTCATGGCAAGGCAGAAAACCGACAGCTTGGAGCACCCTGCCCGGTGGCCGGAAAGGGAGGCTGGGAACGGCCTGGTGACCTCCAATGTTCTCGTACTCATCGCATGATCCTCTCTTCTTGATCCATGAACCGCGGATCCCGGATTCGGTCAGATGTTCGGTGGCTTACCTGAGGTCATTGTGTTGAGGAAGTGCTGGTAGAACCGGTCGGCGTCGACCGCGCGCGCACATCTGACAGGCCGCCCGTCAGGGAGCCGGACGATCCGTCCCTGGCTCTCTCCTTGGGTGATCACGTCGCAGCGCACTGTCTCGAACGTGCAGATGTCGGGTTCGGCCAGGTAGGAAGTGGTGAGGCTGTCCCAGCAGCAGTACGGCAGGCCGGTGGTCTCCAAAGTGCCGAATGTCAGCGCGAGCAGCGATCCGGCGAGGTCGCTGACGTGCCACCCGTAGTGGCGGCCGAAGGCCCGGACGAAGTCGTGGGTCACCGGCACGAGGTTGGTCACGTCCAGGGGGAACATCGTGATGGGGACGGAGGAGTCGAAGACCCGCTTGAGCGCGTCGGGGTCCCAGAAGACGTTCCATTCCGCGCTGCCGTCGTGATCCGGCTGTCTGACGTTGCCGGCGACGTCGAGCGCGCCGCCCATGAAGACCACCTCCTCGATGCGTGACTCGACCTGCGGGTGATGATCGAGACACCAGGCGAGGTTGGTCAGCGGGCCGGTGGCGAGCACGGTGACGGGAGCCGGCGCCCGCATGAGCCAGGTGGCGAGCTGTTCGTGCGCGGGAAGCGCGTCCGCGTCGCCGGGGCGCTCATCCTTCTGATTGAGCACGGGTAACGCGTCCGCCCGCAGGGCGTCGATCCGCCAGGCGAGCGGGAACGGGTTGCGTCCGGGCAGCACGCCCATGGCCGTCGGCACGTCCCTGCCCACCAGGTCGAGGATCTTGTGGGTGGCCGACAGGGCCGGCCGGGGAAGGCAGTCGGCGGGGGTCACCGCGACTCCGCGCAGGTCGACGTTGTCGTACTGGGTCAGCAGGAGAAGCGACAGCAGGTCGTCCGGTGCGCCGTCCTGGTCGAACAGAACCTGACGGCGGCGCCTCAAGGTGTCAGTCACGGTGCCTCACCAGGTGGAAGGAGAAGTCGGTGCCCCGGTGGTAGTCCTGGGAGTACAGCAGCGGCCGGCCCGCGCTGTCGTGATGGGTCTGGATCAGCAGCAGCCACGCGCCATCGGCTTCGAGGCTGCCGATGCGCTCCGCCTGTGTCTGGCTGAGGGTGACGGCACGGACCTGGGTGATCGCGTACGCGATGTTGTGGCCGTACTCGGTGAGCAGTTGGAACAGCGACCCGGTCCAGTCCACCTCGTCCAGCGGCCGGCCGATGAGCGAACGGGGGAACAGGTCGATCGAGTAGAGCAGCGCGTCGTCCTGATAGCGGCGCAGGCGCTCCAGGCGGACGATGGCCTCGCTGCCAGGTAGCTGAAGCAGTTCGCGCTGGTTGCGGTCCGGTTCCGTCGCCGCGATGTCCAGCACCGTGTTGACGCCGGTGTAGCCGCGGCTGGCCAGCATCTCCGTCACGCCTTCGAGGCGGGTCAGCGGGCGGTCCAGGCTGGGCTGAGCGGTGAGATACCGGCCGTCGCCGTGGCGGGACTGGATGAGTCCTTCCTGCTCAAGGAGCTTGAACGCTTCTCTGATGCTGGTACGGCCGACGTCGAAGAGGGTGATGAGCTCGTTCTCCGAGGGCAGTCTGTCCCCGGGGCGCAGCCCCTGTTCGACGATCAGCGCGTGGAGCCGATCGCGTACCTGAATCGCGAGGGTGGGGTGTCGTCGTGTCACGTGGTTCTCTCCTGCCCGGGCGCACCTTGCAGGGGAGCGACACCGAGCTCTGCGGCTGATGGATAACTGGGAGCACAGAACCGGCGCGTGACGGAAACGGCTGCCACCCGGCAGGCGAGCCGGACTCCTTGCGCCAGGCTCGCGCCGGTGCAGAGGGCGGCCGCCAGGGCCCCGGTGAAGGCGTCACCCGCGCCGGTCGTATCCACAGCGTTCACGCTGGGTACGCCGATCAGCATAGTGCCGTGGTCGTCGATGATCTCGGCACCGTGCTCGCCACGGGTGACGATCACCGTGCGCCCTCTGGTTCTGCGGCGCAAGCACTCCACCGCGTCGTCGGTGTCCTCAGCCGGCGCGCACTGAGCCATCGCGGAAGGAGCCATCGCGGAAGGAGCCATCGCGGAAGGAGCCATCGCGGAAGGAGCCATCGCGGAAGGAGCCAGCCCGGACAGAGCCAGCGCGGACAGCTCGCTCTCGTTGAGCACCAGCACGTCGGCCCGGCTGAGCAGGTCCTCTCCGGTTTCGCTGAGGAACGGTCCGGCCGGGCTGGGATTGAGCAGGACCCGCACGTCCGGCGAGGCAGCGGCGGCCGCCGCCGACGAGGTCGCCACGGGGATCTCACCCTGCAGGACGAGTACGGAAGTGCCCGGCAGTTCGGACACTGTGGCGGCCGCCCGGGAAGGGGGAAGCAGATTCGCCGCCCCCGGCCAGGTCATGACGATCTGCTGACCATGGGCGTCGACGTAGACGAAGCTGCGCCCGGTCGCGATGCCGTCGGCCGTGGCGCAGCCGTCGACCTCGACGCCGTCGGCGCGCAGCGCGGCCAGCGCCGTCAGCCGGTCTGTGTCGTCTCCCAGGCAGCCGACGAAGCGGGTGGGCGCGCCCAACCGAGCCGACGCGACCGCCACGTTCGCCGCCTTGCCGCCGTGCGCGGTGGCGTAGTCGACGGCGTCGACGCTCTCCCCCTCGGCCGGCAGGTGGTCGCCGAACATGTAGAGGTCCACGGTGTAGGCGCCGATGGCGAGGACGGTCATGAGCCGAGTCCCAACGCGCAGGGGGCGATGCTGTCGGCGTCCAGGCTCACGTGCACGTTGGGGTGGCGGTGCGCGAGGGTTACCGGGAGCTGCACCTCGGGTTCGGTGGTGAGCAGGAGAACCCGCACGATGTAGCGCTTCCAGGCGCCTCCGTCGGTGATGAGGTGCAGCCGCCGGGCCGACAGGATCTCCGACATGCCCAGGGTGATGGCCATGCGGGGAATGGCCTGGGTGTAGCCGCCGGTCACCCGGTGGGAGTGGGCCATGATCGTGTCGTCGAGCAGCGGGACGATGCGCGTGGTCGAGGCGGCGAACTCCTCCAGGCCATAGTGGTGCCAGCGCGTGGTCGGCGGCTCGTTGAAGGCCAGATGTCCCCGGTAGCCGAATCCGGCGAAGCAGGTGTCGGCGCCGCCCACCTGGCGCAGGCGCGCACCGTACGCGTCGGGGTCGAAAACGTCCGGGTAGATGATGTTGTCGGGGTGGGGCCGCAGATCGGGGTCGAGCAGCTGGTAGAGGTTGCGGTCGCAGTAGCCGCGGAAGCTGAAGGGGTGTGACGGATCCACGGGCCGGCCCTGCCAGTCGAGGAACTCATCCATGTGGAAGGCGAACACCTCGGTCCAGCTGATGCGCTCCTGATTGCAGATGCGGGCGAGGATGGGATATTGCGCCTTGGGGCCGACGGGGAGGATCCAGCGGGTGGGCTCGCCGCGCATGTTGTTCGCGCGCAGCTCGTCGGCCATCTGGCGGGCCAGCCGGTGATAGAGCTCGGTGGTGTCGGCGTACACGGTCAGGGGGTGGCGGGCGATCGCCGCGAGGTCTTCGGCGGGCATGGACAACTGCTCATCGGTGAGGTCACTCGACTTGTCGGGATAGGGGTAACCAATGTGCCGCTCGCTGACGTTGGTCATGTCACTCCTCCTCACAGGGGCGGGGAGAGCAGGAATCTGGACAGGACGTTCCGGGTGACGCGTCTGATGTCGCCGTCGCAGCAGGCGAGGCTGGCAACCCAGTTGATGGATCCGGCCGCGAACACCGCGCCGCCGTTGCCGAGGCGTCGCAGGGTCATGTCGGCGCGGACGGTATGTGCGCCCAGCGCGGCCTCCTCGGTGGCCGGCTGGTAATGGTGGCTGTGCCCGCCCGCGGATGTGGCCAGCAGCAGGGTGCCGGGCGGGGTGCCGAGCTCTGGCGCCGCGCGGTCGATCTCGTCTCCGGCCGCTCCGCCGAGCGCGAGCCCGCAGCGGCCCACGGAGTCCGTCTCGACACCGGCGAAGATCCAGGACGCGTCGTCGCGGTAACTGTCGGGCAGGCGGGTGTAGCCGGGTGCCGGCCCCCAGCCTTGGGCGGCGAAGCCGACACCGAGGAGCTCCTGTGGTGCCAGGCCCCGGTGGCGCCAGAGCCCGCCGGGCTCGCCGGTGGAGGTGAGGACGTCCTCGCCCGGCTCGTTGTCCCACCAGTCGCCGGCGCGGCCGCGGCGCACCTCGATGGCGTGGGGGTGGCGGGGGTCGACGCCGGTCACCCAGTAGAAGCCGTTGCCGCCGAGGTACATCAGCCGTCCGCCGCCGGATACGTACGCGCTCACGGCCGTGCGCTCCGGCGCGCTGATGTACTCGGGGTGGCTGCCGGTCATGACGACGCGGTAGCCGGCGAGCAGATCGGCTCCGCCCGCGTGTACGTCCTCGTCCGTGAGGACATCGAAGGCGAACCCCTCGGACCGCAGCCAGCGCAGGAGCAGAAGGTCGGCGGAGAAGTGCCGTGGCGCTCCGGTCATCCACCAGCGGTAGCCGGGGGCGAAGTTCAGCACGGGGCGGCGCCCGGAGGAGTAGTAGACGGGGCCGCCCTCCTGCCGCTGGTCGTACAGCGACAGGCCGAGCTCCCGGTGGTCGTTGAGGTAGACGTCCGTCGGCGAGAGCGTGATCCCGTGGTCGGTGACCCGCGAGTAGTCCCCGAAGTACTCGGCCTCGCTGAGCTGGCGATGGTTGGCATAGGCCAGGTAGGTGAAGGTGGGCAGGACGACCGCGACCGGCGCGCGATCCGGACCGGCGGGACGGACGACCACCGGGATGACGCAGGACTGGCTCCGGGTCCGCAGGCGGATGCCGAGCACGGTGGAGGTCGTCTCCTCCGGGATGGTCAGCGCGCACGTCTCTTTCCATCGGGCGTCGTCGAGGTCTTCAGGACTCAGCTGTACGGCGGTGCGATCCGTGCCTCTTCCCGGCCCGATCAGCCCGGCGAGTGGCCGGTTGACCGCGCGGGCGTGATGGCCGTTCCCGCTGATGTCGGTGACGAGGCAGGCGCCCGGATCGATGGAGGCGTCCCAGAGGGCCAGGACGTCCTCACCGAGGTGCTTGGCCAGCTCGGCACCGGTGGTCAGGTCGAGCAGCGGAGCGCACGTGGTGATCAGGCCGCTCGTCAGCATCGGCAGGGCGATCCGCCCCACGAAGGAGCCGGCTCCTAGCCGCAGCTCTCCGGTCCCGTGCGGCAGCGCCAAGCCCGCGGCATGCGCGCGCACGCCGCCGTCGGCCAGCCGCACGGTGGTCGTCGACGGCGTCGCCTCCCAGGCCGCCACCAGCAGCGACCAGGATCCCCGCTGAACGGCGGTGTGCCCATGGCAGCTCAGGAGTCCCGATGCCGTCTCCACACTCGCCTCGGCCCGGTTCTCCTCGTCCAGCGCGAGCAGCAGTCGCCAGCCGGGTGTGCCCAGCTCCGCCACGACCTGGCGGGTGCCGAGCCGGTGCGGGCGAATCCACAGCGCGACACTCCCCCTGGCGGGCACCGGGACGGAGGCTTCCAGGCAGGAGCCGGTTTTCAGGGGTTGTGGCGCGAGGGAGACGGGTGCGGCCGGGGTGCGGGTGGTTTCGTCTATCAGGTCGACGAGGTCCACGGTCCCGGCTCCCTGCGGGCCTGCGGCGTACAAGGCCAGCCGCTGTCCGGGGACGGCGGACCAGCGGTCGGCATACCCCATCAGGCGCGGTTCCATCCGCTCACGCACCTCCTCGGCGGTACGGGATGCCGACACAGGCCGGCATGCGCAGCCGCTGGGCGACCGTGACCAGCACCAGCAGGGTGACGAGGTACGGCGTGGCGTAGATGAGCTGCGTGGGCACCGAATCGGTGCTCTGGAAGACCACGAAGGCGGCCGCGCCGAGCAGCGCCAGGGTCAAGGGCAGGCGGGGCCGCCGGCGTACGAAGACGATCGCCGCCGTCCACAGCAGCACGGCGGCCAGGAGCAGCAGCACGTGTACCGCGCTCGGCTCACGCAGTTGCAGGGCGTCGGCGTACCCGAACAGCAGGGCGCCACCCGCCGTGCCGGCCGGGCGCCAGTTGCCGAAGATCATGGCGGCGAGCCCGATGAAGCCCCGGCCGCCGGTCTGACCCTCCCGGTAGATGGTGGAGGAGACGGTGACCAGGTAGGCCCCGCCGAGCCCGGCGAGCGCGCCGGACACCAGCACCCCGTAGTACCTCATCCGCTGGACCGGGACGCCGAGCGAGTCCGCCGCGGCGGGATGTTCGCCGACGGAGCGCAGGCGCAGCCCGAAGGCGGTCTTCCAGAGCACCACGAAGCTGACCGGGATCAGCGCGACGGCGAGCACGGTGAACCAGGAGACCTCGTGCAGGAATCCCCGCAGGATGCCGCTGACGTCGGCCAGGAGGAACCACCGGCTCCGCTCCAGCTGTCCGAGCAGGTCCGGCGTGCCCCAGCCGCCCGCCAGGAACGGCATGCTCACGGTGCCGATGGCACCCGTGACGGGAGGCGACTGGGTGGCCCCCGCCCCCGGCAGGCCGCTGAAGGCGATGACGGACAGGAAACGGGCGACACCCACCGCCAGGATGTTGACGGCGATGCCGCAGACCACCTGATCCACGCCGAACGTCACGGTGACGACCGCATGGAGCAGGCCGGCGATGACGCCGCCGAGCGCACCGGCGAGCACCCCGGCCCAGACGCCGTAGAAGTGGCCGGCCCAGGCCCCGCACACGGTCCCGATGATCATCATGCCTTCGATGCCGAGGTTGACGACGCCCGCGCGTTCGCTCCACAGGCCGCTGAGGGCGGCCAGCCCGATGGGGACCGCCAGCCGAAGCGCGGCGCCCATCGCACCGGAGCCGGTGAGGGCCTCGGCTCCGGTGAAGGTCCTGACGGCCGACATCGCGAGCAGGAGGATGAGTACGGCGAGCACCCAGCCGCGCGGATTCTTCATGGTCATGTCGCGGGCCTCACCGGCTCGGGCGTGACGACCGGGACGCTCTCCTCGCGCATGAGCCGGGCGGCGCGCCTGAGGTCCATGCGGCGCACCACTTCATGGGCGCCCACGACGCTGATCACGATGACGCCCTGCATGATCGTGACGATCTCCTTGGGCAGGCCCTGGATGTCGAGGATCAGCGCCGAGCGCTCCAGGAAGCCGAACAGCAGCGCGGACAGCGCGATGCCGACCGGGGTGTTGCGGCCGAGCATGGCCACGGCGATCCCGGTGAATCCCGCCCCGGAGGGGAAGTCCACGCCGTAGCTGTAGGTGTTGCCCAGCAGGTCCGGCAGCCCGGCCAGGCCGGCCAGCCCGCCCGAGACGAGCATCGTGAGGAGGATCATGCGGCGTGGCTCGATGCCGTGGACGTGGGCCGCCGCCGGGTTCAGCCCGCTGGCCTTCAACTCGTAGCCGTACCGCGTGCGCGTGAGCAGCAGATGCACCGCCACCCCCAGCACGACCGCGCCCAGCGCGGCCCCTCCGAGGTGGGTGCCCGCGGGGAGTGAGAGCCCGAACAGCGACACCAGCCCGTCGAGTTCGGGCAGCCGGGCCGACGGCGGGAGCTCCGGCGTCGATCCGGAGGCGCTGCCGGCCGCGAAGAAGTCGGCCAGCAGGTAGGCGATGACGGCGGTGGCGACGTAGTTCAGCAGGAGCGTGGACAGCACCTCTGAGACCCCGCGCCACACCTTGAGCACCGCGGCGATCCCGGCCCAGAGGGCGCCGGCGAGCACCGCGACCAGGCCGACGAGGGCCAGGTGCAGCGGACCTGGCAGGTTCACAGACGCGCCGACGACCGCGGCGAACAGCGCGGCGACGCGGTACTGGCCTTCGACCCCGATGTTGAACAGCTTCATGCGGAAGGCCACGGCCACGGCCAGGCCGGCGAAGAAGTAGATGGCCGACCTGTTGACCGCGGAGACGAGCGAGTCCGGCCGGAGCCCGAACTCCAGCATCGTCAGGTACGCCCGTCCCGGCGAGGCGCCCACCGCGGCGAGGAGTGCCGTGGTGACCGTGAGCGCGATCAGCAGCGCGAACGCAGGAGCAGTGAGCGCGCTCAACATCCGCCTGGTGAGCGAAGCTGCGCGGGGGGACATCGGGCCTCCTCTCCTGGGTCGGTCGGTCAGGGGACGACCGGGACGGTGATCCCGCCAGAGATGATCTTTTTGCGGATCTCCTCAAGCCGCGGTTCGACGTCGGTGAGGGCGCCACCGCTCGTGGCGTAGCCCACCCCGTCCTCCTTGAGCCCGAACTCGCGCAGACCGGAGGTCGTCTTGCCCCGCACCGCCTCCTGGATGACGCGCAGGACCGCGACGTCGAGCTTCTTGGTGGCGCTGGTGAGGATCACCTGGGAGAGCCCCTGGTCGACCGTCTTGCGCTGATCGACGTCGACCCCGATCGCCCACTTGCCCGCCGCCTTGGCCGCCTGGAACACCCCGATCCCTGAGGCGCCGGCGGCGTGGTAGACGACGTCGGCGCCGCCGTCGTACATACCGCGAGCCGCTTCCTGGGCCTTGTCCGGCGCGGAGAATCCGCTGAAGTCGGGCGGCTGGCTCATGAACACGCTGGAGAGCTGGATCTTGGGGTTGGTCGCTCGGGCGCCGGCCGCGTACCCGGCCAGGAACTTCTGCTGGGGCGGCGTCTGCACGCCCCCGATGAAGCCGATCCGCCCGGTGCGCGACTTGAGCGCCGCGGCCACGCCGACCAGGTAGCTGGCCTGCTCTTCGCGGAAGACCACGTTGGTGACGTTCGGCAGCTTCACGCTCGCGTCGTCGATGATGACGAACTGCGTGTGGGGAAAGGCGGGCGCGATCTTCGTCAGTGGCTGGGCGTAGAAGAAGCCGACGGCCAGTACGGGGTTGTGGCCCGTCTCGGCCAGCAGCCGCAGGACCTCCTCCAGGTTCGACCCGGCGGAGTTGGGGCTGAGTTCCTTCACCGACACGCCCAGCTGCGCCTTGGCCTGGTCCACGGCGGACCCGACCGAGTCGTTGAAGGACTTGTCACCGCGTCCACCGCGGCTGTAGGCCACGCCGACCGCGATGGCGGAGTCTGCGGCCGCGCCGTTCCTGCCGGGGGCCGGGTTCACGCCGGTACAGGCCGCCAGCGAACACAGCACAAGGCAGAGGGTGATTAATCGGGACACGCGCACCTCCGCTGACCGGATCATGGCCGGGTGAATCTCGGCTCAGCGCCCATCGTGAATACTCATCAGACAAGTGTCAAGGGTTCTCAGATGAGTTGCTCCAGCCGCTTGGCGACCCCGTCGTCGTCGTTGGACGCGGTCACCTCGTCGGCCGTCGCGAGCACCGCCGCATGGGCGTTGGCCACGGCCACCGCCGTTCCCGCCCAGGTCAGCATGGGCAGATCGTTCGGCATGTCGCCGAACGCGATGACGTCCGCACTGCCGAATCCGAGCCGCCCCGCCATCGACTCCAGGGCGGCCGCCTTGGTGACACCGGCGCGCATCACCTCGCAGAACACGTCCGCCGAAATGGTGACCTCACACCCGGAAAGCAGCGCGCGCACGCCCTCGTAGTAATCGCGGGCGGTCCCCTCCAACTGCACCATGAGCTTGCCGACCTCGTGCCGGACAAGCGCCTCCTCCAGGCGTGGCACCCGCCGCGCGCTCCGTGACAGGGGGGCGGGCAGCTCGAAGGCGTCCTCCAGCAGCAGCTCCATCCGGCACTCCGCGCCCAGCCGCACACCGGGAAACCGGTCGCGCAACACCGACAGCGCCGTCACCAGACGTGTCTCGGCCAGCGGGCAGTAGTCGACCACCTCCTCCCGGGCGAAGTCGAAGGTGATGGAGCCGTTGCCGCAGACCGCGATGGGCGCGCCGCCGACCGCCGCCGCCACGTGCCGCGTGTCACGGACCGGCCGGGCCGTCGCGATGACGAACACGTGTCCCGCGTCCTGTACGCGGCGCACGGCCGCCCGCGTACGTTCCGACACCAGGCCACGGGAGTCCAGGAGGGTCCCGTCGAGGTCGCACACGATCATCCGGCGCTTCACAGCGGCTGCTCGGTCAGGTGCGGCGTCACCCATTTCGCGACCTGCGATTCGATGACGTCGAGGGCGCCCGCCGTCAGGACGCCGTCGATGGTCTCGGCCAGGTTCCGCCGCGGTGCCAGCCCCTGGAGGACCACCAGGTCGCCGTCCGCGAGGCCGGTGCCGGCCCGCCAGGACGACTCCGGCATGGATCTGGCCACACGCGGCAGGTCGCGCGCGGAGGTGCGCACCGTCAGCAGCGCACATGCCGCGCCCGCGCCGACCGAGCCCAGGAGCCGGGCGATCTTCTGGATCCTGGTCCGCCTGTCCGCGTCACGCCAGGCGGCCGGGCTGGCGATGAGGTGGGGGACACACGACCGCAATGTGCAAATAATCCGCATATGGTGGTGCGCCATCGCGGAATCAGGTCCGTCGACATCAATGACGGCATCGGCGAGTTCGGGAATCTTGCCCTCTCCGGCGCCGAACGAATGAATCACCTCGGCCGGCGATGACCGGCTCTCGAAGAATTGCCGGGCGATTTTCGGATACTCGGTGACGACCCGGATTCCGGGCGGCAGGTCGTCGGCGCTCTCCGCCGGATGATCGCCCGGCACGGCGAGCACCATCCGCCAGGGCGGATCCGCCCCCACGACGTGCGTGAACGCCTCCACGAACTCGACCTTCGCGCCGGTCTCCTCGATCCAGTCGGTGCCGGTCAGGCCGAGATCGAAGGCGCCACTCTCGACGACCAGCGGTATTTCGCGCGGTTTGTAGAAGGCCACTTTCAGGCGATCGCCGTACTCGATACTCGCCCGATAACTGCGGTCCGAGGTTCTGCGTACGTCGAGACCGGCGGCGGCGAAAAGGCGCAGAATCGGCCGCTCAAGATACGACCCCTTGGGCAGCGCGAGCGAGACCATGCAGTCCTCCTAAGCCTGTTTCATGAGAGCTCGCAGGGCGAGGTCGATCATGCCGGTGTCGGTGGCCTCCGACGCCATGCGCCGCAGCGTGGCCCGGTCCATCCAGCGGGCCTCGACGAACTTGTCCTGCTCGATCCGGGGCCGGGTCAGGTCGCCCGCGACGGTGGCGAGCACGTCGATCTCGCGTCTGCGCGCGCCGTCGCCATCGCTCCAGTCGAAGACGTCCACCACGCTGTCCACCTCGACCAAGTGCCACCTCGTCTCCTCCTCGATCTCCCTCGCGAGTGCCGCGCACAGCGTCTCCCCCTCTTCGACATGCCCTCCGACGATGTCCCAGCAGCCGGGAAAGAGCCGTACGTGGGGCGCGCGCCGCTGCATGAACACCGCGCCGACCGGGTTGACGAGAACGGCGCCCACCACGCACCGCACGCCGTCCGCGGCCGCCTCCCGCTGGACTCGCTCGAACTCCGCCGGATGCGGAGCACAGCCGCTCATACCGCCTCCTGGTGCGCGTAGTAGGTCGCGTACAGGGCGGCGAACGGGCCGTCACGCCGCAGCAGCTCGTCGAAGCGGCCTTCCTCGGCGACCTGGCCCTGGTCGAGGACCAGGACGCGATCGGCCCGCCGGATGGTCGAGAGCCGGTGGGCGATCACCAGCACCGTCCGGCCGGTGAACAGCCGGGACAACGCGTCCTGGATGCCCCGCTCGGTCAGCGGGTCGACGCTGGCCGTCGGCTCGTCCAGGAGGAGGATGTCCGGTTCGCGGAGGAACATCCGGGCCAGGGCGATGAGCTGCCGCTGCCCGACCGACACCCCCCGGCCGCCGGCGCTCACGTGGTCGTCCAGGGACATCGGCATGCTCCGCGACCACACGTGGTGCCCCATCCGCTCGATGGCGCGTTCGGTGTCCGCGCGGCTCGCGCCCGGCCGGCCGTACGCGATGTTCTCCGCGAGCGTGCCCGCGAAGACGAACGGGTGCTGCGGGACGACACCCACCCGTCGCCGGTACGCGCGCAGGTCGAGCGTGCGGATGTCGCGGCCGTCGACCAGCAGCTCGCCGCCTTGGAACTCATAAGCCCTGGCGATCAGCTTGGCCAGCGTGGACTTGCCGCCGCCGGTGTGCCCGACCACGGCGACCGTCTCCCGTGCGGCGAGCCGTACCTCGAAATCCTCGAACACCGTGCTGCCGGGCCCGTAACCGAAGCGCAGGCCGCGTGCCTCGATCTCACCGGTCAGGCCGGTCACCGGCTCGTTCCCGCGCTGGACGACGGCGTGCTCGCTGTCGATCAGCGCGAAGACCCGCTCGGCGGCCGCGAGCCCCTGCTGGAAGAGGCTCCAGAAGGCCGCCGCCTGCGTGACCGGCTGCCACAACATGCCGAGGGCTTGCAAGGCGAAGTACCACTCACCCGGCGAAAGCCCACCGAGCACCGCGAACCGGCCGCCCTGGTAGAGCACCACGGCCGTGGCCAGACCGGCCAGCAGCGTCAGGACCGGCAGGATGACCGCGTAGATGAGGCCCTGCCTGACGTAGACCTGGTACGACAGCCGGTTGACCGCGTCGAAGTCGCGATACACCGTCTGTTCCCGGCCGAAGCTCTTGGCGACCGAGATGCCCATCATCGTCTCGTGCACGTTGGCGTTGACCCTGGCCATCACCCGGCGCGTGGCCGCCGCCGCCGTCCTGGCCACCCTGCGGAAGGCCAGGGCCGCGGCGAGCAGGATCGGCAGCGCCGCCAGGATGGTCAGGCCGAGGTCGACGTCGATCCAGAACACCGCGCCGCCGAGCAGCAGCACCAGGAGCAGCTGGCTGAGCAGGTTCAGGGCGAGGGTCATCACCGAGCCGAAGCCCTCGGTGTCGCCGGTGACGCGGCTGAGCACCTTGCCGACCGAGTTCTCGTCGTAGAACGCGACGTCCTTGGCCAGCGCGGCGTCGGCGGCCTCGCACTGCAGGTGGTAGACCATCCGGCCCACCAGCCGGGCGGTGATGGCCTGGCGGGCCCAGTTCATCGCCCAGGCCAGCGCCGCCGCGGCGACCACGAACACGCACAGCTGAAGGCCCAGCCCGGCTCCCCCGCCGATCTGGTCGATCATGCGCGAGATGACGATCGGCACCGAGGCGGTCAGCAGGACCGACCCCACGACAAGCACGGCCGAGCCGAGCATGGCGCCGTGCTGGGCCCGCAGGTAGCGCAGGATTCGGGCCAGCAGCCGGCGGTTGCCGTAGACGCGGTCGTACTCGTCGGCGTGCAGGCCCGCGAAGAGGTCGCTCACGTGTAGATCTCCCGGTACAGCGCACAGCGCGCGATCAGTTCGTCGTGCGACCCCTGGTCGACGACCCGCCCGCCGTCCAGCAGCAGGATGAGGTCGGCGCGCCGGATCTGGCCGGGGCGGTGCGAGATCAGCACGGTGGTACGGCCGGCCGCCGCGCGCTCGATCGCCTCGGTGATGGCCGTCTCGGTCCGGGCGTCGACCGCGCTGGTCGCGTCGTCCAGAGTGAGGACGCGCGGCTCGGTCAGCAGCGCCCTGGCGATGGCCAGCCGCTGACGCTGCCCGCCGGACAGCGTCGTCCCGCCCTCGTTGAGGATGGTGGCGTAGCCGTGCTCCATCGCCTGTACGAACTCATCCGCGCACGCCTGCTTGGCGACGCGCAGCACGTTCTCGTACTCGGCCTCGTCCGGCGAGCCGAAGGCGATGTTGTCCAGCACGCTCTTGGCGAACAGGAAGATCTCCTGGTCGACGTGGCCGATCTGGCGGCGCAGCGCGCCCGGTTCCCACTCGCGCACGTCCCGGCCGTCGATCAGCACCCGTCCCTCGGTGGCGTCGTACATCCGGTTGACCAGCTTGACGAGCATGCTCTTGCCGCTGCCGGTGGGTCCGACGACGGCCAGGGTACGGCCGGCGGGCAGGTGGAAGGAGACGTCACGCAGGATGTCCTTGCCTTCGTGGCGGAAGGACACGCGGTCGAAGGTGATCGCGCCGTGGATCTCCGTCACCGTGCCCCGGGCGTCCTCACGCTCGGCGGGGTCGCCCTCGATGATCTGCCGCATCCGGCCGGCGGCGACGAAGCCCTCCTGGATGACCGGAACGGCCTGCTCGGACATGGTGACCGGCTGCGCGAACAGCACCAGCCAGCCGAGATAGGTCACCACCTGGGCCAGGCCCAGCTCGCCCTGGGAGTAGAGGTAGAGGGAGTGGAGGGCGCCGATCGCCATCGCGAGCGCGAAGCTCAGCGCCGGCAGGTAGACGGCCTGCGCTCTGCCCCGCCTGACGAAGGCGTCCCGGTAGGCGGCGGCGGTGTCCCTGAACGCCTGCCGTTCGAGGTCCTCCTGCGTGGACGCCTTGACGGTGGCGATGCCGGCGAGGGTGGCGGAGAAGCGTTCGTTGAGGTCGGCGAAGGTCTCGCGGGTGCGGATGACCAGCGGGTTCAGCCGCCGCAGGTGGTAGTACAGCGCGTACGCGAACACCAGGACCAGCACGCCGGGAGCCAGGAGCAGCTGGGCGTTCAAGGTGGCGATGAACAGGATCGGGACCAGCAGCGCCAGGACGCCGTTGGCGGCGGTGGCGACCCCGGGGCTGAGCATGTAGTCGACGAGCCTGGCGTCGTTGATGGCCCGCGCCAGGATGTCGCCGATGCGCTGCTGGTCGTGGAAGGACATGCGTTTGGCCAGCAGGCTGCGGTACAGCTCGTCGCGTACATCCCGTTTGACCCGCTGGGCGATGATCTCCATCGAGCCGTTGGACATCAGGTCGGCGGCGAACCGGCCGGCCGCCAGCAGGCCGGCCGTGATCGCCGCCGCCCCGACCGCGGCGAGGTCGTGGCGGGCGCCGGTGGCTTGGGCGAACGCCGCGCCGACCTGGACGGGGATGAGCGTCGAACAGAGGTTGGCCGCCACCGCCGTGATGGCGAACAGCAGCAGGAGCATCCTGTGCCGCCGGAGATGACCGGCGACCCATCCCCCTATGCTCCGGGACGCGACCGGTGGGGCATCACCGGCCGGTCGCGTCTCCTCAGCCATGTCTCACTCCGCTCACCGCGACTTCCGCCTACGCCCACGCCTGGACCGGATGCTTCAGCAGACTCTCCCCCGCCGCGGTCAGCTCCTCCATCGCCCGGTCGCAGAGCACGGACGCCGCCAGGGCATCGGTGATCGACGGCGCGTCCTTGGCGTGGCCGTTCGTCTGGTGCCCGTCCCGCCTCCCGCGGCAGGCGTCGACGAAGGCCTGGAGCTCGGGCCCGAACCCGCTGCGCGCCCAGCCGTGGTCCAGGTTGCGCGTGCTGTGCAGTTCCTGGCCGTACGGCAGGCCGTCGGACAGTTCGAGCGTCACCCGCTCCAGGGAAGGGGCGCTGTAGCGGCTGCCGTCCATGCCCTGCACCTCGACGCCCATCAGGAAGCGCTTGACATGGTTGCCCATGCGCAGCGTCGAGAGTGAGCCGTCGTCGTGGCGCAGGAAGAGGTTCACCTGGAAGCGGTCGGGCGCGCCGGGGATGGCGTGCGCGTCCACCTGGACGACAGGAGAGGGCACGAACCAGCGGGCCAGGTCGAGGGCGTGCACCCCGTTGTGCCGGATCCACGCCTCCAGGGTCGTGTCCACCCCCCACTGCGGAGCGGACGGGTGGCGGCTGTAGAAGTCGATGGTCACCGAGCACGGGCTGGACCGGATGTCCGTGCTCAACTCGTGCAGCCGCTGGAGGGTTTCGGCGTAGCGGAAGTTGAAGCCCACCTGAACGTGCCGACCGCTGCGGCACACCACGCGCTCCAGATCCTGGAGCGCGTCAGTGGACGGCCCGGCCGGCTTCTCGACGAAACAGTCGACGCCGCGTTCGGCCAGCTGCCGGGTGAGCCGGTAGGAAGGCTCCGGGGGCACGGCGAGGATCGCCGCGTCCACGGTCTTGAGGTCGATCGCCTCGATGGAGTCGGCACGGACCGCGCCGGGGGCCAGGGCTTGCACCTCGGCGGCCAGCGACAGGTCAGGGTCGACACAGGCCACGACCTGGTAGCCACGGATCCGCTGCAGGAAGGGGAAGAGGTTCTGCTGCATCTGGCGGCCGCAGCCGACGAGCGCGAGGCGCAGGAGATCAGCCACGGTCGGCTCCGTTCCAGTCTTGGAAGGCGCGGCGCGCCCGGTCGTGGAAGTCGCTCCAGTCGAGGTCACGATGGGCCAGACTCACGAAGGACGGGTGCCCTTCGAGCAGGAGGATGCCGGCGCCGGTGAGAGCGCCGAGCAGCGCCTCACGCCGCTCCTTGTCACCAAGGAGCGCTTCGTCGTGGTAGACCAGCTCGAACATCCCGCCGCCGAGCACCGGGCGGGCGCCGAGCAGGTCCGCCACCCCCGCCTCTTTGGCCGCCGCGGAGAGAACTGCCGCCACCTCGGTGCCGATCCGGCCGACCTCCGCCCACCCGTCCGGCGCGTCCTGGGTGGGCTTCTCCAGAATGTCCCTGGTCGCCAGTGCGGCGTAAACAGCGATCATCTCCTTGGAGAACGTGCCGCTGAGCCGGGCCCGCTCCGCGTGGGCGAGCAGGTCGGCGCCGCCCACCAGGATGCTCAGCGGCGCCCCGTTGGCCAGCGCCTTGCCGATCACGATCAGGTCCGAGCCGATGCCGTTGTCGTGGTCATAGCCCAGCGCCGAGATCCGGCCGCCGGTCTTGGTCTCGTCGAAGACGGTGAGCAGGCCGGCCTCGCGGCACATCGCGACGGCCTGCCGCAGCACGTCGGGTGTGGTGAACGAGGCCAGGTAGGCGTCGAAGACGAAGCAGCCCAACCGGCCCCGGTGCCGCTCCAGCAGCTCCGACAGGGACTCCAGGCGCAGATCGACCCAGTTGAGTACCGGCTCGGACTCGCCGATCCCGCGCATCCCGTCGGTGTACCGGAGCTTTTCGCGCAATGGCGAGTGCAGCGGCTCGTGCCACTTCAGGGAGTTGGCGATCTGGGAGTCGTGCCAGCCGACATAGCCGCTGCGGACGATACCGAGCCGGCCGGTCCGCATAGCGGCCAGCCGGAAAGCCGCGGTGACGGCCTCCGAGGCGGTCTTGAAGAACGCGCCCCTGTCTCCGGGACGCTCGCCCAGCAGCCGTTCCAGATATTCCTGGTGGAAGGTGGTGAACCCCGGCATCATGATGCCGTTGGTCAGATAGCCGCCGAGAATTTCGTTGAAGAGGTCGTCCGAGTGGCCAATTATCACTGGTCCATAACCCATGACGAAGTCGATGTACGGCACGCCGTTCGCGTCCGATACCTCGCCTCTCTTACCTCGCGAGAACAGGAGCTGTTGTCCCTCTGCCCTGAACTTTTTGGTGATCTTCGAGTGAGCGATCCGCTCATATTGCAACAATGATCCTCTCCTTCCGGGCCATGCTTAATAAGATCGAAATGCAATTCCAGCGACAATACCTTCGCCCGGCCGGACTCCGTCAAGTACTCCTTTTTCCAGGGTCACCCGATATTCCGGGTTCTCCGCGCGATGAAAAGAAAAGGGATCACGCTGGAGCCGATCACGCGCGGGCCAGGCGACTCGGCGGCGACATAGCAAGGCTTCGAGAGCGCCGTCAAGTGCTCCTTATTCCAGGGTTGACAAAACGGTCGCCGCATATCAAGTTGTGTGGGCCATTGTCGGCGTGATGTGGAGGCGACGTGGACCACGAAGCGACCCGGGGAAGCCCGGATATCATCGGGCGCAGTAAGCGTCTGTGGTTACTGCCCGGCGGGCGGTGCCTCGTGCAGATAATCCCCAGCCTGCGCAGTTTCACCTACCAGCGTGATGAAATCGTCGAGCGTACCGGCCCGCTGCGGCTGGCTTTCTACGAAAGGGCCGCGGCCAGGATCGAGGCCGCGGGGGTGCGGTGCGCGTTCAGGGAACGGGTCGCCGAGGACTCCTACCTCGCCGACTACTGCCCCGCGCCCCCCTTCGAAGTGATCGTGAAGAACAGGGCCACCGGATCGACCACCCGGAAGTACCCCGGCCTGTTCGAGGACGGCGCGCCACTGCCCCGCCCGGTCGTGAAGTTCGACTACCGGATCGACCCCGAGGACCAGCCGATCGGCGAGGACTACCTGAGGGTCCTCGGGCTGCCGGTCGAGGAGATGCGCGAACGCGCGCTCGCCGTCAACGAGGTGCTGCGATCGTGGCTGCGCCCGCTGGACGTGTGGGACTTCTGCCTCATCTTCGGGCAGGCGGGCAACGGCGAGCTGACCGTCATCTCCGAGATCTCCCAGGACTGCATCCGGCTGCGGCACGAGGACGGATCCCCCCTGGACAAGGACCTGTTCCGGGACGGTGTCGAAGCAGACGAGATCGTCAACCAGTGGAGTCGCGTCCTCGATGTCATCAAGTGACGCCCGGGTCGCGCTGGTCACCGGCACCAATCGCGGCAGCGGAAAGGCCATCGCCGAGGAACTACGCGACCGCGGCTATCGCCTCTTCTCCCTGAACCGGTCCTTGGCGAGGGAGGACTGGCTCGGGGAGCTCCGGTGCGATCTGGCCGACCCCGCGCAGATCAGGAGCGGGGTCGGCCAGGTGCTCGACGAGGCGGGCCGGATCGACGTCTGCGTGTCCAACGCGGTCGAGCGGGTTCTCGACCCGATAGCCGAGTTGAGCGGGGCGGACTGGGAACGGCTGGTCTCGATCAACCTCAGCGCCAGCTTCCACCTGGTCAAGGCCGTCCTGCCCGCGTTGCGGGCCGGCCGTGGCGTCTTCGTCGCGATGGGCAGCCACGCCGGCACCCGCTACTTCGAGGGCGGCGCCGCCTACAGCGCCACCAAGGCCGGGCTGAAGGCGCTGGTCGAGACACTGCTGCTGGAGGAACGCCGCAACGGGGTCCGGGCCTGCCTCGTCTCTCCGGGAGCCATCGCCAACCTGGACGGCGATGACTCGGCGCACAAGATGAGCACGCGGTCGGTCGCCCGTTGCGTGGGCACCATCGTCGACTCCTGGCCGACGGACCTCGTGGTGGGAGAAATAGAGGTACGCCCGGCCGACCTTGCCGAACCGCCCATCACCGGCATCGACCGTCTTCTGCATGTGTAGTTTCCGAGGAGGAATCATGCTCTCCCTCGTACTGCCGAAGGGGTCGCTGGAGCGGCGGGCCCTACAGCTGTTCGCGGCCGCGGGACTGCCCATCCGGCGGCCCTCCGAACGGTCCTACCGTGGCGTGATCGACTACACCGGCGTGACGCACGTCGCGTTCTACAAGCCGCGCGAGATCCCCTTGGCGGTCGAGAGCGGGACGTTCGACCTCGGGCTGACCGGCGCCGACTGGATCGAGGAGACCGGGGCCAAGGTCGAGGTGGCGGAGTCCTTCGACTACTCCAGGAACACCGAGCGGCCATGGCGGCTGGTGCTCGCGGCCCCGGCCGACCACCCCGCCACCAGCGTGAGCGACCTGCCCGACGGCGTCCGCGTGGCCACCGAATACCCGAACATCGGCCGCCGCTTCTTCCAGGCCGCCGGACGGCGGGCCGAGGTGGTCGTGTCCTACGGCGCGACGGAAGCCAAGATCCCGGAGCTGGCCGATGTCATGATGGACGTCGTGGAGACGGGCCATTCGCTCCGCCAGAACAACCTGCGGATCATCGAGACCATCCGGACCTGCGGCGCGCAGCTGATCGCCAACCCGGCCGCGTACGCCGAGAAGGGCAAACGCGGCGTGATCCAGAACATCGCGCTGCTGCTGCGCGGCGCCTGGGTCGGCCCGTCCCACGTGCTGCTGACGGTCCGGACGCTGGCCGAAACCCTGCCCCAGGTGGTCACCGCGATGCCCGGCCGATCGTGGCGCGCCGGGTCGGACCTGGCGGACGAGAACCTGGTCGTGCTCCAGGGAGTGCTGCCGCGCGGGGACGTCCCTGAGACGATCGACGTCCTGCTGTCGGCCGGAGCGGTCGACGTCACCGAATCGGGAATCGGCCTCCTCGCCTCGAACGTGTCGCGATGCTGATCCGTACCACGAACGACCGGCTCGTCCCCGTGGACGGAGCCGGCTGGCGCGCGTCCTCCGGCCTGCTCGAACTGCGTCTGGCCGCCCCCGTCTCCGCCGACCCCGCCATCCCCGCGCCCGCCGTCCCCGCCGACACGATCCCGGGGGGCGCCGCGGTCGCCCGCGTTCTGCTCGCCGTTGACCTGGACTGCCGTTCCCACGTGCTCGACGTCGACCTCATCGGGCTGCCCGCCGAACTGCTGGCGCCACTGAGCCGGTACGCCGTCCCTCCCCGCCCGTCCACCGGCAGCGGTCCCGTCGCCTTGGACCTGGACGCGGCCTGGTTGTGGATCCACGTCCAGGACGGTCACCGCGTGTCCCGGCAGCGCCGGTCCGCCGACGTGCGCTTCTCCTTCGCCGGAGCCGGGCTGGTGGCCATCCAGGCGCGCCTGACCGAAGCGGCGAATGAACCAGATTAGAGCGAAGGAGACTCATGGACCGCCAGCCAACGCCGGACACCACGGAACCGAGGGAGAAGTCGCCGCAGCGCTCCCCGTGGGTGCTGATCGCCATCGTCTATCTCGGCGGGGTCGCCGCGGCGATGAGCCTCGGCAAGTTCGCCTCCGTCGGGCCGGCGGTGGCCGGTGAGCTCGGGCTGTCGCTGTCGGAGCTGGGCTGGGTGATCTCGGCGGTCGTCGGCGTGGGCGCCGTCGTCGGCCTGCCCGCCGGATACCTGGTCCGCCGCTTCGGCACGGAGCGGTCGCTGATCACCGGGCTGGTCTTGATGGGTGCGGCGAGCGCGGCGAGCGTGTGGGCGGGCGGCTTCGGCTGGTTGCTGACCGCCAGAGGTGTCGAGGGCGCCGGATACGTCCTGGTCACCATCGCCTGCCCGGCGCTGATCCTCCGCCTGGCCAGTGAACGGGACCGCGGCACCGCCCTGTCGATCTGGGCCACGTTCGTCGCCGTCGGCATCGGACTGAGCACCCTCGGGGGCGGCGTACTGGGCTCCGCTCTGGGCTGGCGTGGCTGGATCGGGCTTATCGCCGCACTGACGCTGGCGATGGCCCTGGTGGTCTGGGTACGGCTGCCGCGCGGGTCCGGCCGGCTGGTGGCGGCGGGACCCGTTCCCAAGATCGGGGCCCTGAAGTGGCCGGCGGCACTCGCCCTCGCCTTCTGCCTGGGCGCGCTGGTGACCATTCCGGTGATCGTCCTGCTGCCCACGCTCCTCATCGAGGAGTACGGCCGCACGGCCACCGCCGCCGGCGCGGTGACCTCGGTGATCTCCCTGCTCAGCGCGCTCGGCGGATTGGCCGTGGGAGTGCTGCTCCGCCGTGGCACGCCGGTCCGCGTGCTCGCGCTGGTCGGCCTCCTCACCGTCCCGGCGGCCTGGCTCATGTACGGTGGCGCGGCTTCGCTGACGGCGGCGCAGGTCGGCGCGGCGATCATCTCGATGGAGAACGGCTTCCTGGGAGCCCTCGTCTTCGCCGCGCTCCCGATGGTGCTGGACCGTCTCGACCACGCCGATGTCGGCAACGGCGTCGTCGCTCAGGCGGGCAGCCTCGGGTCGTTGCTGGGCCCGCCGATGTTCGGCCTGGTGGTCGCCGGGCCGGGCTTCCAGGCCCTCGTACCGGTCATCGCCGTCGGGATGATCGCCGCCGTCGGCGCACTGCTGCTGGTCGGCGGCCGGGCGGCCCGGTCATCGACTGAGCCCGTCAAAGCGCAACCCAGGTAGCCATCGCGAACGCCGGAGGGGGCGTCAGCATGCGTGGACAGAGCCCGCTCGAAGACACCGAACAACGCCTCCTGCCCGCCCCGGCCTGGGGTCTGGTGATCGCGCTCACGCTGACCGCCGTAGCCGCCGTGTCGCTCCTGATGGTCTTCGGCTGGGGTGTCCACCCGGTGGAGCGCGCGGTGGTGGTGCCGCCGGTCGCGGAGGCGACGCCCATCCAGTCGATCCTGAGGTTGTTCCTCGCCGTGGCGGTCATCGGCGGACTGGCCTCGCTCGGCGGCGTCGTGGCCCGTCGTATCGGCCAGCCCTCAGTGGTGGGACAGATCGTGGCCGGGCTGCTGCTGGGGCCGTCCGCGCTGGGCGCGCTGGCGCCGGCGGCGACCGAGCTGATCATGCCAGCCGCCGCCATGCAGCACTTGAACCTGCTCGCCCAGGCCGGGCTGGCGATCTTCATCTTCACCGTGGGAACGGAGTTCGACCACACCGCCCTGGGCGGGCAACGCACCGTCGTGGGCGTCGCCGCCCTGGCGATGGTGGCCGTACCCTTCGCCCTGGGCACGGTCGCGGCGATCCCGTTCGCCTCCGCGCTCGCCGGCCCGGCGGCGGGCAAGACGGAGTTCGTCCTGTTCATCGGGACCGCGCTGAGCGTCACCGCGTTACCCGTGCTGGCCAGGATCCTCCAGGAAGTCGGCCTGACCGGCACCCGGCTGGGCTCGCTGGCCATCCTGTGCGCCGGGATCGCCGACGTACTCGCGTGGTGTGCGCTCGCCGCGGTGATCGCGCTCGCGCACGCCCGCTCACCCGCCGGCGCGCTGACCACGATGCTGCTCTCCGCCGTCCTGGTCCTCCTCGCGCTCCTCGTGCTCCGCCCCGCGCTCAGGACCCTGGCCGACAGGTACGCGGCGACCAGGTTGCCCGCGCCCGCCAGCCTCGTGCTCGTCCTGGGCCTGATCTTCTCCCTGGCGGCGGCGACGGACGTCATCGGCGCGCACGCGATCTTCGGCGCCCTCCTGGCCGGCGTCGTGATCCCCCGTAACGCCCGCGTCCTGGGCACGGTCCCCGACCGTCTCGCCTCACTCAACCGCGCGCTGCTGCTGCCGGTGTTCTTCGCCTCGATCGGGCTGCAGGCCGACGTACGCATGGCCTTCGACGACCCGACGGTGCTGTTGGGCGGGGCGGTCCTGCTGGTGGCCGCGGTCCTCGGCAAACTCGGCACCGCCGCCGTGACCGCCTGGGCCGGCGGCATGCCGGGACGGCTCGCGCTCGGCCTCGGCGTCCTCATGAACGCGCGCGGCGTCACCGAGATCGTCGTGCTCAGCACGGGGCTCAGCATCGGCGTGATCGGGCCGGGCACGTTCACCGTGCTAGTGATGATGGCGCTGATCACCACCGTGATGACGGTACCCGCGCTGCGCCTGCTGGGGCTGTTCCATCCGGAGCGGACGCTCCCCGCCCCGATGCCGCGACCAGCCGAAAAGGAGCGCCTTCCCTGAGCGTCTATGCGGCGTCTACGAAAGGTGGAGGGTGGTCTGCTGCGTGGGCTGGCGCGTTCGGCGCTGGGCGGGGAGTCCTTGATCCAGCACCTGACGGAAGTGCTCCCCTTCGAGCGCGCCTGCCGCATTGACCTCTAGTCGACTCTAGGGTGCACAATCCCGCCCAACGCTCAATGTGGAGGGGATTCCCATGAGGTATCGCATGATCGGCAGCGATCCGAAGACTCGTCGTCAGGTCAGTGTGCTGAGTCTTGGCGCCATGCTGTTCGGCACCGCCATCGACGAGGCGACGTCGTACGCCATCCTCGACCGCTTCGTCGAGGCCGGCGGCACCTTCCTCGACACCGCCAACAACTATGCCTATTGGGTCAACGGCACTCAGGGGGGTGAAAGCGAGGCACTGCTCGGCCGCTGGAGACGCAGCCGCGACATCACGGATGAGATCGTCATCGCCACCAAGCTCGGCGGGCGGCCGAACGTTCCATCGTCTGCCCTCAGCCATGACCTTGAGGGCTTGTCGGCCCGGGTGATCCGGGAATCCTCGGAGCGAAGCCGGGAGCGGCTTGGCGTGGACAAGCTGGATCTCCTGTACGCACACGCCTACCTCGAAGGTTCCAAGGTGCCGCTGGAGGAGACGGTCGAAGGTTTCGCGGGTCTGGTCGAGGAAGGCGCTGTTGGTCTGCTCGGGGCGAGTAATCACTGGACGTGGCGACTCGAGCGGGCCCGGAACCTGGCGGCCGCGGCGGGGCTGCCCGGCTATGAGGTCGTGCAATATCACCACACGTACCTCCGGCAGCGCACCGATCTTCCGACGCTGCGCTCTCAGGACGGCAAGCTCGGCGTGGTCGGCGGTGATCTGCTCAGCTACCTGCGAGCCGAGCCCGAACTCACGCTGGTCGCCTACTCACCCTTGCTGAGCGGCGGTTACGTACGTGACGACAAGCCGCTTGGCGTCGCCTTCGATCACGCGGGCACACCTCAGCGTCTCGCGGCGTTGCGGGAAGTGGCCCACGAGACAGGAGCGACCGTCAACCAGGTGGTGCTCGCCTGGCTCATCGGCGGCGAGATCCCGATGATCCCGCTGATCGGCGCTTCCTCGGTCGAGCAGCTGGAGGAGAGTCTGGCCGCGGCGGACCTGGAGTTGACGGCGGAACAGCGGGCGAAACTCGACGCCGCCTACTGACCCGACATCACCCGGCGGGCAGAACGGCTCGCCGGGTGGTGCTGCGCATCGTCAGACGACCCGGATGAACACGCGGTCGTAGCGGGTGAGGGGGAACGTGCCGTCGTCGGTGCCCTGGAGGATGATCGAGATGGTCTGGCCCGGTGTCGCGTCCGCCGGGACGGTGACGGCGGCCCGGCCGCGACCGCGGTCGGTGATGGTGGCGGTGCCGGGGTAGCTGCCTTCCTCTCGGTACTGCGACCAGCGGAGTGCCACAGAATCCCGGTCAGGATCGGTGGTGCGGCCGGTCAGCGTGACGACGGAGCCGGGCCGGGCCCGGACGGTGTCGTTGCCGTCGATGTCGACCGTCGGCGCATGGTTACCGTCGCGGTACTTGGGGGTCAGGGTCCACCGCATCCGGGCCGCGAAGTCGTTCTGCGCGGCTCCGGCCCATCGCAGCGTCGTGTAGTTCTTGACGTCGGCGCCGGTTTCGTCCTTCTCCGCGCCCACCATGGTCCACAGGTTCGGGGAGGTGGTCGTCTGGGTCGCCCGGCCACCCCAGCCGCCGAGCAGCGGGTTCTCCGGATCCTGGATGCCGGTGTCGAGCAAGGGGTTGAAGGCGACGTTGTCGCCCTCGGAAAGGAAGTCGTACGGCGCCAGCGGCTTGCACCAGCCGCCCGCGGCACGCTCGGGGTCGCCGAAGATGTCGAGTTGGTCGCCCGGCATCGACTGGCCGTCCAGCCATGACCGGTAGAGCGAGCCCAGCGGCCCGATCTGGATGTTCTTCTTGATCCACGCGCCGCTGAAGTAGACGCGGTCTGCCGGTAGACCTCGGACGTTGCCCTGCCCGCGCTCGCAGTTGTAGCCCCAGGTTCCTGCCAATTCGATCACGGAAACCTTACCGTACGTGATTGGAGCGTCGCAAGAAGCTCCGATCACGGCATGCTCGCGCCCAGAGGGCGCTCACGCGCGGGAGCGTACTGAGCGGCCCCGTCGAGAGCCGCGATCACGCAGGCCATGCCCGGATACGTCGCCTACTCCGGGGGGCGGGAGCCTGGAGGGAGGCACAGCAACTCTTCTGTGAATGCCTATTCACCGCTGAGTGGCGAATGGCATGCGCAGTATTCATGCTGCTCCTGGATGTCGTCAAGGTTGCCGACACATGACCAAGGGCGCCCCATTGACACCTCTTTTCATCCTCCCGTAACTTGCTTGCATGTCTGATCGTGATCGCATAAACATTCAGCCCTACGATGAGCCGGTCTACGGGGCCGGCATCTGGCACTTCGCCACCTATGTCGACCGGTATGCGACCGACGGCTACGGCGAGCCGAAGACGGTCTTGGACTGCATCAAGCTTGCCGGGGCAGTGGGCGACCTCTCCGTCGTCGACCTGAACTGGCCGTTTCCGCCCGGCGGCATCAGCACCGCCGAGGTGCGGGCGGCGCTCGACGAGCAGAACCTGCGCGCGATCGCGGTCACGCCCGAGTTCTACACGGGCAAGTTCGCCAAGGGCGGTTTCACCAACCCCGACCCCGCCGTACGCCAGGACGCCATCGACCTGGTGGCGGCCGCGGCCGAAGTCGGGCGTGAGCTGGGTGTCGACTACATCAAGTTGTGGCCCGGGCAGGACGGTTACGACTATCCCTTCCAGGCCGACTACACCGACCTGTGGGACAAGTCGGTCGGCGCGGTCCGCGAGCTCGCGCAGGCCTTCCCCGACTTGAAGTTCGCGATCGAGTACAAGCCGCGCGAGCCGCGCAACCGGATGGTCTTCTCCTCCGTCGCGCGCACCCTGCTCGCGATCGAGGACATGGGCGTGGACAACGTCGGCATCCTGCTCGACTTCGGCCACTCCCTGTACGGCGGCGAGACGCCGGCCGAGGCCGCCAAGATGGCGATGAGCCGCGGAAAACTCTTCGCGATCGACGTCAACGACAACTTCCGCGGCTGGGACGACGACATGGTCGTCGGCTCGGTGCACCTGCTGGAGACGTTCGAGTTCTTCTTCGCCCTGCGCGACGCCGGCTGGGAGGGCGTCTGGCAGCTCGACCAGTTCCCGTTCCGCGAGGACTCCGTCGAGGCGGCGCGGGCGGGCATCCGTACCATGCGCGCCTTCCACCACGCACTGGGCTACCTCGACCGCGACGCGCTCGCCGCCGCTCAGTCGGCGCAGGACGCCCTCGGCGCCCAGCGCATCGCGAAGCGGGCGCTCTACCGGGCACTCGCCGAGAGCGAGTCCGAATGACCGCCGTGAAGACCGCGTCCAGGCCCCTCGAACTGGACGCGCCCGTCGCCAACGCCTACGTCGAGCGCAGCGCGCTCCTGCGCGCGGCCTCGCCCGCCGAGGCGGCCCCCGAGCTGGCCGGAATCGCCACGCGTATCCGGCGCGACATCCTCACGACCATCCAGGCGGCCCGGATGGGGCACGTCGGCGGCGACCTGTCGGTGACGGACCTGCTGGTGACCGCCATGTGGGGGACGCTGCGGCTCGACCCGCACGACCCGGCCAACCCGCTGCGCGACCGGTTCGTGCTGAGCAAGGGCCACTGCGCCGCCGCGCTGTACTCGACGCTGGCCTCCTGCGGCTTCTTCCCCCAGGAGCGGCTCGCCGAGTACATGGCGCCGCTGTCGCCGCTGAACGGCCACCCCAACCGGGTCAAGGTGCCCGGCGTGGAGACCAACACGGGCCCGCTCGGGCACGGCTTCCCGGTCGCCACCGGCTGCGCCCTCGGCGCCAAGCTGCGCGGCGAGACCTGGCGCACCATCGTCGTCCTCGGTGACGGCGAGATGCAGGAGGGCAGCAACTGGGAGGCGGCCATGACGGCCGCCCACTACGGGCTGGCGAACCTGACGGCCGTGGTCGACCGCAACCGGCTGCAGCAGGGCGCGCGTACCGAGGACACCAAGTCGCTGGAGCCGCTCGACCAGAAGTGGGCGAGCTTCGGCTGGGAGGTGCGCGTCATCGACGGCCACGACCACGCCGCGATCAAGCAGGCGTACGCGCCGTCGTCGACGGGCAAGCCCGTCGCCGTCATCGCCAACACCGTCAAGGGCAAGGGTGTCTCATTCATGGAAGACCGGGTCGAGTGGCACCACAAGGTGCCCACCGACGAGCAGGTCCAGCTCGCGCTCGAGGAGCTGAGCCGATGACCGCCCTCGCCGAGCAGGCGCCCACGTTCGACTGCCGCGTCGACTTCGGCGAGGAGCTGGCCGCCCTGGCCCGCGCCGACGAGCGGATCGTGGCGGTCTGCAATGACTCGGTCGGATCCAGCAACCTGGTCAAATTCCGCGAGGAGTTCCCCGACCGCCTGATCAACGTCGGCATCGCCGAACAGGACCTCGTCGGCGTGTCAGCCGGCCTGGCCAACGCCGGTTTCATCCCCTTCGTCTCCGCCGCGGCGCCGTTCCTCACCGGGCGCGCCCTGGAGCAGATCAAGGCGGACGTGGCCTACAGCGACCGGCACGTGGTGCTGTGCGGGCAGAGTCCGGGCATGGCGTACGGCGAGCTGGGACCCACCCACCACTCCATCGAGGACCTGTCCTGGATGCGCGCTGTCCCCGGGCTGCGCATCGTCGTCCCGGCCGACCCGTCGCAGACCCGCGACGCCATACGCTGGGCCGCGGCGTCCGGTCTCCCCTCCTATATCCGGATCCCCCGCTTCAAGGTCCCCGCCGTGACACCGGCGGGCGCGCCCTTCGTGGCCGGCCGGGCGACGCGCCTGGCCGAAGGCGACGACGTGACCGTGATCGCGATCGGCACGATGGTCTCGCGGGCCCTCGACGCCGCCGCGCTCCTGCGCGCGGAGGGCCTCACCGCGCGGGTGGTCAACATGACCTTCGTCGAGCCGCTGGACGTGGCCGAGGTCGTCGCCGCCGCGGAGCAGACCGGCGCGATCATCACCGCGGAGGAGGGCCTGCTGTCCGGCGGCCTGGGCGCCGCCGTCGCCAAGGTCGTCGCGGAGCGCCATCCGGTCCCCGTACGCATGCTGGGTGTCCCGACGTTCGCACCGACGGGAAGCACGTCCTTCCTGCTCGACCACTTCGGCCTGAACGCCGAGGGCATCGTCAAGGCCGCCCGTGAGGCTTTGGGACGGGTCTGATGGAACCGCTCGTCCTCGCCATCGATCAGGGCACCGGCTCCACCAAGGCCCTGCTGGTCGACGCCGCCGGTCAGGTCGTGGCCCGTGCCAGTGCGCCGCTGTCCCAGAGCCACCCGGCTCCGGGGCTGGCGGAGCAGGACGCCGAGGAACTGCTCGGCAGCGTCCGCGACGCCGCCGCCGCCTGCCTGCGGCAGGACGATCCGCGGGCCGTACGCGGGATCGGGCTGAGCACCCAGCGCGAGTCGGTGGTCCTGTGGGACGCGGCTACCACCCGGCCGGTCGCGCCGCTGGTCGGCTGGCAGGACCAGCGCGGCGCGGACCGGGCGGCCCAGCTGCTGGAGGAAGGGTACGGCGACCTGGTCCGGGGTCGTACCGGGCTCCCGCTGGATCCCATGTTCTCGGCGCTGAAGATGGGCGCCCTGCTCGACCGGCACGATCCGGCGCGCGAGCGCAGCGGGCGCGGCGAGTTGCGCCTGGGCACCGTGGACGCGTGGCTGCTCGACGCGCTCACCGGCGAGTTCGTCACCGAGGTGGGCAACGCCTCCCGTACTCAGCTGCTGAACCTGGCGACCGGTGACTGGGACGACGAACTGCTGGACATCTTCGGCGTCCCCCGCGCGGCGCTGGGCCACGTCGTCGCCTCCACCGGCCCTTTCGGCACGGTCCGCGACCTGGATCCGCTGCCCGCCGGGGTGCCCGTGCTCGCGGTGCTGGGCGATTCGCACGCCGCGCTGTTCGCGCACGCGGGCTGGCGGCCGGGCGTGGTCAAGGTGACCTACGGCACGGGATCGTCGGTGATGACGGTCGCGGAGTCGCCGGGCGGTCCGGGCGGTCCGGGTGGGCTGGGTGGGTCGGGTGGGTCGGGTGGGTCGGGAAGTCCGGTCTGCGACACGATCGCCTGGTCGACCGGGCAGCGGCCGACGTTCGCCAGGGAGGCGAACATCCGCTCCACCGGCCGGACCCTGACCTGGCTGGCGGAGTTGCTCGGCATCTCCGCGGACCAGGTCGTCGACCTGGCGGCTGGCTCCGACGCGGGCGACGTCACCCTCGTACCGGCCTTCGGCGGCCTGGGCGCGCCGTGGTGGGACCCCCGGGCGGTGCCGGTGCTGGCCGGGTTCGATCTCGGCACCGGGCGGGAGCAGCTCGCGCGGGCGGCCCTGGAGTCGGTGGCGCACCAGGTCGACGACGTCCTGACCGCTATGCCGGGCCTGCGCCGGATCGTCGCCGACGGCGGCCTGACCCGCAGCGCCGCGCTCATGCGGCTGCAGGCCGGCCTGAGCGATGTCGAGGTGGCCCGCACCCGGCATCACGAGCTGTCGGCGGGCGGCGCGGCGGACCTGGCCGGGCTCGGACTGGGCCTGTGGACCACCGGCGACCTCGAACGCCGGGCCGACGGCGACGTGGAGATCTTCACCCCTGACTGGAGCGCGGAGCACCGCAGGGCAGCCGCGGCGAGATGGCACCAGCGCCTCACGGTCGCCCGCGACCTCGGCGCACGCGCGAACGGGAGTACGTCATGACAGCAGTGCAATCTACCCGGCCCGGCCGGCTCACGCTGGGCCGCGGCAGCCTGATCGCGCTCGTGCTCGTGATCATCGCGATCATCGCCAGTACGACGTACCGCTCGGACACCGCGCCGCGCGCCGGCGAGCAGGCGAAGTTCGACCCGGCCCGCTACGGCGCCGCGACCTACGGGCCGAAGGTCGTACCGGCGATCAAGGGCAAGGCCGTCGACATCGTCACGCTGAGCAAGGCGATCGCCGACGACACGGACGCGGCCGGCCAGAAGTACGGCCACCGCGCCGGCACCGGGCCCTACAGCTACGCCGTCACGCTGACCGGCACCGCCGGTTCGGCGAAGAGCGGCCTGCTGCCGGTCGAGGTGCCCGGCATCGGCAAGGCCAGGGTCCAGGTGCAGATCGGCCCGGCCATCAACGGCACGGCGCTGCGCGACGCGGTCGGTTTCATCGCGTTCGGCCAGTTCGTCAACCAGGTCGACTACGCCGACGCGGGCACCGCCCTGAACAACGAGGTCAAGGCGAAGGTGCTGTCGTCGCTCGACGTCCCGTCACTCGACGGCAAGAAGGTCACCGTGGTCGGCGCGATGACACCGCTGACCGCCGACGTACTGACCATCACCCCGATCTCCGTCGAGGCGGCGTCGTGACGGCGACTCCGGTGCTGCGGGCGGTCGACGTCACCAAGGTGTACGGCGGGACGCAGGCGCTCAAGGGCGTCTCGCTCGACATCGTCCCGGGGCGCGTGGTGGTGCTGTTCGGCGAGAACGGCGCCGGCAAGTCGACGCTGATGAAGATCCTCAGCGCGGTCGAGTCGCCCACCACCGGCCAGGTGGAGCTCGACGGGAAGGTCGTCGAGTTCGGCAGCGCCCGCGACGCGGCCGATCGCGGCATCTCGATCATCCATCAGGAACTGAGCCTGTGCTCGAACCTGAGCATCCAGGACAACCTGTTCCTCGGCCGGGAGCGGACCCGCGGCGGCGTCCTCGTCGACCGCGCGACCATGCGGTCGATGGCGGCCGGCGTGCTCCGCCGTCTGGACGGGGCGCTGAACCCCGATCTGATGGTCGGCGACCTGCGGCTGGGCCAGCAGCAACTCGTCGAGATCGCCCGCGCGCTGCTGCAGGACGCCCGGATCCTGATCATGGACGAGCCGACGTCGGCACTGAGCGCCCCCGAGGTGGAGGTCCTCTTCCAGGTCATCCGCGAGCTCACGGCCGAAGGCGTGGCGATCGTCTACATCTCCCACCACCTGGAGGAGGCGCTCGACATCGCCGACGACGTGGCCGTGCTCCGCGACGGCTCCATGGTCGCCACGGCCGCCGCCGCCGACGTCGACCTCGCCTGGGTCGTCCGCAAGATGGTCGGCCGCGACCAGGACGACCTCTTCCCGGCCCGCGAGCCCAAACTCGGGCCGGTGGCGCTGGAGATGGTCGAGCTGTCGGTCGCCGACCCCGCCAACCCCGACCGCCTGGCCGTCGACGGCGTCTCGCTCACCGTCCGCGCCGGTGAGACGGTCGGCATCTACGGGCTCATGGGCAGCGGCCGTACCGAACTTCTGGAATGCCTGGCCGGCCGCCTGCACGCCGAATCGGGAGAGATCCGCCTGTACGGGGAGCCGGTCGTCGGCACCGTACGCAGCCGCATCCAGGCCGGGCTGGCCCTGGTCCCCGAGGACCGCCAGCGCGACGGGCTGGTCCAGACGATGAGCGTGGGCCAGAACCTGTCCCTGGCCGCGCTGACCGGTTTCGTCCGCCGCCTGTTCGTGAACCGCACGAAGGAACGCGCCGCCGTCGAGACGATGATCACCGATGTCACCGTCAAGACCAGCGGCCCCGACGCCCCGATCGGCTCGCTGAGCGGCGGCAACCAGCAGAAGGTCGTCATCGGCAAGGCCCTGATGACCGGCCCCCGCGTACTGCTGCTCGACGAACCGTCCCGCGGCGTGGACGTCGCCGCCAAGGCCGACGTCTTCGAACTGATGGCGCGGCAGGCCGAACGCGGCCTGGCGGTGCTGTTCACCACATCTGAGACCGAAGAGGCGCTGCACATACCCGATCGCCTGCTCGTCCTGGTCCGCGGCAGGCTGATCGCCGACCTCCGGGCCGGCGAGATCACCCGCGACCAGCTGATGAGCCTGGCCGACAGCGCCGACACCACCGAAGAGGTCAGCCATGACTGACAGCGCCAACACCACTGAAGAGGTTAGCCATGGCTGACACCCTGACCAACGACCACGCAGCCGTGCTGCGCCAACGCCGCCGGGCGGCGGCAGAGGCGCGCCGCCTGAAGACGCTCAATTCGATCTTCGAGCTACGTGCGTTCATCGCGCTCGGTGTCCTGATCATCGTCTTCGCCCTGCTGTCCGACTCCTTCCTCACTGTCGACAACCTGATCACGATGATCAAGCACGTGGCCATCAACGCCGTCCTGGCGCTCGGCATGCTGCTGGTGATCCTCAAGGGCGGCATCGACCTGTCGGTCGGCTCCATCGTCGGGTTGTCGGGCGTGATCGCCGGCGAACTGCTCCAGGGCGTACATCTGAGCCTGTTCGGCGTCATCGCCTACCCGCCGGTGTGGGCGGTGGTCATCCTGTGCATCGCGGCCGGCACCGTGATGGGCAGCATCAACGGCCTGCTCATCACCAGACTGAACGTCGCGCCCTTCATCGCGACGCTGGGCATGCTGTACGTCGCGCGCGGCGCCGCGCTCCTGATCTCCGGCGGCACCACCTATCCCAAGCTCGGCGGCGACCCCAGCACTCACAACACCGGCTTCGACTGGATCGGCGGCGGCCGGCCGCTCGGCCTTCCGGTGGCGATCTGGATCATGATCATCCTCGCCGCCGTCGTCGCCGTACTCCTGCGCTCGACGCCCTTCGGCCGCTGGCTCTACGCCACGGGCGGCAACGAGCGGGCCACCGAGCTCACCGGCGTCCCCGTCCAGCGCGTCAAGGTGATCGTCTACATGATCTCCGGCGCCTGCGCCGCGATGTCCGGCCTCATCATCGCCTCCGAGCTCACCTCGGCCGCGCCGCAGGCCGGTGACAGCTTCGAACTGAACGCCATCGCGGCCGTCGTCATCGGCGGCGCCGCCCTGTCCGGCGGACGCGGGAACGTACGCGGCACTCTCGTCGGCGCCCTGGTCATCGGCTTCCTCGCCGACGGCCTGGTCATCGTCGGCGTCTCGACGTTCTGGCAGATCTTCATCAAGGGCACCGTGATCATCGTCGCGGTCATCCTCGACCAGACCCAGCAGCGCTTCCAGCGCCGCGGCGCCGCCGCCTCGGCGGTCGCGGTGGCGGTGGCCGACGAACCGGCGACCACCGACGACGAACCGGTCAGACCCAGCGCCCCGGCCCGCTGACCTTCCTTTTTCCAAACGCCGACCCTCGTCCCACCCCATTTCCATTTCCAGACTTCCGCACCGGAACGGTTCCAGAACCGTTCCCACCCCCCATCCCGCGTCCACGCCGGCGCGTCTTCCAGGAGGTAAACCATGTCCCATCCCAGCCGTCGCCTGGTCGTCCAGGCCGCGGCGGCCCTGACCACAGGGCTGCTGACGCTGACCGCATGCGGATCATCCGGCGAACCCGCGGCCTCGACGGCGTCGAGCGCCTCCTCGTCGTCGAGCGCCTCCGCACCCAAGAGCAACCTGATCGCGATCATCACCCCCTCGCCGGACAACCCGTTCTTCAAGGCCGAGGCGGACGCGGCCAAGAAGAAGGCCGAGTCGCTCGGCTACCAGACCTCGGTGGACTCCCACGACGACGACCCGAACAAGCAGAGCGAGCTGATCGACTCGGCCATCTCGCGCAAGGCCGCGGCGATCATCCTCGACAACGCCGGCGCCGACGCCTCCATCGGCCCCGTGCAGAAGGCCACGACCGCCGGGATCCCGGTCTTCCTGATCGACCGGGAGATCAACCAGACCGGCATCGCCAAGGCCCAGATCGTCTCCAACAACTCCCAGGGAGCCCAGCTGGCCGCCCAGGAGTTCGTGAAGGGTATGAAGGAGAAGGGCAACTACGTCGAGCTCACCGGCAAGGAATCCGACACCAACGCCGGCGTGCGCTCCAAGGGCTTCGGCGACGTCATCTCGCAGTACCCGGACCTGAAGCGGGTCGCCCAGCAGACCGCGAACTGGGACCAGCAGGAGGCTTTCAGCAAGATGGAGACCATCCTCCAGCGCAACCCGGACATCCAAGGCGTGATCGCCGGCAATGACACTATGGCACTCGGCGCCGTGGCGGCGTTGAAGGCCGCCAAGAAGAGCGGCGTCATCGTCGTCGGCTTCGACGGCAGCCCGGACGCCATCGCGCAGATCAAGGCCGGAACCATGCTCGCCACCTCCCTGCAGCCGGCCGCGCTCGGCGCCACGACCGCGGTCGAGCAGGCCGACAAGTTCGTCAAGACCGGCGCGACCGGGCAGCCGGAGAAGCAGTCGATCGACTGCGAGATCATTACGAAGGACAACGCCGACCAGTACGGCGTCTTCGCGAAACTCTGAGGCGCCGGAGGCTAGGGGCGACGACATCGCCTCTAGCCGCTCCAACGTCTAGCATGCAGACCGGACGCTCCGGGCGACGCGCTCACCGGAGCGAGGAAGGACGGGGAACTCACGTGGTGATCGCTTCGACTCCCAGCCCCGACCACATGCGGCTGCTGGTCAAGGTGGCCCGCATGTACCACGAGCGCGGGCTCCGCCAGCCAGAGATCGCCGCCCATCTCAACATGTCGCAGCCGCGCGTCTCGCGCCTCCTCAAAGAGGCCGCCGACCGCGCTGTCGTACGCACCGTGGTCGTCTCCCCCGACGGCGTGCACGCCGAGCTCGAGGAAGCCCTCGTCGAGCAGTACGGGCTGCGCGACGCCGTCGTCGTCGAGACCGAGGGCGTGGGGCCTGACGTCATCCCCGCGCTCGCCGCCGCGACGGCCACCTACCTCGACGCGACGCTCAAAGGCGGCGACGTCATCGGCATCTCCTCCTGGAGCGCGACGCTCCTGGAGGCGATCAACGTCATGCGGGCCAAGACGACGCCCGTCGCCGAAGAGGTCGTCCAGATAGTCGGCGGATCGGGCAGCCCCGAAGTACAACTGCACGCGACCCGCCTGACCAGCCGTCTCGCCGAGCTGACCGGAGCGCGGCCCGTCTTCGCACCGTCGGCCGCGCTCGTCCACAGCCGCGAACTCCGCGACATGCTGTCGAAGGAGCCCGCCGTCGCCGAGGTCATGAAGTCATGGTCGCGGCTCACGCTGGCCCTCCTCGGCATCGGCACCCTGGAACCCTCCCCGCTGCTCCGCCGCTCCGGCAACGCCATCGCCCCCGAGGACCAGCGCCAGCTCCAGGAACTCGGCGCCGTGGGCGACGTCTGCACTCGATACTTCGACGCCGACGGCCGAGCCGTGGAAGCCGACTTCGACGACCGCATCATCGGCATCGCCCCCGACCAGCTGCGCGCGGTGGAGCGCCGCATCGGGGTCGCGGGCGGCGCGGCCAAGCTCGCCGCGATCCGGGGAGCGGTACGCGGGCGCTGGATCAACATCCTCATCACGGACGTCGAGGTGGCCCGAGCCCTGCTGGGCCGCGCGTAGGTGTCTCCTGTCAGCCGGTAGCGCCCAGGACCTCCTCCTAGGGTGGTCCTGAGCGCGTCCGGCTGCGAAGACCTCGATCAGGAAGCGAATCCGAAGGCCGCGGGAGAGTCAGGCAGCCCCCATTGCTGGTCGGGGTGGAGGTGGCAGTCCCAGATCACCAGCGGAGTGCCATTGGCCGTGCTGCCGTTGTTGGCCAGACCGACACACTTGGCGGTGCTGGCGGCGAAGCTGCGGATGGAGTAGATGTTGGCGCCCAGGGCCGCGAACCTCCATTGCTGATCCGGGTGAAGATGACAGTCCCAGATCACCAGCGGAGTGCCATTAGCCGTACTCCCGTTGTTCGCCAGACCCACACACTTGCCGCTGCCGGCGAGCGTACGGATGGAGCGGTCGTTGTTGCCCTGCCAGATCTGGTCGGGGTGGAAGTGACAGTCCCAGATCACGAGCGGGGTGCCGTTGGCGGTGCTGCCGTTGTTCGCCAGGCCGATGCACTTGGCGGTACTGGCGGCGTTGCTGCGCAAGGCAGTCGAGGAAAGAGCGCTCGCCTGGGCGGCGGCCGGGAGCCCGAGGGCCATGGCGAACATGACCAGGACGGTCAACACGCGGCGCTGGAAGCCAGTCTGGTGGCGCATGTGGTCTCCTTTCGAACGGTGACGGTTCTCGTCTCTAGGGGCGTTCCATGGCCGTTCCACCGGGATGGTGCGCCAAGGGTGATCGGGCATGGGCCACAAAGAGCAGCAAGTCTGGAATATCATCGCATTTATCACGTAAGCCCTCTATCCCACAGAAACCATGGCTATGATCTTGGATCTGCGCGGATCTCTTGACTCAGATTCGCGAAGTCAGTCATGAACTTGAGAGGGCACACATGCGCAAAATCGCTATTGGCACCTTGATCGGCTTAGCGGCAACCCTCGGCGCGGCACCGTCCGCCAACGCCGGCACCCCGAGCCTCGCTGACCTGGTCCAACTCAAGGACATCCGGCCGCACCAGTTGGCATTCCAGACGATCGCCAACAACAACGGCGGCAACCGCGCTTCGGGCGAGGTCGGATTCGAGAAGTCAGCGAATTATGTTGTGGCCAAACTCACACTGGCCGGTTACAAACCCACGATCCAGCGCTTCGCTTTTCCCTTCTATAAAGAGGTCACACCCTCGGTCTTCGCGCAGACCGCTCCGTCCCCGACCTCTTACATCCATGGCACCGACTACCGCACTCTCGACTACTCGGGCGCCGGCGACGTGACGGCCGCCGCGGTGGCCGTGGATCCCGACGCGGCCGGATTGGGCAGCGGCTGCGAGGCCGACGACTTCGCCGGTTTCACCGCCGGCAGCATCGCGCTCATTCGCCGGGGCGGCTGTACCTTCGAGGTCAAGACGGACAACGCCCAGAAGGCCGGCGCGAGCGCGGTCGCCTACTATCAGCGGCCCGATGTCCCCGATGCGCCAGTGGAGGGTACGGCGCTGCGCCCGTTCACCATCCCGCTGATCGGCTTCACCAACAAGCTGGGCGTCGAGCTGGTTCAGGCGGCCAAGGCGGGCGACCTGAAACTCCACATCAAGACCGACACCATCAGCGAACAGCGCACGACCTCCAACATCGTGGCCGAGACCGCATACGGCAATCCTGACCGCGTGGTGACGGTCGGCGCCCACCTCGACAGCGTGGCCGCGGGCCCCGGCATCAACGACAACGGCAGCGGCGCGGGGACGGTCCTCACCATCGCCCAGAAGATCGGCGAGATTCGCGGCCGGGTCAACAACCGGGTCCGCTTCACCTTCTGGGGCGCCGAGGAGGGCGGCGACCTCGGCTCCAAGTACTACGTGGCGAACCTCAGCGCCGAAGAGAAGGCAAAGATCGCGCTCTACCTGAACCTCGACATGATCGGCTCCCCGAACGGGGTCCGCGGTGTCCTGGACGGTGACGACTCACTCGGCACCAACAGCTCCAAGCCGCCGGCCGGCTCGGACGCGATCGAGAAGGCCTTCACCGACTACTACGCCGGGCGCAAGCTCCCGCTCAAGCAGGACGCGTTCACCGGTAGCTCCGACTACCAGTCGTTCATGGACGCGGGCATCCCGGCGGGCGGCGTACGGTCCGGCACCGACACCGTCAAGACGGCTGAGGAGGCCGCCGTCTTCGGCGGCACGGCCGGGGTGGCCTATGACCCCTGCTACCACCAGGCCTGCGACACCTACAACAACGTCAACACGACCCTCCTGAACGAGCTCGCGGACGGCGCGGCGTACGCGACTGAGACGTTCGCCAACAGCGTGCCGATGGTGAAGCGCGACAACGTACCGACACCTACCAACCAGACGGCCGACAAGACCGGCGCGGGCCACACCCCCGCCAGCTGACGCCTGGGGCAGCCCGGGAGCTCATCCCGGGCTGCCCATGGCCGTTCCCCCGTAGTGCCTCTGGCCGGATGACACCGCCGCGATGGCGCATGTGTTCTCCTTTTCGCAGTGATGGTTCTCCTCCCCAAAGGCGTTCCATGGCCATTCCACGAAGAGCTCACATGCGGCGAGTACGCTGTGCGGACCGCTTCTTCTCTTCTACGCCGCCGTCGACGCGCGGAGGCGTCCACCGGATCTACGGATCGTTCACTCAGCCGGCAGCGGCCGCCTGCTTGATCAGCGCGACGACGGCCTCCGGCTGGGAGATGTAGATGGCGTGGCTGCCCTCGGCTTCGACCACGGTGGCACCCGCACGCGCGGACATCGCCCGCTGCGCGGCCGGCGGGATCGTCTGATCACTGGAGGCGACCAGGTACCAGGCCGGCTTGGTGCGCCAGGCGGGTTCGGTGACCGCGGCGCCGGCCGCGCCCACGCCCCACGGCACCTGCGAGTCGGCCATGAACGCCGCCAACTCCGCCGGCAGATCGCCCGCGAAGGCACCATGGAACTTGTCCCGCTCAATAGCGAGGAACCCACCCTCCAGGGGCACGATCGGCGGCGCCGGCGCACCCGGCGGCGAGTCGGCGAGCAGCGACTGCACGCTCTCGCCCTTGTCGGGCGCGAACGCGGCGACGTAGACGAGCGCCGACACCCGCGGATGAGTACCGGCCTCGGTGATGACCACGCCACCGTAGGAGTGTCCGACGAGCACGGTGGGACCATCCTGGAGATCCAGCACCCGCCGCGTGACCTCGGCGTCCCCCTCCAGCGTCACCGTGGGGTTCTGAACGACACTGACCCGGTAGCCGTCCTGCTTGAGCAGGTTGTAGACACCCTGCCAGCCCGACCCGTCGACGAACGCGCCGTGCACGAGCACGACGTTGACCGCAGTGGAGCTCATGACGCTTTCTCCTCGCGTAGTGGTGGGATGCAGACGTGACTGGACGTCAACAGCCACCCGTGCGCTCTGACCTCAAGCCCCGGTCGGTTGCATCGCCTCGTCACTCACGTCCGAAGCGTAGGAGTGCGTACTTCCTAGTTAGTGAACGGCAAGTGGACCCAGCACCCGCCGCACTGACCCGGCTGGAGGAGCGGGAGAGCCTGCTTCCGGTCCTCCATGGGCCCCCGACCATGGTTGCCCCCGACACGGGCACCCCGTGGCCATGGTCGCCCAAGGCCCCTGCCGACGCCGAGCCCCGGTTTGGCGCGCGTCAGGCGGAACGACCGCTGCCGTTGAGTGCTTCGCGGCGGTATTTGCGGCCGGTGGTCTCGTGCACCCCGAGCGTACGGGCGAGCGCGGCGCCGGTCATGTTGGGATCCTGCGCAAGCAAGGCCGCCACCCGCGCTGGCCGGTCGTCATCCTCGCGGACCGCGCTCCCCCGCGCTCGCCTGCTTCCTGCGCCGGCTCGCCCGGGTCGATCTGCGGCGTGACGTGACCACTGCCCCGGGCTGTGGCACCTGCGGCGCCTGGTCTGAGTGACCGCTCGGGACGCTCAGGGGTGCGGGCTCGGCGAGCACTCGCTCGGGCTGCCCGGCGTCGTACGCGCGCTCGGGCTGCCCGGCGTCGTACACACGCTCGGGCTCCCCCGCGTCGTACACGCGATCGGCAAGTTCGCGACCCGAGCGAACCACCCACATGATCAGCTCGTAGGAGATCACCAACGCGATCGCCGGCCACGCGGCCAGCGCCGCGGACAGGGGTCCCCGGAGGGACGGGATCTCTCGTGGACCCCGATGCAGTGGAAATGGATTGAAGCAGCCGGGAGACTCGGTTCATGAAGATCGCAAAACCCGGGGCGCCTAATGAGGAGACCCGCCGGAGAAACCTCGGGGCGTTACTACGCCATGTCCACCTGAACGGTCCGACTTCACGTGCTGTGCTCGGGGAGAAGCTGGGGCTGAACCGCACCACGATCATGGGCCTGACCGCCGAACTTGCCGCACTGGGCATGGTCGAGGAAAAGCTTCCCCAGGACACCCACAGAGCGGGCAGACCGTCCCTGGTGGTCAGCCCGAACACTGATCGCGTCTTCGTGCTCGCCTTTGACGTAGCAGTGGACCGACTGCTGGCCGCACGAGTGGGCTTGGGCGGCGTGATACTCGATCGCCGTGAGGCCGTGCGCCAACGCAAGTACCCCGACCTGGACGATGTCGTTGGAACTCTCGCCGAGTTCGCCCGCCAACTACTCCGCGACGTCCCCAGCGACGCCGTATGTGCAGGCATTGGCGCGTCGTTCTGCGGCATGATCCGGCCGGCGGACGGCACCGTGCGATTCGGCCCCAACACCGGCTGGGTAGATCAGGCATTCGGCCCGGAACTTGAGCGCCGTTTGGCCCTGGGCCTGCCGGTGCGAGTTGGCAACGAAGCTCACCTGGGTGCGGTCGCGGAGAACCAGAGGGGCGCTGGGATCGGATTCCGGAATCTCATCTATCTGCACGGCGATGTCGGCGTGGGCGGCGGCATCATCGTCGACGGCAAACGCCTGGACGGCAATGACGGCTACGCCGCCGAGGCCGGTCATATGATCGTGAACGCACATGACGGGCGGCCGTGCGGGTGCGGTTCGCGCGGGTGCCTGGAAGCGGAGGTCGGGGAGGACGCGCTGCTCAGTGCGGCCAACTGGCCTCCTGGGTTGATCGGGCGTGACGCGGTGGCGTCCGTGGTACACGCTGCCGAGCGAGGCGACGAATCCGCCAAAGCAGCGCTGACCCACGTCGGGGATTGGCTGGGTGTCGGGGTCGCCAATCTGATCAACCTGTTCAACCCGGGCGTCGTGGTCTTCGGCGGAATACTGCGCGATGTTTACCGAGGGGCCTCAGCACAGGTGCGGGATCGCATCGCCGCCAATGTACTGCCAGTTTCGCGCGAACGAGTGAAACTGCGGATCGCGGCGCTGGGAGATGACACGACCCTTGTCGGCGGTGCTGAGCTGGGTTTCGCCGAACTGCTGGACAATCCGGTCGAGGTTGTCAGCAGGGGATATCGTCGCCAGGTTGACGTTGGCCCCGTACCTTGAAGGTGACCTAGCCCCCGCCGGCCATCATCCGCCCAGCGGCTCCACGTCGAACCCCTCGAAAGTCGGCGGCTCCTGCTCACCGAAGACCTAAGTACTGGCGGAAACGCCATTTCAAGGAAATGCCGGAATCGGCGCCGAATTCCTTCCTGGACGCTATCCGACCGAGCCGGGAAAGCAGAGTGGCGAAGGTGGATACCTTCCGTCCACTGGCGAATCTAAAGAGAGAAATCTTCGTCCTGCACCCCTTCGGAGATCTCGACATCACGAGCGCCAGTCAGATCACGAACTGGCTCGACGCTTATCTGAGCGGCGGCCCGGCCTCGATCGCCCTGGTCGATCCGGCCGACGCGGTTTCATCGACTCGGCCGGCCTGGGAGCGCTGATCCAGCGCGACAACCGCCGGCGCGGCGCGGGGCGCACCGCGACCTTCGCGGAGCCGTCACGCCAGCCCGCACGACTATTTGAGGTCACCGGGCTGACACAACGACTACCTGTTTACGCGACAGCAGCAGCAGCGGCGCTGGACGCGATGGGGACAGAACTGGACGCGGAACGAGCGGTGGCCACGGAGGGATCCCGGTCCACCGGCCGACAGGATGGCCACCCCATCCCGGGGATGGCCATCCGCGTTAGACGGCGCATTTCGGCGACTCTTTCGGCGATTCTCATGACCACGCGGAGAGCGCCGGCGGGGTTTGACGGCGTCCCTTTACACGCTCATAGTGGTTGTGCACTATCCAGCGATTGCGCAATGACGCGCCGAATGCTCACCTCGGGGAGATGATCAAGGCGTGGCGGCGGACCTCGGATCGATGGAGTGCGCGGACCGTACGGAGTGGCCGAAAACGCTGGACGTGGCCGAGCTCAGGTCCCGAGGGTGGCGTCCCGCCCCGTTTCGTGAATTCGTATTGAAGGTCAACAGCAGGTGCGACCTGTCGTGCACCTACTGCTACGTCTATGAAATGGCCGACCAGAGCTGGCGCGACCAGCCCATTCGCATGTCGGCCCGCACCGTCGCGCACACCGCGGAACGCGTCGCCGAGCACGTGCGGGCGCACCGGCTGCCCGCCGTCGAGCTGATACTCCATGGCGGCGAACCCCTGCTCGCCGGCTCCGAGCTCCTTTCCCGCATCGTCACGGCCACCCGCGAGGCCGTCGGCCGATCGGCGCGCGTGAACACCCGCATACAGACCAACGGCGTCCGGCTCGATGCCGAATTCCTGCGCTTGTTCGACGCCCTCGATATCGCTGTCGCGGTAAGCCTCGACGGCGACCGGCGCGCGCACGACCGGCACCGGATATTCGCGAATGGGAAGGGCAGCCACGATGCTGTCGCCCGTTCTCTGCGGCTGCTGCGAGAGTCGTTCCCGCAGTTGTTCAGCGGGCTGTTGTGCACGATAGACCTTCGTAACGACCCGGTGCGCACCTACGAGGCGCTGCTCGAACACGGGCCGCCCAGAATCGACTTCCTGCTCCCGCTCGGCAACTGGTCCTTTCCCCCGCCGGGCCGCGTTCCGGGCAGTTCGGACACGCCTTATGCCGACTGGCTCATCGCCGCCTTCGACCGCTGGTACTCCGCTCCGCGCAAGGAGACGGAGGTCCGCCTCTTCAGCGAGATCATCCATCTGCTGTTCGGCGGCCGGTCGAACAGCGAAACGGTCGGGCTTTCCCCCATTTCCGTTCTGGTCATCGACACCGACGGGGCCATAGAGCTCTCCGATACCGTGAAATCCAGCATTCCCGACACACTCGCCACCGGGCTCAACGTGGCGGCCAACTCATTCGACGAGGCATTGTTCCGGCCCGAGGCGGTGGCCCGCCAATCAGGCGTGTCGGCCCTGGCGGCGGAATGCCTTTCCTGCGATTTACGCGACGTGTGCGGGGGCGGGCAGTTCACCCACCGATACCGGGCCGGACACGGTTTCGTCCATCCCTCGGTCTACTGTCCCGACCTGTTGAAACTGATCCGTCATGTGAGACGTGCCGTGGCCGCCGATCTCGGTGCCCTGTTGGAAAGGCTTCGATGAACCTCCGCAGGCACCGGATATCCGAGGACGTGTTCGCCGATCTGGCGGAAGGCGCCGGCGGCGCCGAGGCGGTGCTGCAGCTCGCCGCCGTCGAACGCAGCAAACACCTGCTGTTGCTGCGCGGCGTGGTGGAGCGGGCCGCGACCACCGGCCACCCGGACGCCGCCATGACGGCCGGCGCCTACGACCGGCTCGCCGCGCTCCAGGATGACGCTCCTGGCCCAGTCGAGAGCGTGCTGCTCTACCCGGCCGTCGGCGCCTGGCTCCGCTCGACCCTGCTCCTGCTCGACCGCGATCCCGCGCAAGCCGACCCCGGCCGCCTGGCCGCCGTCGCCGCGGCCGCCGCGGTCAGGGCGCGCGCCCCGCTGACGATCGAGGCCCGCGCCGGCGGCGGATCTCTCCTGCTGCCGTCCGTGGGGGAGGCCCTCGTGTCCGACGGCCCGGCCACCGTACGCAGCACGCCCGGCGGGGCCGAGGTCATCAGCCCCGGCGGCGACGTGACCATCCCCGAGGACCACTCCATCGACCTGCTGCGGTGGCGCGGCCTGCGCCGCCTGGCCGCCACCGCCAACGGCCGCGCCCTCGACCTCATAGTCGACGACCTCGACCCCTACCGCATGCAGGCCGACCTGGCCGACCGGCTGCCCGCCGCCGACCTCCCCGGCTGGCGTTCCGCCCTGGAGCGGGCCTGGGAGATCCTGACCACCCACCACCTAGCGACGGCCGCGGAGATCCAGGCCGCCCACCGCGTCCTGAGCCCGCTCCGCTCGCCCGCCCACGGCGTGGTGAGCGGTACCGCCTCGGACGCCTTCGGCGCCGTGGGCCTGTCGGCGCCCGCGGACGGCCTGACGCTCGCCGCCACGCTGGCCCACGAGGTCCAGCACGCCAAGCTCGGAGCCCTGTTGGACGTCGTCGCCCTGGTCGAACCCGATGACGAGGGTCTCAGGTTCTACGCCCCGTGGAGGGAGGACCCAAGGCCCGCCTCGGGGCTGCTGCAGGGCGCCTACGCTTATCTGGGTGTCAGCGCCTTCTGGCGCCGCCAGCGCGCGCACGAGCCGGGCATCCATGCCCACAGCGAGTTCGCCCGATGGCGCGCAGGGGCCCTGGGAGCCGTGGACACCCTCATGACCTCCGGCCTCCTCACGCCGGCCGGGAAGGCCTTCGCAGGCCACATGCACCGTGTCCTGGCCGGCTGGAAGAACGAGCCCGTACCACCAGCCGCCCTGACCAGGGCCCAGCAGGAGGCACAGCGCCACCTGACCCGCTGGCAACAGGCCAATGGGCCGAAAGGCTAGATGGGTTCAGATCGGCGGCGGGTCGAAGTCGAAGTCGAGCTGGCGCGCCTCTCCCGCCACCACGGTGTCGGGGTGCTCGGGGCCGAGCACGCGCCGGTACTGCTCCAGAGTTCGCGACAGCAGCTCCTCGGCCTTCTCCTCGGCGCCCAGCCGCCGCATCACCACGGAGAGGTTGGCCGCGCACCCGAGCGTCAGCGGGTGCGTCTCGCCCATCAGCCGCCGCGACCGCTCGTAGGTGTCCTCGCTGAGGCTCTGCGCCCCGCTCAGCTCCCCGAGCATCGTCAGGTCGCTGGCCAGGTTGATCGCGACCACGAGCGAGTAGTGGTGGTCACGGGTCAAACGAATGTCCAGGCCGTGCAGGCACTGCTCGTTCAGCTTGCGCGCGCTCTCCGCGTCCCCCCGCACCCTGTGCAGCAGAGCGAGGTTGCCCGCGCAGCCGTGGTTATAGGGGTGCTCCTGGCCGTACACCTGCGGATAGCGGTTCATCGTGTCCAAGGCCAGCACGAACGCGGTGTTGATCTGGCCGGTGGTGCGCAGGGTGTTGGCATGGTTCATGGCGGCGGCCAGCGTGTCGGGGTGGCCAGGGCCGAAAAGACGCTTGTAGCGCTCGTAGACCTCTTCCGCGAGCTGGGTGGCGTCGTCGACGCGGCCGGCACGACGCAGGGCGATCGAGCGGTCCTTGGCCGTGCGCAGCGTGACCCAGTGCTCGACGTCCAGCTCCTGCACACCGAAGGCATGGGCGTCCTCACCCAGGTCACAGGCATTCTCGTAGTCGCCGCACAGGCGTACGACGCGGGCCAGGTTCCCATAGCGCAGCAGGTAGACGACCTTACTGATGTCGCTCATCCTGTCGGAGGCGGTGTAGACCTCCTCGTGCATCGCCCGCGCCAGCTGGTAGTTGCTGATCAGGGCGTAGTCGAGCGCCAGGTTGTTCTTGGCGGCAAGCAACTCGTCGTGGTCGGGCGGATAGGTGGCCTCGTGGCCCCTGAGGACCTCCTCGTCGTGCCGCCTGGCCTCGTTGAAGTCGCCCAGCGCTCGCAGGTCACCGCCGAAGCCCTGCGCGATGAACAGCGTGCTCGGATGCTCGGGCCCGAAGACCTCGCTCGCCCGCTCCAGGGCCGACCGGTCGGTCTCGTGGGCCTTGGGGTAGTCGCCGAGCTCGCGCAGCACCGTGCCGAGCTGAGCCTGGGCGTCGATCGAGTGGGGATCATCCGGGCCGGAGTCCTGCGTCCACTGCTTGAGGAAGCTCTCGACGAAAGCGCGACCGGTCTGGTGCTGGCCCGACATGTAGAGGTAGCGCACCATGTTGAGCGCGGAGTCCCTGACCTTCGGATCGCGGGTGCTCGCCAGGTCCGCAGGTGCGACGTGCGGGACCAGCTCGCTGAAACGCGTCCAGGTTGCCTCGTCGCCGGGGGATCCGGGCGCGGCGCTCGCCAGCAGCAGGTGAACCCCTCTGCGGTAGTTGTCCTGCTCGTCATCGCTGAGGTCGGCGCGGAGCAGCGCCTGGATGAGCCGGTGCACCTGGAGCGTGCGGGTGTCGGGATCGACCTTGGCGAGCGCGAAACGACCGATGACGCGGATGGCGTTGCTGCGCAGCAGCGGCCTGTCGAGGATCTGCCGCAGACCGGGGTCCACCCCCTCTTTCGGCCCCCAGCGGAAGACATCGACTGGAATGGGCTCGGGGCCGAAGAACGCGCAGTAACGCAGCAATTCGACGGCCTCGGAAAGTTGCTGCTCCAGCTGGCTCACCGAGAGCCGCCATGCCGCTGTCATCGACAGCGGATAGTCCAGCGGCTTGGGCATGTGCAACGTGTCGGACATGTGCTTCTGCAGCTGCTGGAGGTATTCCTCCACCGACATGCCCGCCTCGGCCTGCAGAGCTCCCGCCTGCTCCAGAGCGAGCGGCAGGTGCCCCAGCTCGTCCGCGAGCCGTCTGGCGTCGACGTCGCGCAGCGCGTTGGACACGCGCTTGTGCAGGAACTGCACGCTCTCGCCCTGTGTGAACACGTCAACGGGGACGGTCTCGACGACGCTGCGCCACTGCTGGTTGCGCGAGGTGATGAGCACGTGTCCCGGGCCGCGCGGGATGAGCTGGTTGATGTCCTCGGGCCGGTCGGCGTTGTCGAAGATCAGCAACCAGCGGTCGTACGGCTCGCCCCGGCGCAGCGTGTGCAGCACGGCCGCCGCCGTGTCGTCGATGCCGACGGCCTTCGCCGGAGGGAGGCCGAGTCGTGGCGCGAGCGCGGCCAGGGCCCCGGGCACCAGAAGTTCCTGGTCCGCAGAAATCCACCAAACCACGTCATACTCGGACGAATAGCGCCATGCGTACTCAACGGCAACTTGAGTCTTACCAACCCCGCCCATGCCATGAAGGGCATGCGGCACGACCGCGGTCACATCCGATGCGATTCCGGCATGTAGTTGCTCGAGAAGGTCATCTCGGCCGGTGAAATTCTTATTGCGCGGGGGTATCTTCTCGCTCCACACCTCTGGCAATCCGCGCTGCGTCACAGGCCGATCCTAGCAACACCAGAGCATGCCTCCTAGCACGACACCGTATAGGTAAGCATTCCGCATACTAGTCGATTTCGCTTAACGCGCTCATGCTGTCATCTAAGCGGACATAGAGGAGCAAATCTGCGGTTACATGATCTAGTGTTCGATAGTTCCGCCAGGTCAGTAACTTTGCCATGGCCGAGGTCGCCCCCTAGGCAAGGTCCGTCGTATGGGTGATGCTGTGGCAGGTATGCCTTCACGAGGAGGGCTCGCCCGGTCTCGCCGACGCGAGCAACATGCCCGAAATGTGGAGTTTCAGTGGAGGGACAGGAGGATGGTTTGCACGAGCGTGTCGACGAAGGCGACAGTAGCCTGCTCGACCTTTCCGGGGCTTCGCTCCGCGACATCGCGGCCCTCGCGGCGGAAGACCCGTCCGTGTTCGGCCAGGCGGTGAAGAGGGCGCTGACCCAGAGTGGGGCGCTCCTCGGGTTCCAGCAGAGCATATGAGATCCTCCACCCTCGACACGGACTGCAGCCATCGCCCAGCGGCTGTGTAACGGGAGGCGACCGGTATGCGACCCCATCAGGCACGGGAGCGCGAGCACGCCCCCCGCACGGTGAGTCGTGGCATGACCGCATCGGTCATCGGCATAAACTTTCGCCATACGTCGGACCGGGCTCCGCCGGGCGACCGCACGTCCCTTGAGAGGAGTCGGCAGCATTTCTGAGCAGCCGCCATCTTCTCCACGGCAATCGCGCACCCGGCCCGAGCCTCTCCTCACCGTTACCGCTCCGCAATGCGGCCGAAAGCCATTCGCGCAGCTCCGCGACGACGAGAATTCGAGCCCCGCCGAAACCTCCTGCCGTAAGCCGATCCTGCTTGCAGGGCCCCCATTTCGAATGGGATGGCTGCGATGACCGTCAGCGTGATGGCCCATTATGTCGATCAGCAACCATACGTCGGCGCCCGCCCTTTTCTGGCGGCGGAGGCCGGCCAATTCTTCGGACGCTCCGAGGCGGTGAGCGCACTCGCCGAGCGCTGGCAGCGCCATCGGGTGAGCGTACTCACGGGACCGCCTGGATCGGGCAAGACCTCGCTCCTGTACGCCAAGCTCGTCGACGCGGCCAGCGCCGCTGACGTCCTGCCCGTGGGTCGGCCCGTCGGCCCGCCGCCACCCGCGCTCGCCGCGCTTCCCGGCCACAACCCGTACACGCTGGCGCTCCTGTCGTCCTGGTCGCCCTCGACCCCGCAGAACCACCTCGCCGGACTGTCTCTGTACGAGTTCCTGCGCTCCGACGGCTGGACCAACCGCAGGCGCGGCCGAAGTGGCCCGCTCCTCGTCGCGATCGACCAGGTGGAGGGCGTCTTCGAGCGCCATCCCCGGCTCGACCCCTACCGCGCGGGCTTCCTCGACCAGCTCCGCGAGATCGTCACCGAGCTGCCCGACGTCCACCTGCTCCTCTCCGTCCGTGAGGAGGGGACAGCCGCCCTGGAGGCCGCGCTCGGGCGCTTCGAGTCGCCGTACCACCTGAGCCCGCTGACCATGGACGAGGCCGTGCAGGCCGTCAAACGTCCCGTCGAGGGAAGCGGCAGATGGTACGACGAGGGCGTGGCCGAGCAGCTCGTCACCACGCTCGCGGGCCGGCGGCAGTCCGTGGATCCCGTGCTCCTCCAGGCTGTCTGCTCGCGGTTGTGGGCGGCGCTGCCCGCCGAGGCGACCGTCATCACCGCCCAGGATGTACGCGCTCATCCCGGCATCGACCGCTCGCTCCGCGAGTTCTGCGGCCAGGTGATCGCCGACGTGGCCATCGACCACCACGCCTCGACGTTGCGTCTGGCGTCCTGGCTGCAGCGTGCCGCCGCCACCGGCACGAGCATCGCCGCCGGCGACGACGATGCCGCCCGCGACGGCTTCCCGCGCAGCGTGCTGCAATCGCTCCAGGACCGTTACCTGCTGGCGGCGAGCCACGGCTCCTACCAGCTGCACCATGAGCTCCTTGCAGGCCCCCTCACGAGACTCGACGTCACAGAGCTGCGCGCCGGCGACACCACTCCTGCCCGTCACCTGTCGGCGGCGGAGTCGGCGCTGTTCCGGGGCGACCTCGACGCCGCCGATCAGAACGCGGGCACCGCTCTGGCCGCCGCCGGTGAGGACGACCTCCCGCTCCTCGCGGAGGCCGAGTCGAGGCTCGGCGACGTCGCTCACCTGCGCGGCGACTACAAGCATGCCTTGGCCCACTACCGCGCCGCCGCGTCACTCTTCGAGGCCCTGCAGTACAACACGGCCGTGGCCAATACGCTGGCCGCCATCGGCCACGCGCTCCTGGCTCAGGGGCTCGACGTCGAGGCCGTCGAGACCATGCGCTCCGCCGTCGGCCGCCTGCCCACCGACCTCGCCCTGCAGACGGAGCTCGGCCGTACGCTGTGGCAGGCCGGCCAGGGCCGGGCGGGAGTGACCGTGCTGACCGACGTACTGAACACCGACTCCCGCACCTCGGAGGCCCTGCGGACGCGCGGCGAGATGCTGGCCGACCTCGGCCAGTCGGAAAAGGCGCTCCACGATCTCAACCAGGTGCGCCGATACCTGCGGCCGGAAGGCCGCGCCGCCCGCGCGCTCGCCCTCGTCGGAACCGGCAACTCCCGCGACGCGGAAGAGGACATGGAGGCCGCGCTCCAGGTCGGCGCCCAGAACGGGCCCGCCCTGCTGTACGCCGCCCGCGTACGGGCCCTGGGCAGCAACCAGAGTGGCGCCGCCGACCTGGCCCGCAGGTCCCTGGCCGCCACCGCTCCCGCGCTCGCGCCCCACCAGCGCGCGGCGGCCCTTCAGCTCTCGGAGATCGGCCCCACGAGCTCGTCGCCCTCGCCCTGAGCGCTGACGACCGCCTGACTGAAGTCGTCGACGCACCGATCCAGCCGATCGAACGACGGACGCTCCAGCATCTGCCCGCTCACGAACTGGCCGTCACCGTCGTAGTTCATCCTCGTGTGCTGGGTGGCCTGGCTGGCCAGCCCGTAGGCGGCCGTCGCCAACGTCCGCGCCGTCCGCGCCGCCTGGCCCGGCGACAACACGGCCACGCGGGAGGCGAGATCCCCCACGGACGCGGCCTGCTCCTCGATCGCGGAGAGCCTGGTGTTCATGTCCTCCCAGCCATGCTGAGCCGCGACCTCGATCTGTAACCGGAGCTTCAGCACCCCGCCCAGCAGGTCGCCGAAGGCCTGCTCGCGCGCCTGCTGCCGTTGCTCCTCACGGCGGCGCCGCGCTTCGCGCTCCTCCTTTCTGGCGTTGGCCCTGTTGGTGAGCGCGACCCCGCCCAGAGCGCTCAGCGCGCCGATGATCCCACCCACCGCCGAGATGATGGCCGTCACAACGGAGGCATTCATACTGCGAGTCTGTCATCGCGACGGCGCATACGAGCATCACCGTTCGCCGCTAGGGGGCGGCGCTCTGCTCAGAGCCTGCGGTTCGTCGCTCGACGCGAACTCGTCAGCGCCCGGCCGCGAACGGCGGGAGGGCGCGGGAGATGGCGCGGGCGCTGGTGCGTACGAGGTGGGCGAGTGCCTGGGTCGAGGCGGTGCCGTGGTGGACGACCAGGGATACGGCGGCGACGACCCCGCCGTCGAGGTCGTGGATCGGGGCGGCGACGGACAGGGCGTCCATGGTGACTTGGCGGTCGCTGACGGCGTAGCCGCGGGCGCGGGTGCCGGCGAGGGCCGCGCGGATCTGGTGGGCGGTGGTGAGCGTGCGCTGGGTGTACCGCTCGACGGGGCGGGCCAGGACTTGTTCCTGCACGTCGGCGGGGGCGTACGCGAGCAGGACCAGGCCGACGCCGGTGGCCGTGAGCGCGAAGCGGCCGCCGACCCTGGTGAGCACCGGCACCGCGCCGCTGCCCGCGATTCGTTCGACGAACACGACCTCGGTGCCCTCCCGCACGGCCAGCTGCACGTTCTCGCGGGTCACCTGCGACAGGTCCTCCAGATACGGCAGCGCGGCCTCACGCAGGCCCAGCCCGCGCGGGGCGAGCGAGCCGATCTCCCACAGACGCAGGCCGATGTGGTAGCAGCCGGCCGGGCCCCGTTCCAGCGCGCCCCAGGCCACGAGGTCTGCCACCAGCCGGTGCACAGTGGAGACGGGCAGCCCGGAGTGCCGGGACAGGTCGCTGAGCGTCAGCGACCGCCGATCGGGAGTGAACGCGCCAAGGATCTGCAGGGCGCGCGCCACGACCGGCCCGGTCTTCACGGCGGCTGACGGCATCGGCGGCTCCACGATCAGAGCTCCACAAGTCAGAGCTCGAGGACCAGCTTGGGGCAGGCGGCGCGGGAGACGCAGACGAACATCACGTCATTCGCCGCCTTTTCTTCGGGGGTGAGGAGCGAGTCGCGGTGGTCCACGACACCGGCGAGGACAGGAGTCTCGCAGGTACCGCAGGTGCCCTCCCGGCACGAGGTCAGGACGTGTACGCCCGCCTTCTCCACAACCTCCAGGATCGACCGGTTCGGCGGCACCATCAAGGTAAGACCGGAGGCAGTCAGCTCGACCTCGAACGCACCGGTCATGTCCGGTGCGTTCGTGTCTTTCGAGGCGAAGCGTTCCACGTGCAGCGGCCGGTTCGCGCAACGCGCCTCGACGGCCTCCAGGAGCGGGGCGGGGCCGCAGCAGTAGACGAGGGTGTCCATGGGCTCCTCCGCCAGGAGAGTGTCGAGGTCGAGCAGGCCGTACTCGTCCTGCGGCCATAGGAGCACGCGGTCGCCGTGGGTGGCACGCAGGTCGCCGGCGAACGCCATCGACGCCACTGTGCGGCCGCCGTAGGCCAGGCGCCATTGGGCGCCTTCGACGGCGGTGATCATGGGAAGGATGGGAGTGATCCCGATCCCGCCGGCGATGAACAGGTAGCGAGTAGCGGGGTGTAGCGGGAAGTTGTTGCGGGGGCCACGGGTCAGGATCGTGGCGCCCGGGTGGAGCTCGTCGTGCACGTAGGCCGAGCCGCCCCGGCCGTCGGGCTCGCGCAGCACGGCGATCCGCCACGTCGTCCGGTCGGCCGGTTCGCCGCACAGCGAGTACTGGCGGACGAGGTCGCCGCCGCCGAGCACCAGGTCGATGTGCGCACCGGGCGTCCAGACGGGCAGCTCTTCACCGGCCGGATCACGCAGTTCGATCGCGACGACCCCCTCGGCCACCTGCTCACGCGCCCGCACGACGACCTTGCGCTCGGCCGCGCCACATACGCCCCCCACTGCGGTCATCGGGTCACCCCCGCACCGGAAGGCGCCGCTGGGCCGTGTGCCTGCTCTAGGGCTGAAGCGACCGCAGGCGGGCCGAGGGCCGGTTCGGGGAAGTGGCCGACCGGATGGGAGAGGAGCCATTCCCACACCTCGATCGGCCCCTCGGCGATGTGGGTGGCGCCGCAGTGGCACATGCCCCGCAACACATCGTCACCCGGCAGCCACACCACTCGGAGCACCTCACGCCCGGTGAGTACGCGGGTCGGTTCCATGCCCGTCACACCCGGCTGCCGAGGCCTTGCCGAGCGAGCCTGGCCAGCATGCGCCGCGCCGCCAGCCCGCCGGTGTCGATGTTGATCGACAGCTCCTGACGTCCCTCCGGCTCGGACGCGATCACTTGCTCCAGCACGTCCAGCGCGGCCACATCCTGCAGCACCACGGTCCGGTTGTTCTCAGCGAGGAAGTCCGACACACCCTGGTCGGCCAGGGCGAAGTCCCGCGCCACGGCCCAGAAGTCGTGCGTGGTGTGCTCGGTCTCGGGCGTGATCGCGTACACGACCTCTACGTGGAAGGCGTCCGGGTCGGTGCCGTCGGCGTTCGGCAGCACTCCGGGCGGCGCGATCCGCGAGTGCAGCGTGTACAGGCACGGCGGCGTATATTCGATGTCCTGCCACCGCATGATCCGCCCCGTCAGCCCGGTGGACTTGGCGTAGAACGGCGGGCACTCGGCGTCGTCCATGTGCCGGCTGACGTACACGATCCCGGCCTCCTCGTCCACCTCGGTGGTGATCGGGGTGGCGGCCACCTCGGGGGTGCCGATGTACCCGCCGTGCAGGTACGTCTCGTGCGACAGGTCGAGCAGGTTGTCCACCAGCAGCCCGAACCTGGCCTTGAGCGGCTCCATCCCGGACACGGTGGTGTAGTCGGGCGAGCCCAGCCAGGGCGCCCGCGGGATGCGGGTGGCGTCGGCGCTGACCGGGTCGCCGATCCAGACCCAGACGAACGAGTCCTGCTCGACGACCGGGTAGCTCTTCAGCCGGGCGGTCCGCGGCACCCGGGTCTGGCCGGGGACCGCCACGCAGCCGCCGTCGGCGCCGTAGGTGAAGCCGTGGTAGCCGCACACCACCTGGTCGTCGACCAGCCGGCTGGGCGGCTCGGACAGCGGGAACCGGCGGTGCACGCATCGGTCCGACATGGCGGTGACGGTCCCAGCGCGGGTCCGCCAGAACAGGATGGGCTCATCGCAAATGGTGCGGCTGAACAACCGATGGCCGATCTCGCGGCCGTACGCGGCGACGTACCACTGATCGCGGGGGATGAGTGACATGGGCGGCTCCTTCAACAATGGAGCGATGGTGACCCGGGTCACCGGCGCCGCGGAACGGCGGTTTCCGGATGCCGGAAAACGAATGTCCCTGGAACCGCAGGGTCCCGGAGCCTGAGCTTCTGGATCTTGCCGGAGCCGGTCTTCGGCAGGTCGTCGACGAAGGTGACGTACCGGGGGATCTTGTACTTGGCCAGCCGGGTGAGCAGGAACTCGCGCAGTTCCTTCCCCGTGACGGCGTGCCCGGGACGGGTCACCACGAACGCGTGACCGGTCTCCCCCCAGGTCTCGTCCGCGACGCCGACCACCGCCGCCTCGGCAACCGCGGGATGCTCGAAGAGGACCGCCTCCACCTCCGCCGGATAGACGTTCTCGCCGCCGGAGATGTACATGTCCTTGAGCCGGTCCACGATGTACAGGTGCCCCTCCTTGTCGCGGTAGGCGACGTCGCCGGAGCGGAACCAGCCGCCCTCGGCGAAGGCCGCGGCGGTGGCCGCGGCGTCGTTCCAGTAGCCGGGGGTGACGTTCGGACCCTGGATGAGGACCTCGCCGGGCTCGCCCGGGAAGGCGTCGGCGAGGTCGGCCCGGACCACACGCACGTCGGCGAAGAAGACGGGCACGCCCGCCGAGCCGACCTTGCGCGTGCTCTGACCGGCCTCCAGGAACGTCGCGCCTGGTGAGGTCTCGGTCATCCCGTATCCCTGGCAGAACACCAGCCCCCGCTCCTGGTACGCGTGGATCAGCGCGGGCGGGATCGCCGCTCCTCCGGACATCAGCGTTCGCAGCGAGGACAGGTCCGCCCCGGCCCAGCGCCGCGATGCGGCGAACGCGGCGAACATCGTGGTGACCCCGAACATCCACGTGACGCCGTACTTCTCGATCAGGTCGTAACAGGCGTCCACGTCCCACGACGGCATGATCACCGATCGGCCGCCTTTGGCGAAGGTCGGCAGCAACGTCTGGTTCAACGCCGCCACGTGGAACAGCGGGGCGCTGACCAGCGTCGTCTCGTCGCCGGTCACGTCCACCCCGATGAGCATGTTGTAGGTGTTCCAGATCAGGTTGGCGTGGCTCAGCGTGGCGCCCTTGGGCCGGCCGGTGGTGCCGGAGGTGTAGAGGATGAGCGCGATGTCGTCCTGCGCCACCGGCACGTCGATCGGGGCGGGATCCCCCGCCGCCAGCCAGCTCTCGTAGGCGTCGAGCGGGATGATCTCATCCGGACGCGGCGTGCCGGTCAGCGCCGCCACCACGTCCGCGCACTGCGGCGCGTGGATCAGGACCTTCGCGCCGCAGTGCCCCAGCATGTAGTCGATCTCGGGCGCCGCGAGCCGGAAGTTCAGCGGGACGAAGATCGCGCCGAGCACGTGCGTGGCGAACATGGTCTCGGCGAACGCGGTGTGGTTCGGCCCGAGGTAGGCGACCCGGTCCCCCGCCCGCACGCCACTGTCCCGCAGCCGCGCCGCCACCCGCGTCACCCGCTCGTGGACCTCGGCGTAGGTCAGGGAACGGTCCTCGAAGACGAAGGCCGTGCGGTCCGGCGACATCATGGCCCGCCGCGCCGGCCAGCCACCGATCCCGGAGTTCTGCATGAGCGTACCTCTCGCGTCAGGACGTGGCGGTCTTGGCGGTCTTGCCGGTCTTGGAGACGACCGGCTCCGCGAGATCACCGTGGCTGGTCTCCTTGAGCGCCAGGGTGCAGACCACGGACAGCAGGCACGCGGCGGCGATGACGGCCGAGATGACCAGGGTCCCGCCGCCGCCGTTGGAGGCCTGGATCTGGGCGAACACCACGGGAGCCAGCCCGGCGCCGAGCCCGGCCAGCTGGTATCCGAGCGACGCTCCGGTGTAGCGGGTGCGGGTGCTGAACAGTTCGGTGTAGAGCGCGGCCAGCGGACCGTACATCATCGGGTGCACGACGGCCTGGCCGAGGACGAGCGCGGCGGTGAGCAGCCCGGCGTTACCCGTGTTCACCAGCGGGAACAGGGCGAACGCGAAGACCGCCATGATCAGCGCGCCGGTCAGGACGACCGGCCGCCGCCCGATCCGGTCGGACAGTGCCGACCAGCCGAGGATGCCGAGCACGGCCAGCGCCGATGACAGCGTCAGCCCGTTCAGCACGGTCTGCCGCTCGAAACCGGCCCCCACACCGTACGCGATGAGGAACGTGGTGAGTGTGCCCTGCGCCACGAACGCCGCCAGCCCCACGCCGACCCCGAGCAGCAGCGTCCTGGGCTGGTCGCGCAGCACGTCCAGCAGGGGCGCCCTGGAGGCGCGCTCCTTGACGGCGGCGCTGAACACCGGGGTCTCCTGCACCCGCGTCCTGACGAACAGGCCGATGGCGAGCAGCACGATGCTGATCAGGAACGGTATCCGCCAGCCCCATGCCAGGAAGGCCTCGTTGCCGACGAGAGCGACGGTGCCGCTCAGCGCGCCCGTGGACAACACCATCCCGAACGGCGCCCCAGCGTTGGTGAAGCCGGCCCACAGGCCGCGGCGGGCGGTGGCGTGTTCCGCGGACATCAACACCGCGCCGCCCCACTCGCCGCCGACCGCGACCCCCTGCAGGACCCGCAGCAGGACGAGCGCGATCGGGGCGAGCACCCCGGCCTGCGCGTACGTGGGCAGCAGCCCGATGATGAAGCTGGCCGCGCCCATCAGCACCATGGTCAGCACCAGCATGCGCTTGCGCCCCAGCCGGTCGCCGAAGTGGCCGAACACGACGCCGCCGATCGGCCTGGACAGGTAGCCGGTGGCGAACGTGCCCAGGCTGGCCACCGTGGCGACCAGCGGGTCGAGGTTGGAGAAGAAGACCTTGTTGAACACGAGGGCCGACGCCGTGGCGTACAGGAGGAAGTCGTAGTACTCGATGACGCTGCCGAGGAAGCTCGAGGCGACCGCGCGGCGCAGCTGGACGGGATTGGACATGAGTGGGGGCTCCTCACATCTCGGAAGGGAGGTTCAGGCGTAGTGCCGGTAGACGGCACGGGCGACGCACGCGGGCTTGGCCGCGCCGTCAATCTCCACGGTGAAGTCGAGCGACATCTGGACGCCGTCGCCGGGGACGTCCTCGACCTCGGCGACCTTGGCGGCCAGGCGGATCTTGCCGCCGACCTTGACCGGTCTGGGGAAGCGCACCTTGTCCAGGCCGTAGTTGATGCTCATCCTCATGCCCTGGATCTCGAGCAGCTCGTTGAAGAGCGGGATGAGCAGGGCGAGGGTCAGGTAACCGTGCGCGATCGTGCCGCCGAACGGGCCGTCCTTGGCCTTCTCCGGGTCGACGTGGATCCACTGGTGGTCGTCGGTGGCCTCGGCGAAGAGGTTCACCCGGTCCTGTGCGATCTCCTGCCAGCCGGTGTAGCCGAGGTCCTGCCCGGCCAGCACCTTGAGCTCGGTGAGACCGTTCGCGACGGTGGTCATGACTGTGTCTCCTTGGGGGTGAGGCCGAGCAGGCGCGCGGCGTTGCCTTTGAGGATCTTGGGGCGGACGTCGGGCTTGATGTCGAGCTTGGCGAAGTCCGCCAGCCACCGATCCGGGGTGATCACCGGGTAGTCGGAGCCGAAGAGCACCTTGTCCTTCAACAGCGTGTTGGCGTACCGGACGAGCTGCGGCGGGAAGTACTTCGGGGACCAGCCGGACAGGTCGATGTACACCGACGGCTTGTGGGTGGCGACGGCCAGGGCCTCGTCCTGCCAGGGAAACGACGGGTGCGCCAGAATGATCTTCAGGTGCGGGAAGTCCACGGCCACGTCGTCGACCAGCATCGGGTTGGAGTACTTCAGCCGGACGCCCGCCCCACCCGGCACACCCGCGCCGATGCCGGTCTGGCCGGTGTGGAACAGAGCCACCGCGCCGAGCTCCTCGATCACCTCGTAGAGGGGATAGGCCATCGGGTCGTTCGGCGCGAAGCCCTGGATGCTGGGGTGGAACTTGAAGCCTCGCACCCCGTACTCGGTGACCAGCAGGCGGGCCTCGCGTGCGCCCGCCCGGCCCTTCCACGGGTCAACGCCGGCGAACGGAATGAGCACATCGGGGTGCTCGGCACAGCTCTCGGCGATCTCCTCGTTGGAGATGCGGGGGTGGCCGGTGGCGTGCTCGGCGTCCACGGTGAAGACCACCGCGGCCATCTGCCGCTCCCGGTAGTAGGCGGCCAGCTGCGCGATGGTCGGCCGCTCGTGCGCGCCGAAGTAGTCCGCCGACGCGCCGAACAGCTCCGGGCTGAGCGAGCCGTGCCCGTCCTTGGAGACCTCCGCGTGGGTGTGGACGTCGATCGCGACCAGCTCGTCGATGTTCATGACGTGAGGGTCTTCGGCGCGGGGATGCCGTACGTCTCTGGCTCGGCGCCGACGCCGGTATCCCAGGAAGCGGCGATGGCGTCGGCGGACCAGCCTCCGTCGGCGTACGCGACGGCCTTCTCCTTCGGGTGCGACCAGAGGGCCAGCTTGTCGCCGCCGATGCCGACGGCCTGCCCGGTCACGCCCGCGGAGGCGTCGGAGGCCAGGTAGACGATGAGCCCGGCCACGTCCTCGACCGTGCCGAGGCCCTCGTCCTTGCGCAGCCGGTCCGGCAGCGGGCCGCCGGTGCGCTCGGCCTCCTCCAGAATCGGGGCGAAGGCCGGGATCGTCTTGGTCATCTCAGTGGCCGCGACCGGGACGACGGCGTTGACCGTGATGTTCGCCCTGGCCAGCTCCATGGCCCAGGTGCGGGCCATGGCGACGATGCCGGCCTTGGCGGCGGCGTAGTTGGTCTGGCCGAAGTTGCCGCGCTGACCGGCCGGCGAGGAGATCAGGATGAGCCGACCGCCCTCGCCCTGTTCGCGCATGCGGGCCGCGGCCGCGCGGGCACAGGTGAACGTGCCCCGCAGGTGCACCTCGACAACCGCGTCGAAGTCCTCGTCGGACATCTTCCACAGGACCCGGTCCCGCAGGATGCCGGCGTTGGTCACCATGACGTCGAGTCGGCCGAACTCCTTGACCGCCGCTTCCACCAGCCGCTGCGCGACCTGCGCCGAGCCGACCGCGCCTGCCTCGGCCACGGCCTTGCCGCCCGCGGCGACGACTGCCTCGGCCACCTCAGCGGCCGCCGCGGCGTCCACGTCGTTGACGACGACCGCCGCTCCGGCGGCGCCGAGCGCCTCCGCGTAGGCCCGGCCGAGACCGCGACCGGCCCCGGTGACCACCGCCACCTTGCCCGACAAATCCATCTATTCCACCCAAACAAGCTAGAAGTCAACCGACGCGGCAACGTCGCCGGGCACCACGTTGGGCACAATTTCAACCTAAGTCAAGAGTTTGCCCGACATTGGCCCGGTCTACGCCCATGCCTGTGAAGCACGACGCCCATGCCTGTGAAGCACGACGACCATGCCTGTGCAGCACGACGACGAGCAGGACCAGCCGCTGCAGGGCAGGTTGTGGATCGCTCCCGGAGCCAAGGACGCGGAGTCGATGCCGGCCGCGCTGGGCCTGGGCGACAACGTCGCCGTGCTGCTACGAACCCGGCGCCGCGACGCTCGCCACGTCCGTGCTCGACGAGCTTCCCCTGCGCCCGTAACGCATACTGGGCGCGCGGATCAAGTGGCGTATGTCGGCTACAAGGATCGCAGCGCCTGGTATGCCAGCCACCCCAAGAGCCTGTGCGTCCGCGAAGATGATCTGCTCGACCTGGTGCATGAGTTCTTCGCTGCCCGCGTCTTCAGCGCTGCTCGCATCGAGGCTCTATGCCGCGAGCTCCCTCAGAAGCCCACGCACGGCGACACCCGCGCGGATCGGCTCACGACGACCGCATGCTGGACACGACCGAGGACCTCCAGCGCAAACTCTTCGACGCCTTCAACCTCGAACTCCGCTACCACGCGGACACCCGCGAAGGGCTCATCCGCATCACCGTCAAGGAGGACAACTTGCCCGCAATCAAAGCCCTGACCAGCAAAATCGCCGACCCTCTGGAAGGAGGGTCGGCGCCCGATGATGTTTCCCTATTCGTCCGGGTCGCGTTGCACACCGGGGTCCGGATCGAGGAAGCGGTCTCGGCGGAGTTGTCGGCGCTCGGGTACGAGCGGGGCCTACGGATACTGCGGATCACCGGCAAGGGCACCAAGCCGAAGAAGCGCCGCCTCCCAGCGGAGACCGGCTACGCGATCGACCGGTACCTCGAGGATCGGGCGCGCCTAGCTGGCGTCGAGGTGTCGCAGCTCACCGGGCTGATCTTCGTGACAGACACCGGAGGCCGCTTCTACCGGTCGTCGACGTCGGCCCTGGTGACGCGCATCGGCCGTCAGGCCGGGATCCTCGCGAAGGTCACTCCGCACGTGCTGCGGCACACGTGGGCGTCGCTGGCTGCGGAGCTGGGCGCGGACCCGTTTGAGATCAAGGAAGCACTTGATCACGAGTCAATGGACACAACCATGGGGTATGTGCGCTCCGGACGCCAACTGGAAAGAGACCCTTCCCAGTTGGTCGCGTCGGCTCTGGAATGACGAAAGCTGGTGACCCATCGTGAAGGAATCACCAGCTTTCGCCTCCGCCGCAACTCATCGCGCTGTCACCCGCACCAGCGTGCGCCCAGGGCGATCACGGCATCGAGGAGTGCAGATCCGGTGGCCTCACCCGGTTCAGTGCCGCTGGTGACGTCGAACGCGTCATGACAGCGACGCGCTACTGCACCTGATCGACGTCTTCGTTAGCGAGGGCAGCGTTGAGCCGGATGAGGGCGGCCATATAGTCGTCCCTGTCAGGGTGACCCTGCGGGTTGGCGTCGGCCGCTAGCTTTGCGCATTGGTAGCCAGTTCGTCGTGCGCGTGCATGCGGGTAGTTTGCGACGAACTGGGTCGACGTGAGAGGCGAGCGTCTCGCCAGGTCTCAGCCGCGATCTTCCACGCGGCGCCAACCAGGTTGCCGCGCCGATGACATCAGACGATAGATCCGGACGCAGGAGTTCAGCACCTGACCAAACCGTCAAAACGGGCGGGGGCAAGCCTCCCGAAATCCTTGTAATATCCAGACTTGAGCGTGTAACACCCGCTGTCTTTGCCATTGGCAAAGACGAACTTGACGTACTTGGTGGTTGAGCAGGTATTGCTGGCTCTCGCCATCCTCCAGAGTCCGTCACTCCAAGTCTTCCGCTCGACGCAGTCGGCGACTGCGTCCAGGACCGTCACGTCACCCTCCTTGGGCGATGGAGGTTCTGCGGAAGCTGGACTCGGGCTGGCGAGGACTAACGCACTGGCAACCAGAGCGAGTGGCGCGGCCATCTTGCGCATTGAGCCTCCTCTGCACTTGAGCTGTTGACGCGAACGACGCTAACAAGAACCGGTATGTCGTAGGTATGTCGCGGCCTGAAGCACACTTCGGCACTGTGCGCTCTATGGACGCTCGGTGACACAAGCCCTGCGATGTGGCAATTGTCGCTGGGTAATGACCTCATGGCGCAAATGCCAGGCTCCAAGATCATTAAAATATTTTTTAGAACACTTGTTCAGGACTATACGGGCCGCCCTAAGGGAGGATCGCCGTGGCGTTGCGCCCTCCATTTCAGTACTACGGCGCCAAGGGCAGGCTGGCCCCTTTCCTGGCTGGGCTGCTGGGGCCGCACGAGGTGTACTGCGAACCGTTCGCGGGCAGTGCCGCGGTGTTCTTCGCTAAGGACCCCATCCCGATCGAAACGATCAACGACATCAACGGCGACCTCGTGTGCTTTATGAAGACGCTCCGAGACCGGCCCCGCACCCTGATCAGGGCGATCGAGTTCACGCCGTACGCCCGCGCCGAGCACCAGGCCGCCGAACTCGGCGACACGCCGCCACGGCGCTGCGCTGGCATGCAGCCCGGCTGCGGGAGGCGTTCATCGAGAACTGCGACGCCTTCGAGCTGATCGGCCGCATGGACTCGCCGACGACCGCGATGTACGTGGACCCGCCCTACCTCCGCTCCACGCGGAACATCTTCGGGTCCGGCCACTACGTGCAGGAGATGGACCGCGAGCCCGAGCACCGCCGCCTCCTGGAGGTGCTCGCCGCATGTAAGTCCGCGATCGTGCTGTCCGGCTACCGCTCGCCCCTGTACGACGAGCTACTCGCCGACTGGCGCCGCATCGACTACCGCGTCCGCGCGTCCAGCTCCGACGAGCGGCGGCACGCGGTCGAGTCAGTTTGGGTCAACAGGTAGCGCCGGCTCAAGTACGCTCCCGTCCTCCGAGCATAGTTCGGCGTTGGTCTCCTCAGTGAGCTGGCATATGGCCAAGCGAAAAGAGTTACCGCAGCCTCAGTTGGCTTGCAGCACGTCCCAGCGTTGATGCCATCGCCGGAGTCGTTCCACACTTATCGCGGCGTGATCACTACCCGGGTTCCGCGGCCGGGTGCCGCCGATGCTGGCCAGCCATGCCTGGTGGTGGGTGCGGACGTCGTCCCGCACCCACGACGCCGGTGCCACATAAAAGTCCGGCGTCTCACCGGTGAGATCAACGAAAATGACGGCGTCGGCATCCTCGACGGTTGGACGATCCGCGTAGGTCTGCCACGGTGATCCAGGTTGCCTCCTGGAGAGGACCTGCACGATGCGGCATCCACCGATATACGCGTCCTCGGGCCAACGACCGAGAGGTTCCGGTTCGTCCGGCTGACATGAAGGTAGTTGCCCGGCATCTCATAGGTGAAGGGCAGGCCGGTCATCGTGCGGAACTCCTGTCCGACGTAGGCCCGGATGCGAGCCCACACGCCCTCGACATCGCTCATGACCACCATCATCCATCGGCTCGGGGCCCAGGCCATCAGCCTGGAGTCGAAGGTGCGCCTGATCCACCCGGAGTGGGATGACTACCAGATCACGGGCGAGGTCAAGAGGTTGCGCGACGAGCTCGGGCTGACCGTCCCGGATCCGGACAGGCTCGACGACGTTCTTGTCCCGGATGCGGACGGCGAGGACTGACGTGAGCACTGCGGCGGCCGAGGCTCTGGCGCAGCAGGACCTGGAGCAGATCGAGGCCGCTCTCGACCACGCCCGCGCCGTAACAGCCATCTACTACGACGCGGAGCGGGAGCTGCTGCGCGTCGTGTCGGAAGCGCTGGTCGCCCGGCTCGGTGAGCCCGAGTGGGAAGGGGTTCGCTTCGCGGAGCTGCGGGAGCTGCGGGAGCTGCGGGAGCTGCGCCGCCAGGCCGACCGTGTGGTGCGCCGCCTGGAGCGGCTGTCGGAAAAGCTCGTGACGGCCGGCGTCGACGGGGCCTGGCGCCGCGGCGTGCAGCGCGCGATGACGGACCTGACGCATCTCGGGAACGCGAAGCGGATCGGCCAGGGCCAGGGTGTTATTGAGCTGGCCAGGCAGACGGTGCAGCGCGTGCAGAGCGTCCCTATGGGGGCGTTGCGTACGACGCAGGACGTGTTCTCTCAGGTGGTTGCACAGGTGTCGGCCCGAGCGCTGACCGGCGCGGAGAGCAGAGAGCAGGCGACACGGCGGGCGCTGGACATGTTCGCACGCAAGGGCATCACCGGTTTCACGGATTCGCAGGGCCGGTCGTGGTCGATGGGAACGTACACCGAGATGGCCGTCCGCACGGCGATGGCACGCGCGGCCGTGGACGGTCACCTGGCCACGCTGAAGGAGAACGGCGTCGATCTCGTGATCGTGTCCAGACTGCCGTTCACCTGCCCGAAGTGCGACTTCTGGGAGGGGAAGGTCCTCACCCAGTCAGGCCGGATCGGCTGGCGTCAGGAACTGTCGTACGTGTCAGACGAGATGGTCGATGTACTCGTGGAGGGCACCGTCGAGCAGGCCCGCACGGCTGGCTTGCTGCATCCCGGGTGCGGGCACAACCTCGGCGCGTACCTACCGGGCGCGACGAAGAGGCCGCCGGTGCGCAAGCATCCGGCCGACTACGGCGACTCGCAGAAGATGCGCCGCATGGAGCGGGATCTGCGGGCCGCGAAGCGGCAGGCGTCGGTTGCGCTGGACAAGGAAGACCGTAATCGAGCCGAGCGGCGCGCGGAGTCGCTGAACGAGCAGATCAAGGAGCATGCCAAGGAGTCGGGCCTGCCGATTCGCCGCGATCGGCAGCGCGCCAAGATGCTGCCGCGCAATCTGGAGAAGCGACCGGACGAGGAGCTGGCAGCGCTGCTCGGGCAGCACGCCGACGACGAGGCAGCCGTCAACCGGATCACTCGGGTTCTCGAGCAGCGCGACGACGAGCGCATGGTCCAGCGCGAGCAGAAGGTGGCGGCCGCGGTGGCGGATCTGCCCGACGACTTCGCGCAGGCGAGCGACGACCAGATCCTTGACCTCGTGCGCCACTTCTCCGACGCTGGCGACGGGCCCGCGCTGGAGCGGCTGTTGGACGAGCTGGGCGTGAGCGGGTGTCGGCCACAGACCCGAACTGGTCGTGGCGGGACGACGAGACCGAGGAGGATCGCCAGGTCTCCGACCTGATCGCGGACGGCGTGCACGAGTTCGACGCGTACGGGCAGGTGTATGGGCTGGACCCGGACATGGTGCGGCGTGAGAGCTCCCGGTCGCACGTCGAGTTGCAGCGGCTGCCGGGTGAGCCGCTCGACCAGGTGGTGCGCCGCCTGTATGACGAGTGGCTGGAGACGCAGTTCATCGCCGCCGAACGGTACACGCGCGGCGTCCTTACCAACCGGGCGGGGCGGGCGGCCGGGGTTGATGGCCGCGCCCTGCTGTCCGGGCCGCAGTCCCGCGCCGACCGCTACGCCTCCGACGAGCTGCGCGCCTGGTGGGAGCAGCATCCCCGGATAACGCTGGTGGAGTTCCGGGCGCAGATGCTCGGCCGTGCCTCCGATGTGAAGGCCGCCCGCAGAGCAAGGGAGCAGCGCCGGTGAGCCTGTCCGACCTCGACCGGCGGGCCGCGATCACCACGGCGCGGTGGGCGGCCATCCACGCCCGCCCGATCGCCGAATGCCCGTACGACCCTACAGGCGACGCCCTCAACTCGGCGCTCGCCGTGCTGTGGGTGCGCACCTACCTTAGGTACCGGCCGCCGGCCTGACGCCCTGGCGGTACACTACGCATCGAGCTGGGTCAGTCCATCCATGATCCTCACGCACCCAAAGCCCACTCTTCCCCTACGTGGTGGCTGAGTCGTCGAGTCTCTCTGGGAGTGGTCCTTGCGCGGGATGTGCCAAGGCCGCTGACCAGTGGCGTCCCCTGTGTCCCGCCGTCTGGGTGGGACGGGCATGCCTGGCCTTCGGCGCGGGCGAACTCGCACGTGCTGGCCGAGCTGCCGCCGGGATTCTTCCCGGGGGTGGACGTGGCGGACATCTACACCTTCCCGGAGCGGCACGCCTGAGTCAGCGTCTCCAGACGGTGGCGTCCAAGGTGACGGTGTCCTCGCCGAATTTGATCACTTGGAGCCGGGCGACGGTCCCGCTCGCGGTTCTCACGCAAACGATGTCATCCTTGCGTGCCCCGATCATCTGCCAGCCGTTCCCGTCGTGCGCGGGCATCGCCTCGCACTCGGCGCGGGAGCTCACCTGTCCCGACGCGACATTGAGCTTGGCGTCGTTCATAGGCACGAAGTCGACCTGGGCGTTGTTCCGGTCATCCTCGTCGACGATGTAGGCCACATGGATGTCGATCTCCGCGTCGTCGCCGGTGAGGGACTTGGAGTCGACGTCGGTGTCCTCCAACCAGTCCAGGGTGAGGGGGCCACGGTGGGCGGGAAGGAGCTCGGGAGACGCGGTGACCGTCACCTGGATCGTGGCCGTTTCGCGGACCGTCACGACGGATTGCGGCTCATTGTTAGTGTCAACAGCAGTACAGCCTGCCACGCCTAGAAGGATGGCGGCGACGATCGCGGTTGCTTTTTGGTCCGTACTCACCTTTTGCACGGTAGTTCGTCGTAGGGGAAGGTTGAGTCGCACTTCTTCTGCTCGGTGAAGAAGGGGCTTGGTTCGCTTTTCTCCTCGGTTTCTTGCCGGGCGGACTGCCCTGTGCCGGGCTTTTGGTCGTGTTCGAAGGCTGCGGGAAAGAAAAACGCGAACACCACCAAACCGATAATCCCCGCCACGCGGTTGAATGTCACCGCCCAGCCAGCGGGCTCGTGGGGCTCACGATTCTTGTATTGAGCGGACTGCATCCAATAAGGAGCCTTGGGCACCACCACAAGGAGCAAGCACCCAAGCTCGATGAAGATAATGAGCGTTGTCCACATCGCCGTCTCTCCAGGGTTTGGGCCTCGCCCGTCACAACCCGGGGGCAGTGGGGGCGTGGCCTACAAGTTGGCTCCAGCGCTGTTTGCGCCTGTGCGCCCGAAGCGGGCATACGGATGGCGGGACGAGAGCCACGTCAGGTGAAAGCCAGACACCGTGATTTGGGTTGGTCGATCACGGACTAGTGAGGCAGTCGTCAATCGACTTGTGAGCTGCGGTGAACGGCTGAGACGATCTTGCAATAGGAGGTGAGCGCACGGAAACAACCGCTCCCGATCATGTCCGTGTAAACGAGTACAAGATCGAGAGCGACTGCCGAGGGCGCATCAGCCAACCCACTTGCCAACGCGGTCGACAAAGATTTTGGCTTTGTCCTGATGTAGGAGGCGCGTCACACCACCCAGGATTCGGTGCACTTGAGCGGGCCTCCGTCGAGAATGGACTCATCCGCGCAGCCTTGTAGTGGCGGCCAGCGATGGCCCGGTGCGCATTGGTGTAGGTCGTGTTCTTGATCGACTCGAACCTGCTGTCCCACTTTCCCGTCTTGGGGTTGTAGACCTTCAGCCAGATGTGATGGCTGTCCGCATCGGAGTCCTTGGGTGCGCGAGCCCAGATGTAGGAGTACGACGACCATCTCCTACGCGAAGCTGAATCGTGAACTCTCCCCATTGCCGATGCGGACCGTCTTCGTCTTCAGGTTGCCCACGCCCGTGGCCGCCGTCGGCGCGGCTGAGTTCCAGTAGCTCGCCGCCGATGCGGGGGTTGCGCCCAGCAGAGTAATGCCCGCAACAGCCACGGCTATGTTTCCCAGTCGCATGGTGCCCTCTCATGGGGTGTGTGCCTTGCTGTCGTCAAAAGACCTTAGAGACAGGCGGTATATCGGCGGTATGTTCACGCGTTCGAGAGCGCGAGCGGTCATCTCTGAACTGACTAGCTAGTCCGAGGCGGGCAATACCTCGCCGTTCAGCACGCCGAGGCAAGCCTGCCTGATCTGTTGTTGAGGCCGCCTGGCGCGGGCCTTCCTCATGTCCGGCTCGGGGAGGGCCAACGATGTTCGATCACTTGCCTCGATGATTCACGGGTTTGGGTGGCTTCGCCCTGCGTGCCAGCTGCCGGATTTGTTGATCTTCGATTCGGCTTCTTGGCAGGGGGCTGGGCCGGCGGTCACGCCGGTGGTGCCGGGTTCCACGGGCCGGTTGGGGTCTTGCCGGTCGTAATGTCAGGGGCGGGCTGGTGATCAGGTGGGAGCGGGCAGCGCCAGAACGGATGAGATGGCGCGTTGCGCCTGATCGGCCCAGGGCCAGGTGCAGGGGGTCTTGATGGTGCGTCGTCGCTGGCCACGAACCAGGCGGGCGCTGGTGTGCAGCAGTGTGTAGCGCAGAGTGAACGGTTCGGCGATCGCCAGTTCGGTCTCGCAGCACAGCAGGCGAAACCAGGTGAGCAGGTCACAGCCGATCGCGGCGGCGATGCACCAGGCCTGGTTGATGGCCAGCGACCAGGAGGGCAGGCCGGCCAAACCGGTGTTCTTCCCGCAGCGGATGAAGTCCTCCACCCGGGCATGGACGCGGTGGCGCGCCTCACCCTGCTGCAGCGGCAGCATGGGAGCCGGCGTGTTGGTCGCGATCAGCTGATAGCGCCAGCCGCGCGCCCTCTCGAAATCGGTCAGCTTGGCGCCGGAGGCGGGTTTCTCCCGGCGGACCAGGATGCGTATACCGGCCGGCCAGGTGGCCAGCTTGTCGCCACCGGCCGAATACCGCAGCAGGCCGGTGAGCTCCGCGGCGCCCGCTTCCTCCAGGGGCCGGGCCTGGCCTGCCTCATCCAGCACGCACGACCACGCCTGCGCCGGCAGTGCGGCTATCGCGGTGCGGGCGCGCTGATCGAGGTCGAAGCCGACCGAGTAGTGGGCCCGGCAGCTGCGCGTGTTCAACGTGGTGATGAACTGCAGGAGCTCGATCGTGGCGCCGGCCCCGTCGCAAGTGATGAGGATCCTTCTGCGGTACTTCGGCGGGATCTGCGCGATCGCGGCGGCCAGCACCTCGAGGTGGTCGGCGATGGTGTTGGCGCCGGCGTTGCCCGGACGCAGTTTGATGGCCAGGCACTCGCCGGTGTTGTCGCACCAGACGGTCAGCGGGAACAACCCGAAGCTGCCCTTGAACGTCCCGGCTGCGGCTTCTTTGTCGCTGTGACAGAGCTGGATGGTGGCATCCAGCCGGATCACGATCCAGTCGCCGAGGTCGCCGTAGCAGGTTCGCGAGGCCGGCGCGCTTCCGTGCCGTGCGGCGAGCAACTTCCACACCCGCCGCCGGGCTTTGGCCCGCGCGGTGGCGATCTTGTCTCGCTGCCGGGCGGTCACCTCCGCCAGCGCCCGCCACGCCGTCGATGCCAAGGCCACCGGCCCGAATAACTCGCCCTGGTCCCGCAGGGTGCGGATGTGCCGGATCGCCGTCCCGCCATCGGCGATCATCACACCGAGATCCGTGAACACCTGGCCCCGATCGTGCCTCATCTGACGGCCCCGCACCCGCAACGCGGCCATCAGTTCGCTGGTCAGGCCGGACTTGAACGCCAGCATGCGCAGCCCTGCCGTACCGACGTGAGAGACCACGCCGTGACCGCCGACCGTGACCGCCAGCCCTTGCATCCACTTCGGGATAGTCTGCACGCGAAGAGTGCTCCTCGCTCTGGAAGGTTGTTGATCTCGACAATCCGTAATCTTCCAGATCAGGGGCGCTCTTTGCTGTCTAACCGATCATCCGGTCTGAACTCTCATCAGCCGCCGTGAATCGCCGAGGCTAGTGAGCGTCAACGAGAACGGGCGAGACTCCGTGAGACTGGAGGCCCGCCCGTTCGTACGATGTTCGCCCTGGTCAGCAGCCGGAACCGCTGATCAAGATCGCGTGCCCCCTGTAGGATTCGAACCTACGCACCCGGCTCTGGAGAGCATTACAGGTTTGCTGGTGGGCATGCCCTTGACCAGGGACAATTCACGAATGTCACTCGATCAGGGCCATGGATGGCCCACACATGGCCCACGATTATGCAGCGAGCCTCCTGCTGACGTGGTGTCCAGCGCCACCGGCCAGGTTCAAGCGACATCGCTCGGCGGCGCCTCGTTATCGGTGTACGCCTCAGGATCCTTGGCGACGGCCCGCGCGTTATCCGTGGTCGACGGATGTCGTGCCTGTCTGGTCGACGTGAGCACTTAGTCATTAGGTGGCGGAATCCCAGACGACTACCTGGTTCGCGCCACCAGAGCATGGGGAGGACAACGTGCTGTATGTCGGAGACGGCTGGGCTCAAGACCACGGTTCGCGCTTCGCTCGTGATCCGGCATCCCGATCCCCTGAAGACGGAGCGGAGGACGCGGCAGGCACATCACCCTTGGAGGGCTTACCAGATAGGGTCACTGATGATCACGGCTGGCCGCGGCGCGCTAGCCCAGTTGACGTCCATGGCGACTCCACTGCCTCGCTCGAACACTGCCATCATCGCGGCGATATCGAACCGCTTGCCCTCCTCCGCACAGACCTCTTGCAGGAATTGGATGTCCTCGTCGATCGGGTCATGTGCGAGTGGCCGGTCGGTGATACGGAAGGTGTTCCACGTCATGAGGATCTCGCCGTCGAAGGCGTAGATCATCTCGTGTTGCCCCAAGACGGCTCTTAAAGCCCAGACTCGGCATCCGTCCAAGCTCAGTTCACGGATAGGGCTCTCGTCGTAGAGGTCTGTGTCCGAGAAGAGGAAGTAGCCCTTTTGCTGAAGGTCGACCGACACGGCCAGTCGGCCGTCATACTCTGCCCAGCCCTCCCGGGGATCCATCTCCATGTCGACATCACAGACGCCTAACTTCGACAAGCGTGCGCCGATGGAGTCGACGCTTCCGGGTGCTGGTCCGAGAGTTTGGACAACCAGCCAGTTCATGCTCTCGTCCATCCACTGGTGTTCATCGAGGATGCGCTCATAGCGAGCCAGAGGTTCGTACGCCACGCAAACACCTCTCGGTTGCTCTGGCTGAGGTCAGTGTGTGCAGCTGCGGTGGAAGGCAGGAGACAAACGCTACCCCCGCCCTCCATCCGGTTCTGTCTGCGCGTCGCCGGCCAGCTCGAAAACGACATGATCCTCGGCACGTCCGCCTACAAGAACGGCATCCGCGCCACCGTCTTCCAACCGAAGGTGGACGCCGGTATCGGCTGCCTGCTCGGCGCAACCCCGATGCCCAAGCTGGTGCGCAACGCCTACCTGGACACGCCCGCCACGCAACGCATCGCCGACCGCGCCCACGCGCTACGGGCCAGCACGGGAGCACTGAGCGGACACGCCCTCGGCGAGACGCCCGAGCAGCACGCACCCACCTTCGACCTGCTCGCCGACATCCTGGCCGTGGTCCCGCTGTCCGAGACCAAGGTCTGGAACGAGACGATCGTGGATCGCCTCGCCGAACTGCGGCCCAACATCTACGGCCTGTGGGCGCGCCTGGAGGGCGGCGCGAAGACGGCTCAGCTCACCACGGCGCGCAAGCCGTACGGCATCAAGACCATGCAGGTCTGGGGCACGCCCGAGGGCGGCGGCAAGGGTGCAACCGCATCGGTATCACCCGAGACGACATCGCCACCGCACTCACCCAGCGTGACAGAGGCAAGGCGTCGTAACCCAGCCGATCGCCTCTGGACCTAGAGGCAGACCCCTCTAGGTCCAGAGGCCCGCCTAGAGCCCTAAACGGCACCCGACCTGCGATCTAGCACCTAGACCCCGACCTGCGGAAACTCCGGAAACGGCCCTGGGGGCTCACATAGCCACTGTCCTCGCCCTTCTAGCGGCCTGCCTACTGGCAATCACTCTCAGTTACATCATCGTCTGCCTGGCGTGGCCCCTGGGGCCGATGCAACCGATGCCGCCCCGGCGGCAAGAACCGCACCTGCCGCGCCCGCGACGGCACCGGCATGCGGCCACGCCTCGGCTGGCAGCTCTACGCCTACCTCCGCCGCCTGTACCGCAACGGCACCCACTAACCCCGGCCTCAAGGAAGGAAGCCCGCTATGTCCGGCGAGACCACCATCACCATCATCGGCAACCTGACCAGCGACCCCGAACTGCGCTTCACCCAAGTCTCCCGCGAGTTCGCGAATTCTGAAGCCCGCGTCCGGTTGAACCGGCGAGTGTATGCCCTGGTCGAGCCTATCCATTTCCTTGGGTTCCGGAACTCAAGGGTCGTCGCTTCGATGGCTCGCTGTGAGCGCCGGTAGCCCTTCTCAACCCCGAAGGAGTTCTGTCATGCCTATCGGAGACACCACGATCACACTGGTGGCAATCTCACCGACGATCCCTCGCTGAACTTCTCGCAGCAGGGTGTGGCGGTGGCGTCGTTCACCATCGCGTCGTCGCGGCGAGTTCGGGACCAGGCCACCGGCGAGTGGAGCGATGGCGACACGTTGTTCCTGCGCTGCTCGGCGTTCCGGAAGCTTGTCGAGAACTACGCAGAGTCGCTGACCAGGGGCTGCCGGGCCGTGGTCACGGGGCGGCTGAAGCAGCGCACCTATGAAGATCGCGAGGGCGGCAAGCGGACGGTGTTCGAGGTCGAGGTCGAAGACGTCGGCCCGTCGCTGAAGTGGGCGTCCGCCAAGGTCGTCAAGACGCAGCGTGACCAGGAACCCAGCGCGGGAGCGACCTCCCCGTTGGCGGTCAGCTCTGCTCCCACGGGCGCGGGCCCCGGGCGCCTCAGCGACGCCTCCGTTCTGAACGTGTCCATCCCGGCGGGCGGCGAGCGGGTCGACGCCGTGATGTCCTGGGGGCTTCAGCACGGGCTCCACCTGGTCGCCGCGCTCGACAACGCCCTCGACAGCGCGGCGGGCTGGCGGGTGGAGCTGCCCAGCGGGAGCGCGCTGCGGGTCGACGGCCCGGGCGGCACGCTGTTCGACGGCACAGTGAGGCTCGCCCCCGAGTGGAGGCGTGCCGTCACCGAGCGGGGCGCACGCGGGGTGCTGCTCAGCGTGGGCCTGCGCCTGGGTGAGGCGCCGCGGGGCTGGGCCGACGCTCTCGACCGCATCGCCGCCGTGGGGCGGGCGGATCGGCTCGCCGGAGGCATGGTGGCCGTCGAGCCGTCCTGGCCTCGCCCCGGCCCTCGGTCTTTAACGAGTCAGTAGACCCACGCGAGCTCGGGGCCCGTGCACAGCTGCGCGTCGATCTTGGCTATGCACACCTTGTACTTCACGCCGTCCTTGGCCTCCAACGCCGTGGTGTAGCTGGTGCCGCTGATGTTCTTGTGGAGGTACGTGCCCTGGCCCGCGACTGTGATTTCATACTTGTCGTTGGCCAACTTCGTCGGCTTCTCGATACGGGCCCAGATCCACGTCTTGTTCTTGTACTTGCCATAGCGCATCTGCAGCGTGCCGAAATCGGGCCTATGGCTGTACACCCTGGTCTTGACGCCGGTGGCCTTCGTCGGCGCATCCGACGAGGTGGCCAGCGCTGCGGCTGCGGCCGGGGCCGCGGTAGCCGGGGCCGCCCCGGTGGAGGCGACGATCGCCGCGGTGGCAACTATCCCAGTGAAGGTCCAGATCTTGCGCATTTCAGGTCCCCTCTATAGGTGTTGGACGGGGAGCAACGCTAAGAGAACCCGGTATATCGGCGGTATGCCCTCCGTACGTGGGCCAGCGGGACAGGTTCGGGCCGGTCTCCTCATCATCGACCGCGTGGCGGACGCTGGAGGAGGTGACCTCCCGGCAACGCGACAAGGTCGCGGCTGCGCGGGCCAGGGCCCGGCGGCGGGTGTGGGATCTGATCGAAGCCCGGCAGGGCGGCATTCCGGCCTCGCGGACCTGCTACGGCGACCTGGGCGAATGGGTCGTGATCCGGCTGGATGCCACGATCCAGATCTGTCACAGTGACAAAGAAGCGCGGCCGGGACGTTCAAGGGCAGCTTCGGCTTGTTCCCGCTGACCGCCCGGTGCGACAACACCGGCGAGTGCCTGGCCATCAAGCTGCGTCCGGGCAACGCGGGCGCCAACACCATCGCCGATCACCTCGAGGTGCAGGCGGTCGTGATCGCGCAGATTCCTCCGACACACCGCAGGCGGATCGGAGAACGGCGCATATACCGGTTCCACCAGCGCATAATCGTCCGCGCCGTAGGCACGCGCAAGCTCGGCGCGTTTGGTCTGCGATGACGGCAGCCAGGGCCGCATGAACACCACGCAAGGAGCACCAGCCATGAACGACCGCACACCTGACGGCGCCGCTCTGCTCGACCGACTGCGCGCCGCGCTCACTCGCTACGTCATCCTGCCGAGCCCCGAGGCCGCCGACGCCGTAACCCTCTGGATCGCCGCCACCCACGCCCAGCCAGCATGGGCGCACGCGCCCCGCCTGGTCATCCGCGGTCCGGAGAAGCGCTGCGGCAAGTCCCGGCTCCTGGACGTGGTGGAGGCCACCTGCCACGAGCCGTTCATCACCGTCAACTCCTCCAGCGCCGCCGTCTACCGCTCCATCACCGAAGACTCGCCGACCATGCTCGTGGACGAGGCCGACACCATCTTCGGCCCCAAGGCCGACGGCAACGAAGACCTCCGCGGCTTGCTCAACGCCGGACACCAGCGCAACCGCCCAGCCAAGCGATACGACGCGGCCACCAACCGCGTCGAAAGCATCCCGACCTTCGCCATGGCCGCACTCGCCGGCATCGGGGCGATGCCCGACACCATCGAGGACCGCGCGGTTGTCATCCGCATGCGCCGCCGCGCCCCCGGCGAGAACGCTGCTCCCTACCGGCACCGCCGTGACCGGCCCGCTCTCCGCGACCTGGCCACCGAGCTGAATCTGTGGCTCCGTGCTGATCTGTCCGTAACTGGTCCACAACCCGCGAGCTACAACGAGAACGGGCGGGACCCCGTGAGACTGGAGGCCCGCCCGTTCGTACGATGTTTGCCCTGGTCAGCGGCCAAAGCCGCCGGTCAAGATCGTGTGCCCCCTGTAGGATTCGAACCTACGCACCCGGCTCCGGAGGCCGGTGCTCTATCCCCTGAGCTAAGGGGGCTCAACGAGTGATAAGGCTACCAGTATCGGGCCACCACTCCGCACCACGATAAAGGTCCAGCCACACATCCAAGGAAAACCCCACGTGACCGCGCCACTACGGGTAGCTTTGCGGCCGTGGGCGAGGTTCTTGGCAGGGTACTGGTCGTGGACGATGACGAGGTCATCCGTCAGTTGATCGCGGTGAACTTGAGCCTGGAAGGGTTCGAAGTCGCCACCGCCACCGATGGGCAGGACTGTCTCGAGCGGGTGCTCGATGTCATGCCCGATGTCATCACGCTTGACGTGATGATGCCGTTTCTTGACGGCTGGGTGACGGCGCAGAGGCTGCGTACCGATGAGGCGACCAGCCACATCAAGGTCGTGTTGATCACGGCGCGGGCGCAGGACGATGACAAGCGGCGGGGGCGAGGGATTGGCGTCGACGCCTATCTCACCAAGCCGTTCGACCCGGCGGAGCTCATTGAGGTGGTCCGCGATCTTGCGGCGGGAAGCCGGGTCTGAGCCCCTGAGGTGTCAGTGGCCCCGCGACCAGCGCGGGGCCACTTCCCAGTGCAGGGGCGCGGGGGCATAGAGCAAGAGCAGCGCGCGAAGGCTGTTTGGGCTATAGGAGCGCGCGAGTCCGGGCCTCCGCAGCGGCCTGCGTACGCGTAGAGACCTCCAGCTTGCCCAAGATGTTGGACACGTGCACGCTCACCGTCTTCTGCGCGATGAACAGCCGCTCCGCGATCTCCCGGTTCGTCAACCCCTCCGCCACCAGTCGCAGCACCTCGGTCTCCCGTGCCGTCAAGCCCCCGTCGCCATGGCCGCCGCCGCCGGTGGTGAAGCGGGCTCGGCGGGCGAAGTCGCTCAGGGCGGTCTCCAATGGCGTGGCGCGGAGTTTGCCGGCTGCCTCTCGGGCCAGGTCCCACTCCGCCTGGGCTTCCGTGCGGGCGCCTGCTGCCAGCAAGGCCTCCGCGAGGCGCCAGCGGGCGCGGGCCGCCTCGTAGACGAAGCCGAAGTCGAAGGCCGCCACCACGCGCCGCCACAGCTCCACGTCGAGGCGGCCGTGGACGCGGTGCCATTCGGCCTCCGCTCGCAGGGCCCAGGCTTGGCCTTCTGGGCCCATGGGGCCGCGTTCGCCCACCAGGCCGGATTCGACGGCGAAGCGGACGCGGTTGAGGAGGTCGTCGGCGCCCTCCACCTGGCCTAGGTCGGCTAGGGCCCACAGGCCGATGGCGGCGACGCGCAAGGTGCCCGTCTCACCGGGTTCGAGGGTGGCCATGGCGGCCTCTACGTGGGCCAGGGCGAGGGCGGGCTCCCCACACCAGAGGGCGTGTTCGGCGGCCATGCCTCGGGACATGTAGGCGACGAGTACGTCGGACCAGAACGGGCGCAGCCAGTTGAGGCGTGCTTCGACGACGGGCAGGCCGCGGGCGACCTCTACGAACAGGGCGAACGACGACAGGACCGCCTCCGGCAGTGTGCCGACGCGGGCGCCGAAGCCGGCGGCGGTGGCCTCGGCTTCGTCCCATTCGCCGGCCACGTAGTGGATCAGGAAGCGGAGGAAGCGCAGGTCGGTGCCGTAGGTGCTCCAGTTGAGGCCGGTTTCGACCGCCAGTTGGATGCCCGCGTCGGCGATCTCGGCCGCCTCTACGAGCAGGCCCTGCTCGTAGAGGATGCGGGCGTAGTGGAAGCGGGCGCGCAGGTCCATGGCCAGGTGGCCGGTGTTCGCGGCGGCGGCGGTCTGGGCGAGCGAGCGGGCCCGGGTCATGTCGCCTTCGTTCTCCGCGTGCAGGGCCAGGGTGAGCAGGGCGCCCGCTTCCGCGTCGCGGGCGCCGGCGGCTCTGGCCGTCTCGATGGCGCGGCGGGCGATGTCCTCGGCTTCGGCGTGCCAGGCGGACCAGGTGATCGTGCGGGCATGGGTGGCCAGGGCTCGGGCGAGGGTGGGCTGGTCGGCGGCGGCTTCGACGGCGCGTTGGGCCGCGGCGATGGCGCCTTCCTGGTCGTCGAGCTCGACCAGGTAATAGGCCAGCCGCTCGTTGACCTCGGAGGTCGGGGGCAGGGCGCGCAGCTGCTGGACGGCGCGGTGGTTGTCGCCGCTGTCGGCCGCCATCACCGCGCTGCGGAAGGCCAGCGTGGCCCGCTCCTCACCGGCGAGTTCGGCGGCGTCGGGAACTCGGTCCCACAGGCTCAGCGCCCGGTCGTAGTGGCTGTGGGCTTCGGCGGGCGCGCCCAGGCGCTCGGCCAGCCTGCCCGCCTTCGCGGAGGCGGCCAGAGCCCCCGCCAGGTCGTGGCCTGCCAGGTGGTGGTGGGCGAGCTCGGCGGGCGAGGTGAGCAGTCGCGCGAAGTCGGCGTGCAGTCTGCTGCGTTCTCCGGGCAGCAGGTCGGTGTAGGCGGCTTCCTGCAGCAGGGCGTGCCGGAAGGCGTAACCGTAGCCGTCGACGCGGAGCAGGCCGCGCGAGACGATCTCGCGTACGGCCTCCTCGAAGTCGGCCAGCGGGAGCCCGGAGACCTCGCGCAGCAGCTCGTCCTCGACGCGGCGGCCGGCGACCGCGGCGGCGCGCAGCACGCGCTGGCCGGGCTCGGACAGCACCTCGACCCGGGACATCAGCAGGCTCGCCAGCCCGTCGGGCAGTGTGTCGCCCTCGGCCACGGCGGCGAACAGCTCCTCGGCATAGAACGGGTTGCCGCCCGCCCGGGTGACGATCACGCCGAGCTCCTGTGCGTCCACATCACCCAAGGTCGCGACGTAGTCGGACATTTCGCCGGAGTCGAGCGGGCCCAGCTCCAGGTGGGTGACGCTGGGCAGGCGCTTCAGCTCGGCCAGCACCGGCCGCAGGGGGTGGCGGCGGTGCAGGTCGTCGGTGCGGTAGGTGCCGACGACGCACACGCGCTCGCTCTGCACCATGCGGCTCAGGAACACCAGCAGGTCACGGGTCGAGCGATCGGCCCAATGCAGATCCTCGATCACGAACAGCACCGGCTGGACCTCGGCCAGCAACCCCAGCAGCGAGCCGAACAGCCGCTGCTGCGTGAGCCCGGCCGGAGGCGCGCTCTCCACGCCCGGCAACAGCTGGCCGAGCAGGGGGTGGGCGGCGGCCGCCTCGCGGACGGCGGGCTCGGCGCCGCGCAGGGCGTCGGCGAGCGGGAGGTAGGGCAGTGTGTCGCCGAGCTCGGCGCACTGCCCGACCAGCACGTTGAAGCCACGGGAACCGGCCTCGGCGACCAGCTCGGACACCAGCCGGGTCTTGCCGATGCCGGCGTCGCCGCCGACAAGCGCCACCTCGGCGGTGCCGAGGGCGGCGGATTCGAGCACGCGCGCGAGTCTCGCCAGCTCAGCAGCGCGCCCGACCAGGAGACCCTTCACGGCAGCAACTATGCCACGCCTGGCCGACATTCCGATTGGTCCAGGAACGGGGTACCCGATTGGCTCTCAACAGCGGGCCAAAGCCGCTTTACGCTTATATTTCATGATCCCTTGGTCCACGTACGTGCTCTTCGTGGGCGCCTCGCTCGCGCTGGTGCTCATCCCCGGCCCGAACCACCTCTACATCACCGCCAGGGGGCTTTCCCAGGGCCGCGCGGCGGGGCTGGCCAGCGCGTTCGGCGTGGAGACCGGCACGCTGGTGCACATCGTGGCGGCCGCGGCCGGGCTCTCGTACCTGATCACGAGGTCCGCGACGCTGTTCGGGATCGTCAAGTGGGCAGGAGTCGCCTATCTCGTCTATCTGGGGGTACGCGCGCTCACCGGCAAGGAGCAGGCCGAGTCCGGGGTGTCGCAGCCGGCGCAGCCGCTCGGCAAGGTGTTCCTCGAAGGTGTCGTGGTGAATCTGCTCAATCCCAAGGTCACGCTGTTCTTTCTGGCGTTGCTGCCGCAGTTCGTGAAACCGTCGGCGGGGTCGCCGGCGCTGCAGATCGTGGTGTTCGGTGCCACGCTTCTGGTGCTGGGGGTGCTCTCCGATCTGGTGTACGCGTTCACCGCCGGGGCGCTCGGCGCCCGCCTCGTCAGGAGGGCCAGGGGGCTGCGGCTCTTCAGCGGTGTGGTGTACCTGGGGCTGGGCGTGATCACGGCGTTCGCCGGGAGAAAATGAGCGCATGGCGCCGAGGAAGCAGCAGGAGATCTTCGACGCGACGCTGCTGCTGGTCGCGGAGAAGGGCTATGACGGTCTGACCGTCGAGGGCGTGGCCGAGCGGTCGGGCGTCAACAAGACGACGATCTACCGGTGGTGGCCGTCCAAGGCCGCGCTGCTGGGGGCGGCGTTGGTGGAGGCGGAGGCGCTGGAGTTCGAGGCGCCGGACACGGGGAGCCTGCGTGGCGATCTCGTCGCCCTCGTGGAGGGGATCAGGCGGCTGCTCACCCAGCCGCCGGCCAGGGACATCGCGGTGGCCGCGCTCGGCGCCGCCGTACGCCATCCCGAGTTGGACGCGCGGAGGTTCTTCGCGGATCGGTTCGCGCGGGAGCGGCAGGTTTTCGAGCGGGCGGTACGGCGGGGTGAGCTGAAGCGGTCGGTCGACCCGATGCTCGTGGTCGATCTACTGGCCGGGGCGGTGTGGATCAGGGCGGTTTTCCGGGGGTTGCCGCTCACGGACGAATTCGCGAGTCAGGCGGTGTCCGTGGTGCTTGATGGTGGTGGCGTCATGTCTTGAGGGACGACTTCGCGGGCCAGGTAGTGGCCGAGGTCCTCGGTGGTGGCGTCATGTCTTAGCGGGATAAATCCGGCGCCGCGCCGCCCACCGCAGCGCCCTCGCCCCCGCCCCCGCCCTCGCCGCCGGTCAGAGGGCCTCGGCCAGTGCGGCTGGGATGCGGTCCAGCACCGGGTACGACATCAGCCCATAGGCGTAAAAGTCCACCGCCAACGCCCCCGCCGCCTTGGCCCCCCGCGCCTTCGCGACCAGCCGGTCGGCCGAATCGCTGTCGGGATAACCGGGCCGCAGCACCGCGCGTACCTCCCGATCCTTGCCCACCGACCGCAGGTACGCGCCCACGTCGTCGGCCACGCGGGCGGCGTCGCGCGCGTAGGCGAGCACGCCGAACGCGGGCACGAGGTCGCCGAGCGCCACCAGATCCACGCCCAGCTGCCAGGCGTCGTGCGCGGCCAGGCCGGGCGAGGGCAGCCCGTCGGTGTAGCCCTTGACGGCGCCGGTGGAGTCGATGAACACCAGTTTGGAGCCCTCGTCCGCCACGGCGGAGGCCACCTCAGAGACCAGCGTGGTGACGGTCTCCGACCGGGCGCGGGCGTAGGCGACCACCTCGGGCCCCGCGTACGCCGTCAGTGCCGCCCGGGTCACCTCGCCCTGCGCGGGCGGGTCGCCGTCGAACACCCCGCCCACGATCCTGGCGCACTCCTCGCGGGCCACCTCGGCGTTGACGCCCAGGTCGGTGGCCCGGCGCATGCAGTAGTCGCAGAAGCACAGGCCGAACAGGTAGGCGTCCATCGGCCCGAGCGGCACGAACGAGCGCTGCGGTTTGAGCGGCCTGAAGTGCAGCGACTCGGCCACGACGCTGTCGACACCGAGCCGGGCGACCGCCCTGGCCAACGCGACGGCATACTGCCGCACATCGGGATGCGCCGGGCACAGGTCGGTGAGTGAGCCGCGATCACCGAAACAGTCGCGCACGGTCACATCTGGGTGCTGGGTGCCGATCGTGGCATTGCGCAGGAAAACCGTCCAGCCATGGAGCTTCAGCCCCCGCTCCGAACAGGCTTCGCGCAGGCCGTCGAGCGCGTTCTGGTATCCGGCCGTCGGCCTGAGCCGCAGACCGGAGAACAGGTCGGCCGGCGGGACGAAGTGGGCGCCGTCGTGGCGGAGCGTGAGCCTGGACAGTCCGTGCGGGGTGACGTCGCGGGAGGCGTGGTGTACAGCGCCGACGGTCACGCCCGCCACGCCGTACCCGCTGATCCTGTCGAGCACCCGCTCGACGCCCTCGCCGCGTAGATCTTCGACGAAGACGTACACCGAACTGTCCACGGACCGACCTTACGCGCTCTTGTGCGCGACGAAGTCGATCTCCACCAGGATGTCCATCAGGTCCGAGCCGACGGTCGTGCGGACCGGGTACGGCTGGCTGAAGTACGACTTGTACACCTCGTTGTAGGCGGCGAAGTCGCGCTTGAGATGCTGCAGGTGGACCGTGGCCTTGACCACGTCGTCGAAGCCGAGGCCGTGGGCGGCGAGGATGGCGCCGAGGTTGCGCATGGTCTGGTGGGTCTGGGCGGCCACGTCGTCGCCGACGACCTCACCGGTCTGCGGGTCGAGCGGCCCCGCGCCCGAGGTGTAGACGAAGTCGCCGACGACCAGGCCCTGAGAGTACGCGCCGACCGGGGCCGCGCCCTCGGTGGTTCTCAATTCCTTCTTCACAGCATCTCCCTAACCAAATTGGGTGCTTATTGTGCCGACGCGGCGGTAGTCGCGGTCGACCACCGGGAGCGTGCGCCACTTGTCGAACGCGGTGCACGGGTGCGAGATGCCGAAGGCGAGCAGGTCGCCCGGCTTGAGCCCGTCGGCGCGGACGACCGTGTGCTGGTCCTGCATCTTCACGATGGTGACGCCGCCGCGCCTGGGAACGGGCAGGCCCTCGTCGTACGGCGCGTCGCGCTTGCCCAGGCCGACGATCGCCAGCCCCGGCTCGGGCGTGGACAGCACGTGCGCCCACACCTCCAACGCGGGCCGCAACTCGCCGGGGACGCGGTTGAAGGGCGTGCGCTCGCGGTAGTAGCCGTCGTCGTGGGTGACGTACGCTCCGGCGCGCAGGACGATCCTGGCCTGGGTGGTGACGAGCTCGCGCCCGATCACGTCGAACCACTGGCTGCCGCCGACGGTCAGGATGGGATTCTTGACGCGGATGTGCTCGGCGGCATCCTGCAACAGATACAGATATTTCCGGACCTCGGGCGCCGTCTTCAGCGCCCCTTCGTACCCGGCGATACCCGCCAGCTCCACCCCGTCGGTCCGCTGCACATGCGCGGCCACCTCCAGCAGCTGCTCCAGCGTCCGGCACCCGGCCCGCCCGCCCTCATGCCCGAGCTCGACCAGCACACTGAACGGCCGCGACGAGGCATGGCGGGCCAGGATGTCCACCCCGGCCACGGAGTCCACGAAGGACAGGAAGTCGAAGCCCGGGTCGGCGGCCAGCTCCGTCGCCGCCCACTCCAGCCCGGCGGGGTCCACCATCTGGTTGGCCACCATGACCCTGGCCGCGCCGAACTCCCGCACCGCCATCGCCTGCCGCGCCGTCGCCACGGTGAGCGCCCATGCGCCCGCTTCGAGCTGCATGGTGGCGATCTCTCGGGACATGTGCGTCTTGGCGTGCGGCGCCAGCTCCATGCCGTGATCGCGGGCGAAGGCGGCCATGGTCGCGATGTTGTGCTCGAGCGCCTCCTGATGCACGACCATCAGAGGGAGGGTGGCCCCGTCGAAGACGGACCGATTGTGTTCGTGGATTCCCTGCACAACACCCCCATTTGTCCGCGCCTGACCCTATCTCATGTTTATTTTATGATCTTGTATGGCAGGCCGAGTGGAGGTGGCTGGGCGCCGAAGTTTTTATGATCTTGTACGGCAAGCCCGGTGAGCCCCACCCGCCGCACGGGGCCGGCCCCTGTCCAGGGGCACGCTCCTCCGGTGGAGGTGGCTGAGCGCCGTGACGTGCGCATTGTGGGCCCCGTCCGTGGTTCCAGGGGGCGCCGGCCGGTTACGGGCGCAGCGCTCGTCCCGGAGTCTTGCCCGTCAAGGCACCGTTCGCCAGCACCGGCACCCCCGACACGAGCACGTCGTCCACTCCCCTCGCCGGTGTGCGCGGAGTCTCGTACGTGGCCAGGTCCGTCACCGTCGCCGGATCGATCACCACCACGTCGGCCGCGAAGCCGCGCCGGAGCAGGCCGCGGTCCGTCAGGCCGAAGCGTCGCGCCGGGTGCGACGACAGATGGACGGCGGCCTGCCCCCACGTCCAGTCGCCCAGCTCGCGCACGTGCCGTCCCAGGAACCGGGCGAACGCGCCGAAGCCGCGCGGGTGCGGGTGGCCGCCCACGTAGATGCCGTCCGAGCCGCCCGTTTGCGAAGGGTGGCGCAGTACGCGGCGTACCGACTCCTCCCCCTCCGGGCCCTCGTCGGGACGGGCCGTCACGCAGCCCGCCTCCAGGCGCGTCTCTATGAGCAGGCGACGGCAGAACTCGTGCGGCGCCAAGCCCGCCCGCTCGGCCGCCTCGACCATGCCCAGGCCCTCCGCCCACTCCAGGCCGGGGGCGTGGGAGATGGTCAGGCGCGGCCAGGTCCGCGCCAGCTCCGGCCACCAGGCGTCGAGCTCCCCGGACGACAGCATCTCCAGGGCCCGGTCCGGCTCGGCGCCCGGGACCTCGGGCGGCAGGACGACCATCGCCAGGATGGTGTTGCCGCGCAGGTAGGGGTAGGAGTCGAAGGTCAGGTCCACGCCCTCGGACAGCGCCTGCTCCACCAGGGGGAGCAGGACGTCCGCGGGTCCGTGCAGGTGGGAGATGTGCACGGCCGTACCGGATCGCTGGGCTATCTCGACGACCTCCGACATGCCTACGTCGGCTCGCTCGCCGTAGGCGCGCATGTGGGTAACGTACGGCAGGCCCGCGAGGGGTGCGCACAGGGCGGCCAGTTCCGCTGCTGAGGCGTAGCGGCCGGGCAGGTACTCCAGGCCACTCGACAGGCCGACCGCGCCGTCCGCCAGGCCGCGTTCGACGTGGGTGAGCAGGCGGGTCAGCTCGTCGCGTGTGGGGGTGCCTGAGGAGGGGCCCATGACGTCGTAGCGGATCGTGCCGTGCGGGATCAGGTAGGCGGTGTTGAGCGCGACCGCGCGGTCGTATCCCTGGAGCAGCTCGGCGACCGACAGCCCGCCGCCGGTACGCACGTCATCCGAAGGGCGCCCGTCCGTACGGGGGCTGTCCGCAAGAGGGCCGTTCACTGCTGCGAAGTAGCGTTCCGCGTAGGCGACGGTGTCGGCGGAGCCGGGGGCGAAGGACAGGCCATCCTGTCCCAGTACGAACGTGGTCACCCCCTGGCGAAGCGTCGCCAACTGTACGGCGGGGTCGAAGACGGCCGCGTCGCCGTGGGCGTGGCAGTCGATGAACCCCGGTGCGACGAACCGTCCGCTCGCGTCGATGACGGAAGCGGCCTCCGTGCCGTCGAGGCGGCCCACGGCGGCGACCCGGTCGCCGGTGATCGCCACATCGGCTCGGTATGGCGGCGCCCCCGTCCCGTCGAGCACGAGTCCGCCGCTGATGATCACATCGAAAGCCACTCAAGGATTAAACATGATCCAGCAGGTACCGCGCGGCTGCGGTCCAACCCGGGAAACCCGTCCGGCGGCCGTCGCCGACTCGAACGGCCGACAAAACAGAACATGATCACTTTTGATCAAGCTTGAGATGGTTAATGCGCTACATGGCTATTTGTCCACTATATGAGCGGGAATTACCTCAAGACGCTCGTTGCTCGAGGCGGGACACATGGCCGTGCTCTTCGCCGGAGACGGAGAAGGTCATGATCGAAAGAGGCGCGCTCGTCGTCCTAGGATCGGCTCTTGTCGCCGCCCTCGCCCTGCCTCAGGGCTTCACCGTGGCGGTCCCGGCCACCCGTACGGCGGCCCTGTCGACACGGCTGAACCCGTGCGACGACAAGGGCCAGGGCTGCGCGAAGGGCTACTCCGACGGCTACGCCAACGGCGTACGGTGCCAGCCCTCCCGCCCGGCCAAACACCCGGCTTCCGGCCAGCCGGACTACAGACTCGGCTACAAGGTCGGCTGGGCGGTGGGCCGGAAGCACGCCGGGTGTGGCGGGGGCGGTACGTCCGGGCGCGCCCAGTCCAGGCAACAGGGCAAGAGACGGGGCGCCGCGGACGCGGCCAGGTTCCACCGGTGTGTGAAGGGGCACTTCAAGGGCCGGTCGAAGACGTTCAAGCACGGTTATAAGGCCGCCAACCCCCACTGCTAGGACCACCGGCCGTCAGTCGGAGATCCGGGGCTCCGGGCGGTCGCAGCCCGTGGCCGTGGTGGCGACCGGGCGCTTGGCGAGGAGTTCGCGGGCCTGCGACCTGGCCAGGTTCCAGCCGTTCCAGGCGTCCGGCTGGTTCAGGCCGTTGGCCTTGATCACGTCGGTCAGTACGCAGCTGCGTTGCGGCTCAGGGAGCCGGTCCAGGGCCGGTACGGCTTCCGCGCCGAGGTCGCCCAGGTAGTCCGCGTCCAGCTTGGCCGGCCCGCGTACCACCACCTGCGTCTGGGCCACCTGGAAGTCCGGGTTGACGATCGCGAACGCGCCCAGTCCGAGCCCGGTGACCAGCACGATCGTGCGGGGCAGCCAGCCGGAGCCGCGACCGGCCAGCCGGGCCGCGCCCGCCAGTATGACCAGGGCGAACAGCGCGCCCAGCCACCACACCGTGGCCTGCACCGACAGGCGTAGCCGGGACAGGCCGTACGCCTCGGTGTAGAGGTCCATGCGGTGCAGCGCGGAGGCCAGCACGACCATGGTGAGGGCGCAGAGCACGCCGAGCTGGCCGGCCAGCAGCCAGCGTTCGCGCCGCTCGGTCCGGAGCAGGCCGGCCACGACGGCGACGATGCACATCACGAACACGCTGACGACGACAAGCTGGAAGAAGCCCTGCCGGGCGTACTCGGCGTAGGTGAGACCGGCGGTCTTGAGCACCCAGGAGTCGCCGCCGAACAGCACGGTGATCTGTACGGCCACGAACGCCGCGAACAGCAGGTTCACCGCGGTCAGCGGCACCACCCAGACGCTCCTGGACACGCCGAACTTGACCTCGGGCCCGACCGGATCCACCACGGGCCGCAGCGCGACCAGCACCACGGCGGCCAGCAGCACGGCCCCCACCAGGAACAGGAAGATCCGCAGCGGCACCGACTCGGCCCAGTCCGGGGTCGCGGTCAGGCGCTCCAGGTAGGTGGCGAACACGGGGTCGGCCGAGGCGAACAGCAGCCCGAACACCACCAGCAACACCGCCGTGATGCCCAGGGCCGCGACCATGGGCAGGATGCGCCGCTTGGCGGTCAGCCGCTTCAGCGGCTTGGCCAGGAACCACGGCACCGGCCCCAGCGCGAGCAGCACCGACACGCCGCCCCTGATCACGCCCAGCCAGCCGAACCCCGCCCCTGAGACGGCCAGCGCCAGCAGCCCGCACCCGGCCATGAACAGGATCCCGACCAGCCAGTCGGCGTCCCGCACGGCGGCCATCGCGATCAGCCAGTAGGCGGTCAGGCCGAACAGCACCGTCCAGGGCGTGATTCGCCGCAGCACCGCGGGCAGCGCCGCGGCGCCCAGCACCATCGTGACCAGGACGATCCCCAGCCCCACCTGCGCGTCCGGCAACGCCACGGCCGTGAACACGCCGGCCCCCGCCGCCGCCGGCAGCAGCCAGCGCGGCGTCTCGGGCAGGTCGGGGCGCGGGAAGAGCGGTGGCGGGACGTACGGCGGAGGCGGTGACTGCGGCCCGTGCCCCTGCGGTCCGGGGACCTGCGGACCAGGGACTTGCGGCCCGTACACCTGCGAACCGTGAACCTGCGAACCGTGGACCTGCGAACCGTGAACCTGCGGACCAGGCTGCCCCTGCCCCTGGTACGGCTGGCCCGGCGACCGACCCTGAGCGGGCTGGTAGGGCGGGGCAGCGACAGCCCGTCGCCCGGTACCCGCCCCCAGAGACACCCCGACGGCCCCGATGAGCGCGGTGACCAGCACGAGCGTGATGAGCGCGGCCGTGTCGCTGCCCAAGGCCACACTGACGAACACGGCCGCGAACAGCCCGACCAGGAACCCGAGAAGCAGCCCGATGACTCCTCCCCCGACCATCCGCGCAAGCCGCCCGGCAGACACCGGCACCACCGACACGGCCGCCTGCGCCGACGACGGCGAAACTCCCGACGAACCGCCCGACGGAGCCAGAGCGATCGGCTGACCCGGCGCGGCCGGCTGACCCGAGACCACCGGCTGAGCCAGCGCGACCAGCTGCGCCAACGAGTCCGACAAAGCCGATGGGACCGGCTGGGCCGACGGGACCGGTGGGGCCGACGACCCCGGCTCCTGAGCCGACGAAGCCGCGAGCACCGCCTGCCCCGCCGTCTCGGTCTCCGGCGTGGCCTCCACATCCCCCGTGGCCCGCACCTCAGACAGACCCGGCTCAACCCCACCGACCGCCGCGGCGAGAACCTCCGACTCGACTAAAGCATCACCCGCCGCAGCAGGCGGCACCCCTTCGCCGGCCCCCGAAACAGGTTCTAATGGCGTATCCGCCATGATGGTCCTCCCTGGTAGATCGACGATCATGCGGCACCCCGCGCAGTCGTCGATGCGGATCGAACCGCCGTGCAGTTCGACGATCTCCTTGACGATCGCCAGCCCCAGCCCGGCACCCCCGCCGTCCGCCGTCCGCCCCGCGTCCAGCCGGGAGAAGCGCTCGAACACCCGCCCGTGAGCCGAGGCGGGGATCCCCGGCCCCTGGTCGGCGATGGTGATGCGCACCCCGTCCCCGTCGGGCGCGCCCGTCACGGTGACCGAGCCGCCGGGCGGGCTGTGGCGTACCGCGTTGTCGAGCAGGTTCGCCAGGACCTGGGCGAGCAGGTCGGGGTCGGCGCGTACGACGAGGTCGGCGGGGACCACCGGGGTGAGCCGGACGTCCTCCCGCGCCAGCGCGGCCTCGCGTACGGCCTGCTCCAGCAGCGGTGCGAGCTCGACCGGTTCCGGTTCCATGAGGCGCACGCCCGAGTCGAGCCGTGACAGGTCGAGCAGTTGCGCCACGAGCCGGCCGAGCCGTTCGGTCTGGGCGAGCGCGGTCTTCATGGTGACCGGGTCGGCCGCGGAGACGCCGTCCACGACGTTCTCCAGGACGGCGCGCAGGCCGGTGATGGGGGTGCGCAGCTCGTGGCTGACGTTCGCGACGAGCTCGCGCCGTTGCCGGTCGACCTCGCCGAGGTCGGCCGCCATCGCGTTGAACGCCCTGGCCAGCTCCCCGACCTCGTCGCGCGAGGTGGCGCGGACGCGCAGCGTGTAGCGGCCCTTGGCGATGGTCTGGGCGGCCCTGGCCATCTGGCGCAGCGGCTTGGTCATGCCCATGGCGAGCACCTGCACCATGATCAGGGCGAGGATCAGCGCGACCACGATCCGGATGGGCCGGGAGAGGCCGGAGTTGATGCCGACCTCGTTGACCAGGAAGGCGGTGCCCACGGCCAGCACGATCACCAGGCCGAGCTTGACCTTGATGCGGCCGAGGAAGTCGAGCGGCTGCCTCATCGGCGGACCAGCGCGTAGCCGACGCCGTGCACCGTGCGGACGACGCCGGAGCCGAGCTTGCGGCGTAACGCGCGTACGTGGCTGTCCACGGTCCTGGTCGCGGCGGCCTCGGAGAAACCCCACACGTCCGACAGCAGCCGGTCGCGCTCGAAGACCTGGCCGGGCCGCTCGGCCAGGCGGCGCAGCAGGTCGAACTCCGTCCTGGTGAGCTGCGCCTCGGCGCCGCGCACGAACACCCGGCGGGCCGCGGTGTCGATCTCCACCTCGCCCACCCTGATCACCGTGTCCTCGGAGGCGAGCTGGACGGCCCGCTCGACCCGGCGCAGCAGCGCGTGGATCCGGGCCACCAGTTCGCGCATGCTGAACGGCTTGGCCAAGTAGTCGTCCGCGCCCACCCCGAGCCCGACCAGCACGTCGGTCTCCTCACCGAGCGCGGTCAGCATGAGCACCGGCACCGGCCGGGCCGCCTGCATCCGGCGGCACACCTCCAGCCCGTCGAGTCCCGGCAGCAGCCGGTCCAGGATCACCAGATCGGGCTCCGCCCTGCCGTACTCGGCCAGGGCCGTCTCCCCGTCCCCCGCCACCCTGACGTCGAACCCCTCGGCCGCCAGCCGGTTCCGTACGGCCAGGGCGATGGTCTCGTCGTCCTCGACCAGGAGGATGCGTCGCTGCTCTGCCACGGACGAAAGCCTAGAAGGGGGCTGTGCAGACGGCACTCCCCAATCTGTGCATATCCGGTGCAGACTTGGTCGGTGAACACGGACGGATACCTGCGCCGCCTCGGGCTTCCCGACCTGCTGACCGCCCCGCCCACGGCCGAGAACCTGCGCCGGCTGCACGTCGCGCACATCGAGCGGGTGCCGTACGAGGCGCTGCAGATCTGGCTCGGCCGTCCCACCACGGTCGATCCCGCCGAATCGGCCGGGCGGATCATCGGCGGCCGCGGCGGCTACTGCTACCACCTGAACGGCGCGTTCTCCCTGCTGCTCATGGAGCTCGGCTACGACGTGACCAGGCACGTGGGCGGCGTGCAGGCCCCCAACGGCGCGCCCGGCATCACCGCCAACCACCTGGTGCTCACCGTGCGCGGGCTGCCGTCCGACGACAATCCGGGCGGCGAGTGGCTGGCCGACCTGGGGCTGGGCGACGCGCTGCACGAGCCGCTCCCGCTGGTCGCGGGCGTCTACCGGCAGGGCCCTTTCTCGTACGGCCTGCGGCGTTCCGAGGTCGCGCCGGGAGGCTGGCGGTTCGACCACGACCCGAGTGGCTCGTTCCCGGGCATGGACTTCGACCCCACCCCGACCGACATGTCAGCTTTTACTGCGATGCATCATCACCTGTCGACGTCGCCGGAATCGGGTTTCGTGCGGGTCGCGACGATCGCCCGGCGGGACGCTTCCGGCGTGGATCTCCTCCGCGGGCTCGTCCTGTCGCGCGTGGGCAACGGCGCCCATTCCATCACTCTCCACACGGCTCGTGACTACTACTCCGCGTTGTCCGACGTGTTCGGATTGCACCTGGACGACGTGCGGCAAGAAGAGAAAGAAGCCCTGTTCGGGAAGGTTCACGACGCGCACGAGAAGTGGCTGTCAGGAACCCACGCCTAGCCCATGGCTTTGCCATAGAACGTGGCGATATCGTGCACCTCGGGATGGGAGAGACCAAGAAGCTCGCCGGTCGCTACCGGCTGCTGAACCCTTTGGGCGCGGGTTCCGTACGACTGGCGTTCGACGAGGTAGAACATCGTGACGTCGCGGTCAGGGAGCTACGTGTGCCCGCCGAGTTACGCGGATCCGCGGTGCAGGACGCGCGGCGGGCCGCCGGGCTTCGGCATGCCTCCGTCGTACCGGTTCTCGACGTGGTGGTGGAGGACGGCGAGCCGTGGCTGGTGATGGAGTTCGTCTCCGGCACCTCGCTGGAGCAGACCGTGGACTCGCGGCACCCCTTGCCCGTGCAGCAGGCCGCCCGGGTGGGCGTGTGCCTGCTGTCGGCGCTGCGGACCGCTCATGACACGGGGATCGTGCACGGGCGGGTCAATCCGGGCAACGTGCTGCTCACCTCGACGGGCCGGGCGGTGCTCACCGGGTTCGGGCTGCCGGGGCTGGGCATGCGGCCGGCCGCCGACATGTGGTCGATGGCCGCGACGCTGCACTTCGCCGTCGAGGGCCGGCCGCCGGGGCGGGCTCCCGCGGAAAGCACCGACGCCTTCCGATGGCTGGTCAGGGCCATGCTGGAGCCCACCGGACCGCCCCCGGTCGACGTGGTGGCCGGGATGCTCGACCGGCTCGCCGTGGAGCAGACGCTCGGGCACATACTCGCCACCGCCGGGCCGCTGCCGCCCGCCCGGGTGGCCGAGATCGGGCTGGCCGTACTCGACCAGCTGGCCGACCTGCACGCCCGGGGATCGCATCACGGCGGCGTACAGCCGGGCAACGTCCTGATCGACACGGCCGGCCGGGCCACGCTGGCCACCACGCCCGTGCCCGCGCCGGTGTCGCATGCGCCCGTGATGCCGGCGACGATCCCGGCCTACACGGCGCCAGAACGCGTGCCAGGACCCGCGGCGGACCTGTGGTCGCTGGGCGCCACGTTGTTCGCGGCCGTCGAGGGGCATCCGCCCGCCCCCGGCGCCCCGCTGGCCAAGGCGGGCGCGTTGGCGCCGGTCCTGTTCCGCCTGCTGTCGGGGTTCCCGGCGCACCGGCCGGGGCCGGACGCGCTCCGTAAGGACCTCAAGGCCGTCGCGGACCTGTTTTGAGATACGAATTTTTTAAGATATATCGCGAATGGAACCACTGGAGTGGTCCACTCGTTGGACTCAAGACGCACAATGGGAGAGGCGGGGCGCGCGCTCCGCGTACGGAGGAAGTTGAGGATGTCACCAGTCCAGAAGTACGCCATCGGCGCAGGCGCCGCGGTTCTGCTCTCGCTGATCTTCTTCGGGCCCGGCTTCATCACCATGCTGGTCGTCCTCGGCGTGGTCGCCGCCCCGGTGGTCGGCTACCTGATGCTCGACCCGTCGCAGCGCGAGCGGCTCAAGCGAGCCCGCAGACGCGGCATCGGCAGCTAAGGCGAGAAAAGGCGCGCGGCGGGGCCTCAGGCCGCCGCCGCGGCCAGGGCCGTGTGCACCCGGCTCGTCACCCGGCGTTCGATGTAGAACGACAGGAACGGCACCGTGCCGCCGAGCATGATGCCCAGCATGTACGGCCAGCTCCAGCGCGCCTTCATCCCCAGGTTCATCACCGTGATCAGGTAGATCATGTAGAGGAAGCCGTGGATGGGCGCCACGATCTTCGACAGGCCCACGACGCCGAAGCCGTATCGGAGCACCATGGCCACGCAGAGCACGAGCAGCATCACGCCGACGATGTAGGCGAGCACCCGGAAGGGCTTCAGAGCCGATTCCACCGTTAACCTTCCAGAACCATCTCAGGGGACTTGCCACTGTCCCGATCACGATCCGCTCGCACGGCATCGCGTACGAAGTGGAACCACATGAACACGGCGAACCCCGCGAAGATCCACCAGTTGGCGGCATAAGCGAGATTACGCCAAGTCAATTCCCCGCCGACGACCGGCGGCCGGACCTTTACCTGCGTCAGCGGCCCCGAGGCGGGCTGGGCGACGACATAACCGTTGCGCACCTTCTGCCCGCTCCACAGGTTGATCAGCTCACCGGTGGACACCGTCTGCACCTGCCCTGCGGGAAGCCCCTCGGTGCGGCGCTGCACGCTGTCAGTGCCTTGCGACGGGCGCAGCCGCCCGGTCACTGCGACCTTGCCACCGGGCACGGCCGCCGCCGGATCGCCGGCCTTGGCCACCCAGCCGCGGATGACCGGCACCAGCGTGCCGTCATCGAGCCGGAGCGGCGTGAGGACCCAGTAGCCCTCGTCGCGCGAGACGTTGCCGCCGGGCGCGTCGACATCGGCCGGCCGATCGGCCACCAGCAACTGGCGCGGCGCGTCGTAGACGCCCTCCGCCGAGACCTTGCGGCCCACGGCGGGCCCGGTCAGCTGCGCACCCACCTGGGACAGCGTGGCGACACCGACGGCGGCGGGATCGGTGACCGCGTGCGGCTTGCCGGAATCCTGGAACACGCCGAGCTGCCAGCGCCCGAGCAGGATGAACGCGATCAGGACCCCGATCGTCAGCAGGTGCAACCCCACCACGCGTGGGGAGAACAGGGTCCGGAGCATGCTTCAAAGCTATCCGGCCACCAGGCCGGTCCCCTAATCAGCCCATGTCCACAGATCACACCAAAAGCGGCAAGCGCACCAGACGATCACGCTAAGCTGCTGGACATGTCTGACCAGCATATCGACCCTGCCGGCAACACTCAGCAGTTCCGCGCGTTCGCGCAGCGGTCCGAGCAGGAGGCGGCGCCGAGCAAGAAGTCCCCCATTCTGCCGATCGTCGCGGTGATCGCCGTCGTCGTGATCATCGGCGTCGCGGCCTTCCTGCTCCTGCGCTAACCCCGCGCACTTCAGAGCGCCGACGGCCACCCGCTCTCGGCGCTTTTCGTGTGCCCTGAGGGCAGGTAACATACCGACCAGTCGGTGTGATATGGGTCACCCTGGACGGACCTGGACGCCTCTCATTACATTGGACGAGTCGTCTAATAACGCGGAGGAGCAGTGGACGAGCCAGGAATAGTGATCATCGGTTCGGGCTTCGCCGGGATCGGCATGGCGATCAAGCTCAAGGCCGCCGGCTACCACGACTTCGTCATCCTGGAGAAGGCCGCCGACCTGGGTGGCACCTGGCGCGACAACACCTATCCCGGCTGCGCGTGCGACGTGCCGTCGCCCATGTACTCCTACTCGTTCGACCTCAATCCCGGCTGGTCGCGGATGTTCTCCCCGCAGGAGGAGATCTGGGACTACCTGCGGGCGTGCGGCGAGAAGCATGGCATCACCCCGCATTTCCGGTACGGCAAGCGCGTCGTCGCGCTGAAGTACGACGACCTTGACCGCCGGTGGGCGGTGACCACGGACGACGGCGAGACCCTGCGGACGAATGCCGTGGTGTCGGGCATCGGCGCCCTACACATCCCATCATTCCCCGAAATTTCGGGACGTGAGGTTTTTGCGGGGGCGGCCTTCCACTCCGCCGAGTGGGATCACTCGGTCGATCTGGCCGGCAAGCGCGTCGCGGTCATCGGCACCGGGGCCTCGGCCATCCAGTTCGTGCCGCGGATCGCGGAACGCGCGGCGCGGCTCACCGTGTTCCAGCGCACACCACCCTGGATCCACCCCAAACCGGACTTCGGCTTCTCGCCCTGGGCACAGCGGCTCATGCGGTTGCCGGGCGCCGCCAGGACGGTCCGCAACGCCATCTATTGGCTGCTGGAGACCAGGGCGCTGGGCTTCACCCTCGACCCGAAGCTGATGAAGGCGTCCGAGCAAGCGGCACTCAAGCACCTGGAGAGGCAGATTCCCGACCCGGAGTTGCGTGAGCGGCTGACGCCCGACTACACGATCGGCTGCAAGCGCATCCTGCTGTCCAGCGACTACTATCCGGCGCTGACCCGGCCGAACGTCTCGCTGGTCACCGACGGGATCGCCGAGATCAGGGAGCACTCGATCGTCGACGTCGCCGGGGTCGAGCACGAGGTGGACGTGATCGTCTACGGCACCGGGTTCAAGGTGACCGAGGCGCTCCAGCGGCAGCGCATCGTGGGCCGCGACGGGCTGAAGATCCAGGACGCCTGGCAGGACGGCATCGAGACCTATTACGGCATCTCCACTGCCGGGTTCCCGAACCTGTTCTTCCTGCTCGGCCCGAACACCGGCCTCGGCCACAACTCGGTCGTCTTCATGATCGAGTCGCAGGTCCGCTACGTGATGGACTGCCTGCGGCTGCTCTCCAAGACCCAGGCCAGGGCCATCGACGTCAAGCCGGGACGGCAGCGGGCGTTCAACCGGCGGCTGCGCGAACGGCTCGACCCGCTGGTGTGGAACGCGGGCGGCTGCCGGTCCTGGTATCTGGACGAGCACGGGGTGAACCGGACGCTGTGGCCGGGCTTCACCTTCGAGTACTGGGCGCGTACCCGGAAGATGAAGCCCGGCGCGTACGAACTGATCTACTAGCCGGGTTTCACCACCAGGGCACTGCCGCCGCCCCGCCGGACCGGTTCGGCGACCGCCTGCACCTTGCCCCGGCCCAGGAACTCCAGCGCGGTGGCCGCGCCGATCTCCGTGGTCAGTGCGAGCTTGTGCCCGCGCGCCTCCAACTCGGCCCGGTACTTGTCGAGGAAGGCCTGCTCGGCCAGCGTCTGCTCGGTGTTGCGCTGCGTGGCCCGCGGCGCGGCGACCGCGTCGGGCAGGCTCATGCCCAGCTCGAAGCGGTTGACCAGGATCTGCAGCACGGTCGTGATGATCGTCGAGCCGCCCGGCGAACCGGCCGCCAGCACTGGCCGGCCATGGGCGAAGATCAGCGTCGGCGCCATCGACGAGCGCGGGCGCTTGCCGGGGGCCGGCAGGTTCGGGTCACCGGGGGCGGGGCCGAAGGTGAAGTCCGTGAGCTCGTTGTTGAGCAGCACCCCGCGCCCCGGGACCACGATGCCGTTGCCGCCGGTGGACTCGATCGTCAGGTTGTAGGCGACCACGTTGCCCCACCGGTCGGTGATGGTCATGTGGGTCGTCTCGGGGCCTTCGTCGGTGGTCGCCGTGGCCGTGCCCGCCGGGGTGGCGCACGCCTCATAGCTGCCGTCGGGGTTGCCGGGGGGAGCGGGGTTGGCCATCGCCTTGTCGCCGATCAGGCAGGCGCGTTCCTTGGCGAAGCCGTCGGACAGCAGCTCCTTGAGCGGCACGTTCGGGATGTCGCCGACGTACTTGTTGCGGTCGGCGAAGGCCAGGCGGGAGGCCTCCAGGTATTCGTGCAGGCCGACGCTCGGCAGGGCCTCCAGGATGTTGAGCGCTTCGCCCACGGTCGAGCCACCGGAGGAGGGCGGCGCCATGCCGTACACCTGCATGCCGTTGTAGTCCACGCGCGTGGGGTCGCGCTGGAGCACCCGGTAGGCGCGCAGGTCGGACAGCTCCATCAGGCCCGGCCGTACGTTGCGGGTGGCGCCGGGGGTGACGGGCGGCTGCTTGACCGTGGCGACGATCTCCTTGCCGAGCTGTCCGTCGTACAGCCAGCTGATTCCGCGTTTGCCCAGCTCGCGGTAGGTGGCGGCGAGTTCGGGGTTCTTGAAGACGGAGCCGACGGGCGGCGGGGCGCCGTTCGGGAGGTAGAGCTTGGCGGTGGAGGTGATGTCCTTGAAGCGGGCGAGGTTCGCGGCGGTCTGGTCGTAGAAGGTCTGGTCGACGACGAAGCCCTTGGACGCCACCTCGATGGCGGGCTGGAGCGCCTGCTTCAGCGAGAGCGTGCCGTACTTCCGCAGGGCAACGTCCCACTGCGCGAGCGTGCCGGGGATGCCGGCCGACAGGCCGCTGGTGACGCCCTCGTCGAACGGGATGCCCTCCAGCGTGGTGGCGGTCATGGCCTTCGGGGCGGTCTCGCGGCCGTCCAGCGTGACCACCCTGCGGCTGCGGGCGTCGTAGTAGACCATGAAGCCGCCCCCGGTCAGGCCCGAGGAGTAGGGCTCGGTCACGCCGAGCACGGCGCCGGCGGCGACGGCCGCGTCCATGGCGTTGCCGCCCTGTTTGAGTACGGCGATGGCGGCCTTGCTGGCGTCGAAGTCCACCGTGGCGACCGCACCGCCGTACCCCTCGGCGACGGGGGCCTTCTGCTGCGGTGTGGGAGTGGCCAGTGCTGGGGTGGAGGCCAGCGAGATGAGGATTGCTGCTGCTGCAGGAACGATCACTCGGCGCATGTGTCCACGATGGCCCAGGTACGCCCATCGTGGTAGGGCCCCCTGCGGCGCGAGGATGATGCGCAGGTCAAGCGGGTGGCCTAGCGTTGGGGGGTGCGAAAGAAGCCGGGAAACGACGTCTACGTCGCTTTGGTCGTCGCGGTGATCCAGGTGGTGCTGTCGCAGGGGGCGGCCTGGGGGCAGCGGGATTTCAGGGCGCCGCTGGATTCGCTGGCGTACGTGTTGCTGCTGGTGGGGCCGGCAGCGATCGTGGCCTGCCGTAAATTTCCCGTTCTTTCGACCGCCGTCACGCTTTTGGCGACATATGCGTATGTGGTGGTTGGCTATCCGTATGGGCCGGTTTTTCTGGCGCCGATATACATGCTCGGGTCGCTCGTCCTCAGGGGTCGGCGGCTGGTCGCGTGGATCCTCTCGGGGGTCACGCTCGCCGTTTTCCTGATTTATGCCTCTTTGGGGGGCAACCAGGGGCTTTGGATCTTCCACACGCTGGCGATCACCGCGTTCATCCTGCTGTTCATGGTGATCGCCGAGCTGGTCAGGATCCGCAGTGAGCGGCGTGCCGAGCACCAGCGGGTCGTCGAGGAGGAGTCGAGGCGACAGGCCAGCGAGGAGCGGCTGACGATGGCGCAGGAGCTGCACGACGTACTGGCGCACAACATCTCGCTGATCCACGTCCAGGCGTCCACCGCCCTGCATCTCATGGACGATCAGCCCGAGCAGGCCCGTACCGCCCTGACCACCATCAAGTCCGCCTCCAAGGAGGTTCTCGGCGAGATGCGCTCAGTCCTCAACGTGCTGCGCGAAGGCGCGCCCCGCTCCCCCACGGCCGGGCTCGACCGCCTCGACGAACTCGTGGCACGCTCCGGCCTGGACGTGACGCTCAAACGCGTCGGCTCCCGGCCGCTGCCGCCGCAGCTCGAACGCGCCGCGTACCGGATCATCCAGGAAGCCCTCACGAACGCCGCCCGCCACGCGCCCGGGGCGCGGGTGACGGTCCGGCTCGAGTACGGCACAGGCGCGCTGGGCATCCTGGTCACGGACACCGGCGCGACGAAACCGGCCGTACTGACGGAGGCAGGCAGCGGCAACGGCATCCCCGGCATGCGCGAACGCGCCTCAGCCCTCGGCGGCACCCTGACCGCCGGCCCGGCAGGCAACGGCTTCCAGGTCGAGGCCACACTGCCCCTCCCCGAGGAGACCTCATGATCAAGCTCGTACTGGCCGACGACCAGGCTCTCGTCCGGGCGGGCTTCAAGGCCCTGCTGGATGCCCAGCCTGACATGACGGTGGTCGCGGAGGCCGCCGACGGCGCCGAGGCGGTACGCCTGTCACGCGAGCACGAGCCGGACGTGGTGCTCATGGACATCCGCATGCCCGGCACCGACGGCCTGGCCGCCACCCGCCAGATGCCACCGGGCCCGCGCGTCATCATCCTGACAACGTTCGAGCTGGACGAGTACGTCTTCGAGGCCCTGCGCGGCGGCGCCAGCGGCTTCCTCGTCAAGGACACGGAACCGGCGGAGCTCATCCAGGCGGTCCGTGTGGTCGCGGCCGGCGAAGCCCTCCTGTCCCCCAGCGTCACCCGCCGCCTGATCGCCGAGTACGCCACCCGCGCCAAGGAACCCTCGGCCACCAACCACCACCTGGACCAACTGACGGACCGCGAACGCGAAGTCCTGTCACTGGTAGGCACCGGCAAGACGAACGACGAGATAGCCGCGGACCTCTTCATGTCCCCCGCCACGGCGAAGACGCACGTCAGCCGAGCCATGATGAAACTCCACGCCCGCGACCGCGCCCAACTCGTCGTCATCGCCTACGAATCCGGCCTGGTGAAACCCGGCTGGCTATAGACAAGCACGGCCTTCGCCTGGTCGGCGCTTCGCACAATGGGGCTCAGACTGTGTTCAGTGGGGGGTGCCGTGATCCCCGATCGACATGCTCATCCGCCATCTGGAGCACATCACCGTCACCGGCCCACTGACATGGTTCCGACTGGCCGGACCCGAGCGGCAATGCGATGGCAGAATGTGACCATGCGGCCACCCCGAGCGAGATCTTTCAACACCGCCGGCCCCTGCGACCCGCGACGCCATTACATGCTATCCCCCACGCCACGGCTTCCCGGGGCACGGGTACTCATCGAGATGGATCGCTATTTCGTGCTGCACGCGCCCCGGCAGACCGGGAAGACGACCACGCTGCGCACGCTGGCCTCCGAGCTGACCGCAGAGGGCGATATCGCCGCTCTGATGTTCTCCTGCGAGCGTGCCAAGGCGGCCGGTGACGACTTCGCCCGCGCGGAATCACTTCTGCTGGACTCCCTCCGCGCGGCTGCCAAGCGGTCGGGCTGGCCCGACGCGCTCTTGCCGCCGGACCCATGGCCGCGAGTCACACCGGGAAGCCGGTTCGTTGAGGCGCTGAGCGAGTGGTGCCGCCACTGCCCGCACCGGGTGGTGCTGTTCATGGATGAAATCGACGCCCTGCAGGGCAACAGCCTGGTCAGCATCCTCAGCCAACTGCGCGACGGCCAGAAGGCTATCCGTTCCCCGTCTCCGTGGTGCTGTGCGGGTTGCGCGATCTGCGTGACTACAAGGTCGCCTCGGGCGGCGATCCCGGCCAGTCCAACCCGGCCAGCCCGTTCAACATCATCACCAAGTCACTGCGCCTGGACGATTTCACCGCCGACCAGATCGACGAGCTGTACGGCCAGCACACGCAGGCGACCGGCCAGGAATTCACCAAAGACGCGGTGGACCGGGCCTTCGAGCTGACACAGGGACAACCCTGGCTGGTCAACGCCCTCGCCCATGAGATCACCATTGAGATGGAGGTGAACGGCACCATCACCACCGCCCAAGTGGACGAGGCCAAGGAGCGCTTGATCCGGGCGCGTGCCACTCACCTGGACGCCCTGGTCGCCCGGCTGCACGAGCCTCGGGTCAAGCGGGTGATCGAACCGATCGTGGCGGGCATGTCGCCGGGGATGGACGACGCCTACGACGACACCTTCGACGACGACGCCTCCTACGTCTACGATCTGGGCCTCATCCGTGACACCACGAATTTGGAGATCGCCAACCCCATCTATCGAGAAGTTCTGCTCCGGGTTCTGGGCAATCGCACGGAGCGGCTGGTGCGCGCCGACCCGCACAGTTTCGTCATGCCGGACGGCCGTTTCGACCTGCCACGGCTGCTGGAGGAGTTCGTCGTGTTCTGGCGCGAACACGGCGAAGTCCTCATCCAGCAGGAGGGCTACCACGAGGCCGCCTGCCAGATCATCCTCATGGCCTTCCTGCACCGCCTCGTCAACGGCGGAGGCCAACTCGACCGGGAGTACGCCGCCGGCACCAAGCGCCTGGACGTACTGGTCCGCTGGCCCTACACCGGCCCCGAAGGCGAGCGGCAGGTGCAACGGGAAGCCATGGAGCTGAAAGTCTGGCGAGCCAGCGAAAACGACCCTAAGCCCGACGGCCTCGCACAGCTCGACCGATACCTGGACCGGCTCACCCTCACCACCGGCGTACTAGTGATCTTCGACCGGCGCCCCGAAGCCCCACCCTGGAAAGAACGAGGCGGATTCGAGCAGGCGACCACACCGTCCGGCCGCCAGGTCACCCTTCTGCGGGTTTGATGGGTGCAGCCGTTTCTCAGGCCGCCTGGTCATCGCCCAGGCCATGACCAGGCGATCAGTAGAACAGCTCCCAATCCCCGGTGTCCGTCGAACGCGCCCGCAGCATGCCGAAATTGTTACCCGTGTATTCCACCTCGGCGCTCATATAACGCTGGGCACCCACCGAATAGATGGTGCCAGACGTTCCGTCATAGCAGACTCTGAACCTTGTCGACGTCGTGCTCGGTGGAGGTGCGACGCCGACGGTGGCGCTCGTGTTCAGGGTGTCTTTCAGCTGATGATGGGCGAGGCGATGACGACGGTGACGTCGGCCGCCTCAGGGCCGGTGCGGTAGATGTGCGGGGCGTCTCCCGCGAAGGCGAGCAGGTCACCGGAGCGCAGCTCGGTGGGGGCGTCTGCGGGTCCGGCGGCGAGGTGGCCGGAGGAGACGAGCAGGTGCTCGATGGTGCCGGTCGCGTGCGGCACGCCGTCCAGCTGCGTGCCGGGGGGCATGCGCAGCCGCCAGATCTCCAGGCTGTTGCCGCTGCTGATACGGCGCAGCAGCTCGCGTCCCACTTCGCCGGCGGCCAGGTCGGTGCCCGGTACGTACACCGGTCCCGGGTCGGTGTCGCGGGCCAGGAGGTCGGTCAGCGGGACGCGCAGGGCGATCGCGAGCGCGTCGAGGGTCTCGATGGCGGACCGCTTCAGCGCGGCCCCGCGGCCGCGCCCCCGAGCCGGGCGGCCACCTCCTGGGCCCGGCGCAGGTCGTACGGTGCAGACAGGCGTTCGGCCGCCCGTACCGCCTGCCCGGCCGCCTTCGCCGCCGCCCGCCGCTCGCCCGCGGCGGCCAGGACGAGCGCGCGGGCCCAGCCGATGCGGGCGGCGGCTCCCGGATGGCGAGCCTGGTACTCGGCGAGGTGCCGGTGGAGCCTCCGGGCCGTCGCGGGGTCCGGGTCCGGGGACATGTGGCAGAGCAGCTCGGCCAGCCCCGACCAGCACTCCAGCATGCCGCGCTGGGCCTTCGGCAGGCGGGCGGCCAGATCCAGCGCCCGGGCCAGCGCCTCCCGCGGGTCGTCCGCCATCAGACGGACCGCGAGAACCTCTCGCCGACCATCTGCCATCAAACAAGCCGCGATCAGGCGAGCCGAGGCTGTGAGCAGGCGCAACTCCTGGATCACCGGCATGACCGCGCCGTCCCGCAGGCCGAGGCGCTGCTCGTGGGCGCGGCGGCGTTCGGTCGAGGCGCGAGCCGCCGCCAGCACCTCGGCGACCCGATCGAGCCTGGTCCCCTCGATCCGCAGCAGAGCCTCGGCCTGGCCCGTCAGGCACCAGTGGCGGCCGATGTCGCCGCCGACCCGGCTCGCCGCCTGTTCCGCTGTGGCGGCGTACAGGTTCACGGCCTGCTCGAAGTCGCCCCGCCAGAGGGCCGTCTCCGCGAGCATGCCCGCGCAGTTCTCGGCCACCCGGGGGTCCAATGTCCTGGCCCGGCACTCGGCGAACGACCCCCGGGCCGCTTCGAACTCTCCCGCCGAGAGCTGGTCCAGGCCCCGGGCCAGGCGGGCGCGGCTCGCGGGCTCCGTGGGATGCGCGATGCCGGTCAGCGCCCTGTCGGCGAGCGCGCCGTAGCGATGGGCCAGGTGGTGGCGACCGGCGACGCGGGCGATGGTGGCGAAGTTCGCGTACGCCTCCGCGCGCAGGTCCGGGGCGGAGGTACGGTCGGCGGCGTTGAGCTGGCGCAACGAGACCGCCAGCATCGTAGGCACGTCCTGCTGGTGGTAGGCCAGCCGGGCCAGGAACGTCAATGCCTGCGCCACCTCGGCGTCCCGCTCCGACCGGGGCACCGGCAGGACCCGATGGAGGACCTGGCGCGCGGCGGCCGTCAGGGTGGCGGCGACCAGGCCGGGCCGGGAGGCCGGCAGCGGCCTACCCACCGTGTCGAGCGCCGCCCTGACCAGCCGGTACGCCTCCCGCTCCCGGGCAAGCTGATGCTCGCTCACGCACGCCATCCGCAACCATCGCGCCCGCAGGCGGGGAGCCTCGGGCGTACGGGCCAGATGCAGCCGTACGACGGCCCCCGACTCCTCGTACAGCCGCAGCCGCAGGCACAACACCCAATAGTTGTCCAGGAACCCAGGCTCCCCGGACACCGCCCAGGCCAGCCGGATGTTGTCCATCTCCGCCCCCAGCACGCGGGTCACCTCCGCGTCCGAGGCATCCTGCAGGGCGGCGGCGTGCCGGTCGAGCAGGCGCGAGAAGTACGCGGCGTGCCGCTCCCGCGCCGCCCGCCGCTCGCCCGGCGACAAGTGCGCGGCAGCGAGCTGCTGGATGAGCGGGTGGATGACGTACCGTCCGGCGGGGGTGAGCTCGATCATGCTCTGGTCGACCAGCCGGACCAGCACGTGCGGCCCGGTCCTGGCCACCTCCAGCGCCGCGGGCAGGGTGCAGCCGCCGCCGAACACCGCCAGCGCCGCCAGCGCCTTCTGCCCGGCCGGGTCGAGGAGCCGCCAGGAGGTCTCGAACACCGTACGCATGCAGGCGTGCCGCGACCGGGCCGCCGGTCCCGCGGCCGACAGCAGGCCGGGGTCCACGCCGAGGTGGCGGCCCAGCTCGGCGGGCGGCACGGCCCGCAGCAGCCCGGCCGCCAGCTCGATGGCCAGCGGCAGACCGCCGGTGGCGGCGCAGATCGCGGCTACGGCGGCGGCGTCCCGGTCGGCGTCGAACGCCGGTTGCGCCCGCGTCGCCCTGGCCGCGAACAGGGCCTCGGCCACCGGTCCCGGCAGGCCCGCCACCTCGTACGTCACCTGACCGGGCAGGTCGAGCCGCCGCCTGCTCGTCGCCAGGACCCGCACGCCGGGGGCCGTACGCAGGACGCTCCCGATGACCGCGTCGAAGGCGGGCAGATGCTCGAGGTTGTCCAGCACCAGGAGGACCTCCTGCCGGGCCAGCGCCGCCAGGAGCAGGTCCAGGGCGGGGCGCTGCGGCGTGAGGTCCACGCCGAGGCGGCGGGCGAGCGTGGTGACGGCCGCCTCCGGGCGTACCCCGGCGAAGGAGACGAAACGGGCCGAGTCCGAAGCGGCGGCGATGGCCAGGCGGGTCTTGCCGACGCCGCCCGGGCCCAGCAGGGTGACCAGGCGTTCGGCGGCCAGCAGTGTACGCAGCCGCCCCAGCTCCACCTCCCGGCCGTACAGCTCCGTGCTGGGCACCGGCAGGGGCGCGCGCCGGACGGCCGTCCGCTGGGTGAGCAGGCGCCGCCTGGCCGCGGCGGTCTCCGGCGCGGGCTCGACACCCAGTTCGTCGGCCAGCCGCAGCCGCAGGTCGTCGTAGCAGGCCAGGGCCGCCGCCCGGTTGCCCGCCGCGGCCAGGGCCGCCATCAACAGGCGGTGCGCCTCCTCGTCGTACGGGTCCAGCCCGGCCACCAGGCGTGCCAGCCGTACGAGATCGGCCGGAGGCGCGGAGCCGGAGCGCAGCAGCAGCTCGCGCAGCCGCAGCCGGGCCCGCCCGCGCTCCGACTCCAGCCACCCGCCGAAGGCCGGGGCGTCGCAGAACCACACCCCGTCCATGAAGTCGCCCCGCCACAACCGCAATGCCTCTGCCACGGTCGCCGTCTCGGCCAGGCGTCCGTGGTCCACGTAGCAGCCGCCGGGGCGGAACCGTACGTGGTCGCGGGTGATGTCCAGCCACCCGCCCACCTCCTTGCGCAGCTCCGACAGCGCCAGGCGCAGACTGCCGCGGGCGTTGGCGTCCGGCCGCTCGCCCCACAGCAGCCCGGCCAGCTCGGCGCGCGGGCGCGGGCCCGGTGTGGTGGCGAGGTAGCAGAGCAGGGCGCGGGTCTTGGCGGAGCGGATGCCCACCGGCCGCGCTCCGACGGCCAGCTCAGGCGGGCCCAGCAACAGCAGGGTCAGCGAGTCTCCCATAGCTGCAGCACGGTAGGCGCGTCTCCGCCGCGCGACTACGGAAAAAGGCGTGCACGGAACGTGCTCTACGCCACTGACCAGCGCTCTAACGATGTGCTCACGCTGCCTGCCGCACTCTGATGCCGCGTTTCACCACGAGACGCGATCCTCTCCAAAGGAGAAGCAGTATGCGCTCTCAGAAGCTGATCCCCGCGCTCGCCCTGGCCGTGGGACTGACCGTCCCGGCAGTGGTGGCCGCGGCCCCGACCGCCGGCGCGACCACCTCGGCCGCGAACTGCTCGGTCGCGTTCTACGACCTCGACGCGTCCGCCGTGGACGAGGTCGACGGCAAGGACGAGCTCAGGCTCGAGGTCGGATCGAGACTGTTCCCCAGCAGCTGGGTCAACATGAACGCCGGCAGCGACGCCGACCCGGTGGACTTCGACTACGCGAGCGTCAACCTCAGCAGCAGCTCGTCGTTGGCCTTCAACCTGCGCGAGGTCCAGCCGCCGATCGTCAAGTCCGGTTTCAACCTCGGCACGTACATCGTGTACGGCTCCACCTGCGCCGGGCTCTCCACCGGCCAGTCCGTCATCGTCGGGGGCATCATCTCCGGCACCCATGACAGCTACTACGAATACAACCTCAGGTTCAGAGTGACCGGGCTGTAACCCGCCCGAACGTGAAGGCCCTGCCGTGGTCCCGAGGCAGGGCCTTCACCTTCGGATAGCGGGTCGCTCCGTCACCGTCCAAGATGGGCCAAGAGAACGTCAGCACGCCCGCATCGCGGCGCGGGTCTGCGCGGTGGGACATCGGCGGGGCGGGCAAGGGCCGGGCGGCGACGGCGCGCAGGCCGTCCAGGGCCAGGGCGCGGTGCCGCCGCCAGGCTCCGGGCGCCACCGCGTACATGGCCTTGACGGTCGCCGCCACGCCCCAGAGCACGAAGGCCAGGTCGGCGAGTGTGATGTCGCTCCGCAGGCCCCCGGATCGCTGGGCGCGTTCGAGGATCTCGCGCATCAGGCCGTACCCGCGATCTCCGTCCACCGCCGCTCCCCGTGCGGCGAGGTCGTTGTAGCCGAGGTCGGCGGCCTGCAGCTCGCACACGCCGGTCAGGAACGCGACGAACCCGTCGCAGGCGTCGTCCATCGCCAGCGCCTGCTCGGCCAGCTCGGCCACGGCCGCCCTTCGATCCTCGAAGACCGCCTCCACCAGGGCACCCCGCGTGGGGAAGCGGTTGTAGAGCGTCCCGATGCTGACCTCGGCCGCTGCCTCGTACGGGTGACATCGGCGGTATTCGCCCAGCCAGTCGCCAAAGCCTGGCCGCCGATCACCGCGCTCATCGACCAGCCGCCGACCTCGCCGGTCACGACCTGGAAGAAGGGCAAGCCCATCGATCTTGCCGTCGACCGGAACGAGGCGCGGCGTTTGGCGGAAACCATCCGCATCCTGGCCCCTTAAGGGAACCGCGCGGCCCTCTCCGGCATGCCAATGACCAACCGCAGCCGGTCCGACGAATCTTCGCGAGCCACCGAATCCACCATGGTCACCCGCCGACCGAACTGGTCGGGGCCCCGCCGGTACTCTTGCCCGCGACCCGGGCCACCCAGGCCGTCACCCCCAGCACCACCGCCGCCAACACCCCCAGCACCGCCGCGTTCGCCAGCTGCCCGGCTCCCGGAAGCCCTCCCACGTATACGCCCGCCATCGGCAGCAGCACCACCAGAGCACGGCGGCCGACCGGCGACCGCAGCGCCATCACGGCGGCCACCATCGCCACCGCCCACATGAACGGGTAACCCCACCGGGGTGAGATCGCTGCACCGACCACCGAACCGCCGAATACCATCCCCATCCACGCCGGCAGCCGCCGGCTCCCCAGCGAGCCGGGTCCGGGCGACGGCGCGAGGAGCAACATCACCCCGCACAAACTCGGAGGCAGCACCGACATCGCCAGCCCACCGAAATCGACAGGAACGCCGCCGACCAGAATCACCCCATCGGTCACCACGTACGTGGACGACCAGGTCAGATCACGCTGCACGACGATCCAGGCGATCACCAGTGCGTATGCCCACGCGCAAGCGGCAGCCGCACCGCCTCTCCCACGCCAGGCCAACCACACCACGACCCCGTACGGCAGGGCGTACGAGACCAGCTTCAGGAGTTGCCAGAGCTCGTCCGCCACGAGCGGCCCCGGCCACGCCAGCGCCCCGTACAGGACGGCCCGGGCGAGGGCCGTCAGAAGGAGCGCGACGGGCGCGATGAGCGCGGCCACGTTGACCGCCTCTCGCCAGTGGGGACCCGCACCGCGCTGTACTCGGATGGTCAGCCCGCCACGTACCAGGTCGAACGTGTCCCGCACCCCGGGCCGTTGCCGGCCGGGCTCCGCGCTCGCCACCAGCACCGCGATCATCTCCTCCTCGTGCAGTGCCCGGTGCTCCGCCGGATACCACCGGGCGAGCAGTCGCCGATAGCGCTGTTCCAGGAACGTCACTGTGCCCTCCCCAGCTCGCCGAACACCGCCGGCAGCCCGCTGAACACCGACCCCAACTCCCCGAGCCCCTGCCGCACGCCCCTGGCGCGCAGCCGAGCCGTAGCCGTGTCCGCGTTGTGCCGCAGTTGCTCGGCCTCCGCTGCCAGCCGAAGCTCACCGTCCGGTGTCAGCCGGTAGTAGCGTCGGGCCCGCCCGTCCACGACCTCCTCCTGATCGGCCGCCACCAGCCCTTCCGTCTGGAGCCGGTCGAGGGCGGCGTACAGGGTGCCGGCCCGAAGCCGCACCCGCTCGCCGGAAATCCGCACAACGTCGGTGATGATGCCGTATCCGTGCTGCGGCCCCGCCGCGAGCGCGGTCAAGATGAGGAACGTCGGTTCCTGCATAGCCCTGAAGCTCATGCCAACGATATATACCGATGATCAGATCAAGGCGCAACCCGCATCCGCGGCGGGCACGTCGGCGCGGGAGGACAGAATTGCCCTCATGATGGCGACGAGTGTGACGCTGCGGGTGCTGGCGCTGCTACATCAAGTGGGGTGCCAGGTGTGGGTGGCCGGTGGATGGGGCGTCGACGCCCTGGTCGGCAAGGTCACCCGTGAGCACCACGACCTTGACCTGTTGCACCGTGTCGAGCAGGAGCCGCTGCTGATCGACACGCTGGCGACCGCCGGGTTCGCCGAGCAGCCCGATGCCCAGCCGGGCCGGCCTGTTCGTTTCGTCATGAAGGACCGCCATGGTCACGAGCTGGACCTTCATCCGCTGCGGTTCGACCTGGACGGCTCCGCTGTCCAGCAAGCCAACGACCATGGAGGCGTCTTCGTCTATCCCGCGGACGCCTTCACCACCGGCATGATCGAGAACGTCCGGGTGGGCTGCCTCTCGGCCGCCCAGCAGGTCGCCTTCCATCAGGGATACCAGCCCCGCGACCGTGATCTCCATGACATGGCCCGGCTGCGCGAGGCATTCGGTATCGCCACCCACTTCTAGGACCCTCAGGGAGTGTGGCGTAGGAGTGGGCGGTGGCCCCAGGTGGCCCAGCGCCAGAGCCACTCGAGGGGCCCGAAGCGGTATCGGCGCAGCCAGAGAGTAGACCACACCCACTGAGTGCAGAGAATGGCAGCGGCGATCCCGACCACCATCGTCAAGGACCAATTGTCCGGCGAGCCACCGATGACGCGTTGAACAGCTAGGACGAGGATCGTGGCGGTCAGATAGTTGGTCAGCGCCATCCTGCCCAGTGGCGCGTAGATGGCCTGCAGCGCCGGTCGGAGCGGCGTCCGGAGTAGGACCAGCAGAGCGCATATGTAGAAACCGGCGACCAGCAGCCCGCCCACGCCCATCGAGAGGCCGAAGCCGGGGTCGTCGGACCGCAGCCCGACCTGCCACCACAGGACAGGCGCCGCCACCACCGCCAGGGCCGTGCCCAAAACGAGCGGCACCCGGGTGGAGTGCTCGATCCGCTCGATCACCCCGTACCGGGTCAGTGCCGAGCCCAGCAGGAACAGCCCGGGGACCAGGCCGAAGAAGCCGCTTCCGAGGATCGGCGAGACCGCGAGGAGCGCGGCGGCCAGGCCGGCCACGGCCCAGCGCGGCAGCCAGGTCGAGGGCAGCAGTATCGCCAGGCCGACGATGGCGTAGATGGTCAGGATGTCGCCCTGCCACAGCAGGAAGTGGTGCACCAGACCGAGCGCGAGCAGCACCAGCAGTCGGCGCAGCAGGAGCACTCGCGGGTGAGCGGTACGGCCCGCGGAGGACTCCAGCAGCAGCGAGAACCCGACGCCGAACAGCAGGGAGAAGATCGGGAAGAAGCGCTGCTCGACGAGCAGCCCCATCCACGCATCCCCCACCGTCGGCGACCCATGGGTCACGACCGGGCCGCCGAGGCTGGCTATCGGCTGGACGTTGGCCAGCAGGATCCCGCACAGCGCGAATCCGCGGATTACGTCGAGCGCGCCGATGCGTGGGCGGCTGGAGGAGGTCATCGCCCGGCCGCCGGATGGAGCCGGGCGCCCGCCGGCGGATGCGCGGCGGCCCTCAGGCTCGGTCAGGTCCGTGTCCTTCGGCGCCAAATAGGGATCTTGATGTGGCATGAGGCTCATCCTGCGGGCCCGGTCCGGTGCCGGGCATCGGGCGAAAGCAGGGTTACGCAGTGCTTGACGGTACTTTCGGCTGGTTCGGTGCGGGGTGGCAATCTCCTAGCCTGAGCGATGTGAGGGGTCGCGGGTGGGTCGGGTTCGCGGTCGATGCCGGGCTCGGCGTCGGGTTCGCGGCGGCGCTCGCCTTCCAGGCGTACCGGATCGCCGACAGTTGGGGTGGCGCCTACTGGCAGTTCGGCTGCGTGGCGGGGGCGGTGGTGTGCGGGCTGGCTCTGGTGCGCCGACGCGGGCGGTTGTGGGCGGCCATCGCGGGTCTGGCCGTCGCGGCGCTCGCCATCGTGGTCGCCCGGCTGGCCGGGCTGCCGAGTGAGCCGGGGCCCGCCATGGCGTTGGGCCTGTCGGTGCTGGTCGGCTCCGCGGTCAGAGTGCTGCCGGTCTGGTGGGCGGGCGCCGTCGCGGCCGGCGGTGGCGCGGTGGTCGCCGGTGGGCTGCTGGCCGCGTTCGTCTTCTCCACCGGCTCGGTGGTGGCGGTGCTGAACGGCGCGGCGTGGCTGGCCGCGCTGGTGGCCGGGCTGGGGCCGCGGCTGCTGGCCGCCCGGCGCCGGGCCATGGCCGAGCGGGTACGTCGTAACGAGCGTCTGGAGCTGGCCCGCGAGCTGCACGACGTCGTCGCCCATCACATCACCTCCATCGTGCTCCAGGCCCAGGCCGGCCAGCTCCTGGCCCGCAAGCGGCCGCACACGGCGGAAGGCTCCCTGGCCGACATCGAGGCCGCCGGGTCCGACGCGCTGGCCGCGACCCGTCGCGTGGTCGGCCTGCTGCGCGACGCCACCGACAACGACAAAACGCACTCCGACGAACAGCTTGGCGAGCTCGTCAAACGGTTCGACGGCCACGGCCTCGCGGTGCGTTTGAGCTTGCCCGACGGGGAGTCAGAGTGGCCGCCCGAAGTGGCCCGTACCGTCTACCGGGTCGTACAGGAGTCGCTGACCAACATCTCCCGCCACGCCCCGAACGCCCGCCACGTCACAGTCACCGTCACCCGAGACCAGGACGCCGTCAGAGTGCGGGTCGTCGACGACGCCCCGCCGGGCGTGACCTCCTACCCCCACCGGGGCGGGTACGGCCTGATCGGGATGCGCGAACGCGTCGAAGCCCTCGGCGGCACGCTCAGCGTCGGTCCGCGCCGCGGAGCCGGCTGGTCCGTACTCGCCACCCTGCCCATCTCCACAGCCGCTTCCGTGAGCAGGCTCCGATGACCATTCGGGTCCTGCTGGCCGACGACCAGGCGATGATCCGCGCCAGCCTGCGCATCATCCTGGAAGACCAGCCCGACATCAGCGTGGTCGGCGAGGCCGCCGACGGCGCCGAGGCGGTCGCCCTGGCCCGGAGACTGCGCCCGGACGTGTGCCTGGTGGACATCCAGATGCCCCGCCTGGACGGCATCGAGGCCACCCGCGAGCTGGCCGGCCCCCACGTTCCCGACCCGCTGCGGGTGATCGTGGTCACCACCTTCGACCTGGACGAGTACGTCTACGGCGCGCTACGCGGCGGAGCGGCCGGCTTCATCCTGAAGGACGCCGGGCCCGCCCTGCTCGTCGAGGCCGTCCGGGCCGCGCACGCCGGAGACGCGCTGATCTCCCCGTCGATCACGCTGCGGCTCCTGCGCCACCTCACCGCTTCCGGAGGGCCGCCCACTGGCGGAGCCGCCGCGCCGCTGTCCCAACGAGAGACCGAAGTCGTCCGGGCCATCGCCGCGGGTCGTACCAACCAGGAGATCGCCACCGAGCTGTTCATCTCGGTGAGCACGGTCAAAGGTCACGTCACTGCCATCCAGGCCAAACTCCAGATGCGCAACCGAGTCGAGATCGCCGCCTGGGCGTGGGAGCACCGCATCGTGGGCACCGCCTAAAAGCTGCTTCCTGGATCAGCGCCCGTCATCCACGCCTTCCTCCACCTGATGTTTCCTCCACCTGATGCAGCGGGTGCCGGAATCGACCGTCCACCGAATCACTGGAAGCCCGATGAGGTCAGAAGACGTTCTTGAGGAACGGCAGCAGGGCTTCGGCCGTGCGCTCGGGGAACTCCGACATGGGGTAGTGGCCCGCGTCGTCGATCAGCACGGCCTGCCCCCGCAGCAGTGACGCCTGGGTTCGCGCCTCCGCCGCCGGGTCGGGGAAGTCGGGATCCTTGACGCCCATGAGGACCAGGGCCGGGCAGCGGACCTGCGGGAGGACCTGCTCGGCGTCCGGCGCCCGGTCGAAGAGCATGCGGCGCATCGCCTCGTGTCGCCGCGGGTCGCGCAGCATGGCCACCAGCTGGGCGCGGTGCCCGTCCAAGTCAGCGGGCTTGGCGGTGGGGTGCGCCATGCCGTAGTAGACCTTCCACAACCAGAGGGAGGAGCCGATGACCCGGACGAGCGCGCGGACGGCGATGTTGAGCGGGATGGCTCTGATGAACCCGTCGATCGGGACGATGCCGGCCACCCGCTCGGGGGCCTCGGCGGCGGCGCGGACGATGCCGCCTCCGGCGTAGGAGTTGCCGAGCAGGACGGCGCCGGGCGCGTCCAGTTCCTCCAGAAGGGCCACGATGTCGCCGCCCACGGCGGACTGCGAGTAGTCGTCCCACCCCGCCGACGACTCCCCGTGGCCGCGCAGGTCCATGGTCACCACCCGGTACCCCGCTTCCACCAGCGCGGGACGCAGGAACCGGTAGACCTCCCGGGTGTCTCCGAGGCCGGGCACGCACACCACCAGCGGTCCCTCGCCGGCGGAGTCGTAGGCCAGCCGCCCGCCCGGCACGTCAACGAACATGTCAGCACCCTTCGCGAAAGAGGACGTAGGCGGTCTCAGCTGAGGACATCGACGGCGAGGCCCAGGACAAGCAGCGCCGCCATCACGCCTCCGGAGACCATCGCGCGCCAAGTGACGGGCGCGCGCCGCTGTACCGAGCGGAAGTACAGGACGGCGCCGACCACCAGGAAGATTCCCTCGATGACGGCCGTGGCCCAGGGGACCTGCCACAGCCCGAAGCCGAGCAGCGGCAGGCCGCCGGCGTTACCGGGCAGCAGCGGCAGGTCGGCGCGGTGGACCAGCAGGTCGAGCAGCCAGTGGCTGAACACCATCGCGCCCAGCAACCAACCGGTCCTGCGGCCCCACCGCCGGGCGCTGAGGCCGCCGTACAGCGCCGATAGCAGTAAGGCGCCCAGCAGCGAGTGGGTGTACTGCGCGTTGATCAGCGCCTCGCCGTAGGTTCCGGGGGCGACGGCCTTGAAGGACTCGATCCCGCCCGCCAGGTACAGGGCCACGAAGACGACGTCGAGGAACTGCGTGGCGAGCATGAGCGACCACAGCGGGACGCGCGGCTCGCGGGCCTTGACCGCAGCGGCCAGGCCGAAGTGTCCGATGAACATCTAGCGTCCTTCCTTGGCGACGGGCTCGGCGGCGCGGGTGGCCCAGTGGTCGAGCCACCCGCACAGCACGACGAACAAGATCAGAAAGATCAGGAAGTCCACATGTTTCCCCTTACGTCTGCGCGCGGATCGCGCTTGCGGTACGACGCTAGGGACCGGAGGCGTCCGGCCGGTATCGGACGATTGTCGGGTGATGTGACTGATGCCGGTCTGGCGAGGGACGGTACATTCTGATCGTGCTGCGAGGGCGGGAACGTGAACTGGCGGAGATCGAGGCGCTGCTCGCACGGGCCAGAGACGGCCGGAGCGCGAGCCTGATACTCCGGGGCGAGCCCGGCATCGGCAAGTCCGCGCTCCTCGACCACGCGGCCCAGTCGCCGGAGGGCCTGCGACCGCTGCGCGGCACCGGCATCGAAACCGAGGCCGAGCTGCCCTTCGCGGCGCTCCACCTGCTGCTCCGCCCGGCCCTCGACCGGATCGGCCGGCTGCCGGCGCCGCAGGCCCGGGCGCTGGAGGGCGCGTTCGGCCTGGCCACCGCTCGCGGGGACGCCCCTGAGGACCGCTTCCTCATCGGCCTGGCCGCCCTGTCACTGCTCACCGAACTGGCCGAGGACGGCCCGCTGCTCTGCCTGGTCGACGACGCCCAGTGGATGGACCGATCGTCGGCCGAGGCGCTGCTGTTCGCGGCCCGGCGGCTGCACTCCGAGGGGATCGCCCTGCTGTTCGCCGCCAGGGACGGCTTCCACGCGCCCGGGGTCCCCGAGCTGCGGCTCGAAGGACTCGACCGGCAGGCCGCCGGCGAGCTGCTGCACGAGCGCACGCCCGGGCTGGGCCCGTCGGTGCGGGAGAGGATCCTCACCGCGAGCGGCGGGAACCCGCTCGCGCTGATCGAGCTGCCCCAGGCGCCCGAGGCGCTGCGGCACGCGCAGGAACCGCTGCCGCTGCCGCGCCGGATCCAGGAGGCCTACGAGGCGCGCATCGCCGTCCTGCCGCCGGGCACCCAGACGATGCTGCTGGTCGCGGCCCTCGACGACGCCCGGGACCTCGACGTCGTGCTGCGCGCGGCCGGCCGGCTGGGGGTCGACGGCAGTGCCCTTGGCCCGGCCGAACACGCCGGTTTCCTGTCCACCGCCGACGGGCGGATCTCCTTCGGCCACCCGCTCATGCGCACTGCGGCGGCGCGGCGGGCGGTCTACGACGAACGCCTGGCCGTGCACCGCGCCCTCGCCGGCGTGCTCGACGACGAGCAGGACGCCGACCGCCGCGCCTGGCACCTGGCCGCCGCCGCGACGGGCCGCGACGAGCCGATCGCCGCCGCGCTGGAGCAGGCGGCGGGCCGCGCCCGCGAGCGCGCCGGCCACGCCGCGGCCGCCGCGGCGCTGGAGCGGGCGGCGCGGCTCACCCCTGGCCTGGCCGAGCGGGCCCGGCGGCTGGCCCTGGCAGCCGAGGCCGCCGCGGACGCCGGCGTCCTGGAGCACGCGCAGGGCCTGGCCGACCAGGCGCGGCGGCTCGACGACGACCCGCTGACCGTCGCGCGGCTGGCGGCGCTGCGCGGCCGGATCGCCTTCGACCGGGGAGCCGTGCACGACGCCCATCGGATCCTGCTCGACGGCGCCGCCTCCATCTCCGTCCTGGATCGCAAGGCCGCGGCGCTGATCCTGCTCGACGCCGTGCGCAACGCGTGGTACCTCAGCGATCCGACGGCCGTCGCCGAGTCCGCGGCGCGGCTCGCCGAGCTGCCGTTGTCGCCGGAGGACGGGCTGGACGGCTTCGTCCGGGCGGCCCGCGCCATGGCCGACTTCCTGGCCGGCGACCTGGACCGGGCGCTACCGCCGTTCCGTGAGCTCATCGCCGTGGCCGTGGCGATCCCCGCCGGCATGACGGCCCTGAGAATCAGCCTCTGCTCGCTGGCCGGGATCTCGGGGGACTTCGACAACGGGGAGGCTATCGCCCAGTCGGCGATCGAGGAATGCCGGTCCGTCGGCCTGATCGGGCTGCTGCCGCTCGCCCAGGCCGTGCTGGCCATCCACCAGATGTACCTCGGGCGCTTCCGCGACGCGGTCACGACCGCGACGGAGGGCCGTCGGCTCGCCGTCGACATCGGCCACACGCACCGCGTCGCGCACTTCGAGAGCGTCATGGCCATGGCGAGCGCCGTCCAGGGCCGCGAGCAGGAGTGCCGCGAGCTCGCCGAGCGGACGATCGCGCACGTCGCCGCCCATCCGGTGGCGACCATCGTCGGCTGGGCCGAATGGGCGCTAGGCCTGCTGGACCTCGGCCAGGGCCGCTTCGAGGCGGCGCTGGAACGCTTCGACGCCGCTGCCCGCGGGCCGCTCCGGCACCAGATCATGCCGATCTACTTCGCTCCCGACCAGATCGAGGCCGCCGTGCGACTGGGCCTGCCCGCCCGCGCGGAGCAGCCGCTCGCCCGCTTCGCCGCCTGGACCGCGGCCGCCGGCCATCCGTGGGCGGAGGCCGTGCTGCACCGCTGCCGCGCCCTCCTCGCCCACGACGACCACGAGGCGGAACGGCACTGGGAGCAGGCCACGCGCTCGCACGCCGAGGCGAACCGGCCCTACGAGCGGGCCCGCACCGACCTGCTCCACGGCGAGTGGCTGCGCCGCAACCGCCGCAGGCACGAGTCCCGGGCCCGCCTGCGCGCGGCCCTGGAGACCTTCGAGCGCGTCGGCGCCCACCCCTGGGCTGAGCGGGCCCGCGCCGAGCTGCGCGCGGCGGGCGAGAACGTGGCCCAAGGCAGCCCCGACCTGGCCGCCCTGCTCTCACCCCAGGAGCAGCAGGTGGTACGCCTCGCCGCCACGGGGATCACCAACCGGGAGATCGCCGCCCAGCTCTTCCTCAGCCCGAAGACCGTCAGCCACCACCTGTACCGCGCCTTCCCCAAGCTCGGCGTCACCACCCGCACCGAACTCGCCCACCTCGACCTGAGCTGAACGAACCCACATTGCCTGATCCGGCTGCGGAACCGAGACCTGGGCTGATGCCTGGCGACTGCTCCGAGCCGGGGTTGCGCTCAATCCACAGCGGCAGCCGGGTCACGCTCCCGGCGGCGGTGCGGTTGGCGTCGTCCAGGCCCTCGGGCCGGAAACGGACCGCCATCAGCGGCAACGCCTGCTCCTTCCGCCATCAGGACGGCGGCGAGTAACGCCTTGCCTCTGGTCACGGGCGGCCCTTCGGCGTCGCGGGGAGCTCGTCCGTCCAATCGGTGGTCACGGCGATGTATCCGTCGGTGTGCCCCGAGCTTCCGTTACCGGTGAGGAAGAGGTTGGTGCGGACGACCCGGGCGGTCTCGGGATCGACGACCATCTGGATCCAGCTATCCGGGTCGTCAGGGTCGGGAATCCGCAAGGCCTGGCCGCCTTCGACCGCGCCCGTGTTCTCGACTCCCGATGTCGCGGCGAGCGCCCGGAACGCCGCGGAACGGACCTCCGCGGGCGTGGGCAGCTCCGTGATCAGCGCGAGCAGGGTGAGCGTGGGGTCGCCCTGGATCTCGGACGTGGACATGTCGTCCGGGTTGCCCTTGCGCTGGACGATCCACGCCTTCAGCGCCTCCGGATCCGTCGGCAGCTTCTCAAGGTCGTCGAAGCTCACGTCGGCGCCCTTGAGCCTGAGCGAGATCGAGGCGGGTACAACGGTGCCCGGAGTATCACCCGGCTCGTTCCTCGTCCAGCGCTTGCCGTCGCGCGAAGTCCAGCTCTCCATAGGGGGAATCTCGCTGTCCGACCACTTGGCGGTGACGTGCCAGTAGGTCCCGGAGCTTGGCGGCGTACGTTCCGCGCTGACGGCCGCCATGAGAAGGACCTCTTTGCCCGAGACCGGAGCCACGGCGACCACGTGCGCCGGTGCGCCGCCGTTCGTGACCGCCCCCGTGGCGATCACGACCGCGGCGGCCGCCCCGGCGGCGACCAGCGCCAGTCCCGGCATGAACCACCTGACGCGCCCCCGGCTCCGCATCCTGTGGCCCAGCGTCCTGTGGTCCCGCGTCCTGTGCTGGAGCCTGCTCCGGCTGCGCGCGACCACCTCCTCGGACGGCTCCCGCTTGGCCAGCAGGCCGGCCACCTCTTCCAGGTCGTTCATCGGGTCTCCTTGCCTTTGAGTGCGCTGTCGATCAGGGAGCTGTCGATCCGGGCGTGGATCTTGGCGCGGGCCCGGCTGAGCCGAGAGCCCACCGTGCCGATGGAGATGCCGAGCGCCTGGGCGATCTCGTCGTAGCTCAGCTCTCCCAGCGCCAGGAGCAGCAGCACGTCACGCTCGCCACCGTTCAGCGAGGCGAGCGCCATGGCCAGCTGCGGCTGCATGCGCTGGGCGGACACTGAGGTGAGGACCCGGTTCTCATGCCCTTCCACGACCGGCGCGGGGTCCAGCCGGGCCAGCGCCTTGTAGTGGCGGGCCTCCTTACGGCGATGCCTGGCCACCAGGTTCGTGGCGAACCCGAACAGCCAAGGCCGTAATCCCCCCTTGTCCGGGTCAAAACGATCGCGCCGATCGAACGCCAGCAGGAACGTCTCCGCCGCGATGTCCTCGGCCACCTGCGTGTCCAGGCGACCGGCCACGTACAGGTAGATGTCGCGGAAATAGCGATCATGTACGGCGGTGAACAGCTCGGGGTCCCGCCGGTAACCGGCGACGAGGTCGGCGTCGGTCACCTGCTCGCCCACGCCGGCGGTCACGTGCCCGTCTCCGTCATGAGTGTGCCTTCCGGATGGTGATCGTTGCTTTCACCCACCCTTCGCCGTACGCCCACTTCTTCTTCCCATCAGTCCCCTACGGCGCTCCCAGTGCCGGATGTCCCATCACCCCCACCGCACGTCGACGGGGCTTCGGGCAGCCCCGCTCCATGGGGCCCCCGGGGCTGTTGGTCCGTCCCTGAGCCGGGCGGGAGAGACCTCTGGCAAGCTTCGCGCTGCCAGGAGGCCGTCAGTGCCCGACTTCTTCGAGATAGTGGGCTTAAGTGCCTCGGTACTGCCACTCGCCTTGGCGATCATCGTTGTCGCAGCAGGCCTGACCACCCCGTGGGCCCCGTCGGTTAAGCGCCAGAACCGCGCTGTCCAGGTGCTGCGGATCGTCCTGCGCGCCCCCGACAGGCGGACGCGAGACGGACAACCCCGCACACCGCCGTCGGACCCCGAGGCAACTTCGCAGGAGGGCTCCAAACCCGAACAGACGCCGTAGAGCCGTGCTGCCCTTGGCTCAACGGCTGGGTCGACGACTCTTGTTGCGGCCCCGCCGCTTGCACCGGGCCAGGCTCGGCGGCGGAGCCGCCCCCCAACGTCCATTTCCGAGAGACAGGCATGGATGGACGGAGCCCGTCTCTCTTATCTCCGCCTCTCAGCGGTAGGACCATGGGGGTGCGTGACCAGCCACAGGGGGGAAGGCCGATAGACGGCGCTCGGCTGGTCACGGGCTTGTGGTTAGTGATCACGGACCAGAGATGGCCGGGCAGACGGGTAAGGCAAGTCGGCCCAGACCACACGGCGTTGGCCGCTCAGGTATGTGCCCCAGGCGCGAGAAAGCGTCTTCACGATGTGCAAGCCCCGTCCTGATTCCGTCAGAGCCCTCAACCCCTCGCACGTCGACGGATCTGAGGTCGGCGGTTGCCGCACAACGTGCGGTCCGTCCCCATCGAGGGCGCCCGCGTCGATGACCTCGACGCGAAGAGAGCCGCTGCCACAAATCACCCGCAGCACCACCCAGTCGCGCCCCTCACCGCCCTCGACATGCGTGACGGCATTCGAGATCAACTCGGTCACGACCTGTTGCGCATCCAGCAGGAGCGGGTCCTCTTGCCCAAGCCAACCGCACAAGGCCATTCGCGCCTCTCGCGGCGTCTTGTTGCTGCGCCACAGGCTCGCGGCCGAGATCAGGGTCATGCCGCCCTGCAGATCAGTGCTGGTGGGTGTGGGTGTTCCGTGCTGATGGACCAATGACACCGTCTGCCTCCATCGCCGTCATCACGTCCGAACTTGGGGATAGCGAGGCGGTGAGGATCGCGACGTTCCAGATGCGCCAGTTCGACCGTCCGGTTACGCTCCGATCAACCGCCCACACGGATCGTTACCTGGCCGCCGGGCGGCCGCCAGAGGGCTGGTGTTGCCGCAACACCGCAGCAACAGGCAAGAGAGCTGGTCGCGATGGACGAGCATCACAACATCACTGCACAGATGTTCGGCCTGGTCCTGCGCCACCTGCGCACCCAGGGCGGACTGTCACAGCGCGAACTGGGCAAGCGAGCCCTGTACGACCACACCCGGATCTGCCGCGCGGAGAACGGCGAGATCCTTGCCCCGATCGAGACGGTCAAGGCCATAGACACGGCCCTGCGCACCAACGGCTTGCTGTCCGCCCTGCGCCAGCTCGCCGAATCCGCCGATACTCGACCCGCCCCTGCGGGGTTGGCTGGCATCCAGGACGGCGAACCAGTCATCCTGGACATGCAGACGACGGACGGAAGGAGCGTGCGCGTGACGCTCTCGCGACGCCAGTTCACCCACCTGCTCGCCGGCGGAGCACTCACCTCCCTCCTACCCGGCCTCGGTGACCCGGATCAAGCCCAGCGTGTGGCCCGCGCGATCGAGCAACCGTCGCGCATCGACGGCGAAGTCATCGACTACTTCCGGCGCGTGCTGGCCGAGCACTACGCCGCTGACAAGATGCTCGGCCCTCGCTCCCTGCTTCGTCCGGTGCTGGCGCAGATCGACGTCTTGGACGAGCTTCGCCGCGGCGCCGGCACCCGCCACGCCGCGCCGCTCCTTCAGGTGCTGGCCCAGTACGCCGAGATGGCCGGCTGGCTGCACCAAGACCTCGGCGAACTCGATAGCGCCATGCACTGGACCAGGCGAGCCGCCGAATGGTCCCAATGCGCGGGAGATTCCCAAATGTCGGCCTACCTACTGGTACGGCAGTCCAACATCGCCTGCCTGACCGATGATCACGCCGCCGTCGTCCAACTCGCCGGCGCCGCCCGCCGCAACACTGACGCGCTGGAGCCGAAGCTGGACGCCCTGGCCGCCCAGCAGCAGGCCCGCGGGCTGGCCATGCTCGGTGAGCTCGACGAGTGCTTCACCCTTCTCGACCAAGCCACCGAAACCCTCCGCGACCATCCGCAGGTCACCCGCCAGCACGTACCGGTTTACCTGCATTCCTACGACCTCGACACGCTCCAGGAGCAAAGCGCCGTCTGCCACCGGGCCGCTGGCCGCGCCGACACCGCCGCCACCATCCTCCAGGCCCAGATCGGCAAACTTCCCCCCAACCTCACCCGCGACCGCGGCCACCTCACGGCCAAACTCGCCGTAGCCGTCGCCCAATCCTCCCTCGCGGAGCCGAGCCGCGCCGCCCACCTGGGGCACGAGGCGCTGGGCATCGCCCATCAGACAGGCTCTGCCCGCATTCGCCGCGAGCTACAGACGCTGGACGGCGAGTTGCGCGAGCGCTGGCCTGACGACACCGACACACGGACGTTCCACGAAGCGCTCATCAGCCTCTGAGCCGTGGCAGAGCGACATGCAACCACACCCGCATCGGCCTGTTGTCGGATTTGAGGCGCTGGTGTTCGCGGGTGCACGCCACGAGCACACTGTCGGTTGTCAGGGGGCGGTCAGGGTGACGAACGGGATGGTCGCCCTGGTGGGGAGTTCCAGCTCGAGTTCGGACCTGTGCACCTGGTGGAGCCTGCACTCCGAAGCGACGGCGTCGAGGTGGAACTCCTTCACCTCATCGATCTCGTACTTCTCGTCAAGCATGATCAGGAGGTAAAGCGGGATACCGGCGGCCGCGTACTGGACGCGTTCGGTGAGGTCTTCGCGGACCGTTCCCGGCGAGGAAACCTCGACAACCGCAAGGGTCTGCGATGCCTCCAGCTTCTGGCCAGGATCGTCCAGGCATTTATAGACCACGACATCCGGACGCCGGAATTGGCAGGCTGGTCGCTGGAGACCTTCGGCGGGTCGCCGATCTTCTTGAAGCGTTCTCATGCGGTGAGACCGAGCCCGGTCCCCGAACCGAGGTTCACGCGGACGAGGCGGATGTTGGGCCGGCCACATCGCACTGCTGGGTCGAAACCCGCCTCGTGGCATCACTCGCGGCGTCGGTGATAGGCAGGAGTTCCTTAGCGGCTAGCGCGAAGCCGCGGTCCGGATGATCCACCGCCGCGGCGAAAGTCATCCCGGAGACTGTGGCCCCGGGAAGAACCAGCGGCGCGCCGATCATGCCTGAGCGCATGTCCGCGGACAATGTGAGAACGGTCCGGGTGACCTGGCGTTTGTGGTAAATATCCTTGCTCTCTGCCTCAACACGACGGTCGACCCTGATCGGCTCTACCACCGCATGCTCTGTGTCTTTCCGATAGCCGAGCATGTAGGCATCGCCGAGCGGCGCCTCGGAGAGCGTTTCAGCGATGTGGAGCGCAGGTGCGGAAAGATCTGGTACGTAAAGAACCGCGACATCAATATCCGGATCAAAGGCAACGACACGGGCTTGATATCCCCTGCCGTCATCGGCGGTGACCATGAGGGACTCGACGACGCCGGCCACCACATGAGCCGCCGTGACCACCCGCTGCGGGGCGTATACGAAACCGGTCCCCTCGATCTTCTTGCCACACGACGGCGCCGGTCCCGAGACGCGTACCACGCTCTGCTTCTCACTGACGATCTCCGGCGGGATCACGACGTCACCGGCGTGCGGCGGGGAAGCGGTGGGCAGCGACCAGAAGGGCACCGTGATCGAGCATCCGCTCAGGACGAGGAGGATCGGTAACCAGAGCCAGCGCATCATGCCTTCCATCTCTTCGTGGGAATCTGCGTCCCGGGAAAGGCCCGCTGTCCTGGTCGACGTCACATGCGCTCCGGGGACACATATTCGATCAAGCTACCGACGGCTGATGACGGTCATGTCACGTATCGGGCCGTCTCGCTGCACCTGTTCGACGGCTTCACCGCCGTCCGATAACTCATTCCAGCGGCGAGCCGCCAACGCAGGCGGCGATGGTCTTGGCCACCTGGAATGGCGGAATCTCGGTCGTGTCGATGATTTTCCCTTCACGGCCAAGCCAAGGCAGAGCGTCGCGGTATTCCGGAAGGTGATCCAGGCGCCACTTTCTGATCTCTGGGGTATCCGCTTCGATTCGACGGGTGAGTGTGCCTTCGTCCGCGTGGAGTACGAAGTGATGGACAGGGATGCTTGCTCTCTGGAGACCCGTGTGAATCTCCTGCCAATACCGCTCGACGAGGACGGTCTGCGGCATGACGAGTACACCGCCGACATAGTCGAGCAGTTGTGCGGCCGTCTCAACGACAAGACCGCGCCACGGCCTCCAGTGCTGGAAGTCACCGAGACTGGGGAGGTCTGAGACGGTTTGCAGCAGGTAGCCAACCTGCTCAGGGTCAAAGTACCGAGCTTCAGGGATGAGCGATATGAGGTCATTCGCAGCACTTGTCTTGCCTGCGCCAAATGTCCCGTTCAGCCAAATAATCATGGAGCCGAGCATAGTGAGAAAGCCCCATGGTGGCGGCGAGCGTGATGTTGCGGGTATTGGCGCTGCTACGTGAGGCCGAGATATTTGAGCCCGCTTCCCCGGAGCTCCAGCCGCCCCCTGTTGCCCGGCTCCCTCCGCCCCGCGCACCCGATGGTGCTGGGTGTGCGCCGGTCAACGCTGGGGCAAGGAGGAGAGGCAGTCATGCTCTGCTCCCTTTCCTCGGCTCAGGTCATCGAAGTAGCCACTCCAGGCAGGCCCAGCGGTCGGGGAGTTCGAGGGGCGGCAGCCCCTCGTCTGGGGTTTGGGGCGAAGCCCCAATAGACACAGTCTGAGGTTGATCGGCGCGAAGCGCCCATGAGCGAAAGGCGATGCAGTTGAGCGGGGTGTGGGGGCCGCGCCTCCACGGGACACAGGCTGAGCTCTTGAGCGCGAAGCGCCCCATTGGCGAAGACGATGCTTGGAGGGGTTTCAGCGGTCGCGCGCGTCGTACTCTTCGCGGGCGCTGTCGATCCGGTCGATGTTCTGCTCGGCCCACTGCTTCATGACCGCCATGACGGGCAGGAGGCTCCGTCCCAGGTCGGTGAGGGCGTAGTCGACGCGTACCGGCACCGCCGGAGTGACCGTACGCGAGATCAGGCCGTCGCGTTCGAGGTTGCGCAGTGTCTCCGTGAGCATTTTCTGGCTGGCGCCCGCGATCGTGCGGGCCACGTCGCCGTAGCGGCGCGGGCCGTCGGCCAGCTCGTTGAGCAGGACGGCCACCCACTTGTCACCGATGCGCTCGATCAGCCGGTTGGCGGGGCAGGCGGTGAAGCGCGCCTGGTAGGAGAGCCGGCTCTCGGCGCGCCGCTGGGCGGCGGTGCGAGTAGTCATGGCATCCCCTCACGTGCGTTGGTCACCTTGAAGTGCGTACTGCCGTTCGACCGTAGCACCGCCTAACTTCGCTCGTGAGCAGGGCTCAACCTGCCTGATCAAGGAGTGAAGAGAGCATGACGACGATCGCCATTCTCGGCTCGGGCGCTGTGGCCCGAGCCCTCACCGGCAGGCTGCGCGACGCGGGGCACGAGCTCATCGTGGGCTCTCGTGCCCCGCGCGAGGACGCCGTCTTTCCCGTCATCGGCTTGCGTGAGGCGGCGGGTTCGGCGGAGGTGGTGATCAATGCCATGCCCGGCCCCGTGTCGGTGGAGGTGCTCAGCGGCCTCGCAGCCGAACTGGCGGGCAAGGTGCTGGTCGACGTCGCCAACGCCACCGAATCCGACGCGCGCGGCTTCGCGACGGCGCTGCTGTATCCGGACGGCAGCCTCGCCGAGGAGATTCAGCGGGCGTTGCCGGATGTACGGGTGGTGAAGACGCTCAACACCGTGCACGAATCGATCATGGCTCAACCGGATGTGCCGGCCAATCCGCCCACTGCCTTTCTGTCCGGGAACGACGCCGACGCCAAGAAGACCGTCGGTGGCCTGCTGGTCGAGCTGGGGTGGGCGGCTGAGTGGATCATCGATCTCGGGGGTGTGGAGACGGCACGGGTGCCGGAGGCGTTCATGCTGATGGTCGGCGACCTCGTCCGCGCGCTCGGCCCGGTGCCCTTCGGCATGGCCATCGTGCGTTGACGCCGGTCACGCCGACCGAGGGCCGAGCCAGGCGCCCTTGACGCCCGTCACACCGATCGAGGGCCGGGTCGGGTGGCCATCGCCCGTCACACCAACCGAGGGCCGGGTCGGGTGGCCATCGCCCGTCACGCCGATCGAGGGGTGAGCCAGGTGGTCACCGCCTCCGGCAGGCCGTCCGCGCCCGCCCAGGCCACGTAGCCGTCGGGGCGGATCAGCAGGACGTCGGCGGGTGGGTCCGCGCAGTGCGCGGCGACGACGTGGAGGCGGTCGTCGCTCACCAGGTCGCCCAGGTCCGACGGCTCGGGGGCCAGGTCGAGGAGTACCCAGCCGGCCGGGCGCATGAGCTCCGCCACGCGGGTCGGCCCCTCCGTGGTGGTCAGTGCCAGGTCGGGGGCGAAGCGGCCGGTCAGCGGGTGGGGCGCGGTGCCGTACCGGATGTCGGAGCCCTGGAGCATGGTGCCGTACCGGATGTCGGAGCCCTGGAGCATCTCGCCGAGGCGGCGCAAGGGCTGGTCGAAGGTGAACAGTTCCGCGAGGAGATCGCGCAGGGCTGTGCCGTCCTCGCCGGTGAGGCGTTCCAGGGCCGCCTGGGCGCGGGTGTGGCGCAGGGTGTGGACGGCCACCGGGCGGCGTTCCGACTCGTACGTGTCGAGCAGGCCGGGCGGGGCCTGGTCGTGCAGGTGGGCAGCCAGCTTCCAGGCGAGATTGGCGGTGTCCATCAGGCCGACGTTCAGGGCCGAGCCGCCTGCCGGGAACAGATGGGCGGCGTCACCCGCCAGGAACACTCGGCCCTCGCGGTAGCGGTCGGCGACGCGGGCCTGCGAGACGGTGCTCGACAGCCAGATGGGCTCGCCCAGCGGCAGGTCGACGCCGATGACCCGGCGCACCGCGGCCTCGAACTCCGCCAGTGTGACGGCCGTCGCGGGCAGCGCCCCCTTCTCGCGTACGCCGACGATGTGGACGCCGGACTGGAGCGAGGTGAGCAGCAAACGGCCGTTCGGGGTACGGTTCCAGCCCTCCTGCAGGCCATTGACCTGCGCTGTGTCGAAAATGCCCCCCGTCTGCGGCGCCGCGAAGTGGCCGAGCAGCATCACCTCCTCGTCCGTCGTGCCGGGGAAGCCGATGCCCGCCTGCTCGCGTACCAGGCTGTGGCCGCCGTCGCAGCCGACGACATAGCGGGCCCGTAGCCGGAAGTCGTCACCCTCCAGCGTCACGCCTTCGTCGTCCTGGGCGAGTTTCCTCAGCCGGTGGCCCGATCTGATCTCGGCGCCGAGCTCGGCCGCGCGCTCGCGCAGCAGCCGTTCAAGGCGGGGCTGCTGGATCATCAGCAGCTGTAACGGGGACTCGCCGCCCAGCTCGGCGAACTTCAGGGGCACCGAGCCGAACGGGAAGCCCGGCGCGCGTCCGGCGAACGGGCTGCCCGCGCTGAACCGTTCGAGCAGGCCCCGATGGTCGAGCAGCTGGATGATCTGCCCGCCCAGGCCGTTGGCCTTGGGGAGGTCGCCAGGCTCGGCTCTCTTCTCCAGCACGGTCGTACGGACGCCGGCCAGGCGCAGCTCGCAGGCCAGCATGAGCCCCGTGGGGCCCGCTCCTATGATCACTACTTCTTCCATGCCTGTCAGGCTAGATTGACAAACTTCGCCCTGTCAATCTAGCCTGACGATGTGGACATGGGAGAACTCTCTGAGCGCATCAAGTCGAACGACCCCGCCATGGGACTGCGCGCGGTCGGCGCCCTGCATCGGCTGGCCGAGCAGGTCGAGGCCGTCTCCGTGGCTCTGGCCAGGGAGCAGGGGTGGACGTGGGAGCAGATCGGCGATGCGCTCGGCATGTCGCGGCAGTCGGTACACGCGAAGTATGGAAAGTGAGGGTTGGCATGTTCGGTAGGGAGAAGAACCCGTTCGCGGTGGTCGTGACCGCGGCGCTGGAGGAGGCCAGGCAGCGTGGCGACCGGCGGCTGGGGACCGAGCACCTGCTGCTCGGGCTGCTGCGCCAGCCGGATCTGGCCCCCGCCCGAGCGCTCGGCGTGGATCTGGCGCGGGCGCGGGCGGCACTCGAAGAGCTCGACCGGGCGTCGCTGCGGGCGCTCGGGATCGACGTCGGCGAGGTGCCGCCGGCCCGGCCGCGCAAGCATCCGGCCGTACCGGGCACCGCGCTGACGTCCAGCGCGCGGGCGGCGATCAACCAGACGATCAAGACGACCACCCACAAGGTCAGGAGCACCGCCGGACCGGCCCAGCTGCTGCTGGCCCTGCTCGCGCAGGGACGGCCCGATCCGGTGGCCGCGCTGATCGACCAGCTCGGCATCGACCGCGCCGAGGTCCGCGCCCGGCTGGCCGCCTAGTTAACCGACCGGCGACCGGCCCACCGACAACCGGCCGGTCAGCCGGCAGACCGGCCGACGGGCCGACGGGCCGACGGGCCGACCGGCCGACGGGCCGACGGGCCGACCAGCTGACCGGTAACCGGCCGATGGGCCGACCGGTTGACCGGTAACCGGCTGACCAGCTGACCGCCTGAAATCGGGTTGATCGCGTCTCATCACCCTGGCACGCTCGAACGATGGACCACCGCACGTTCGACGACCTAGTCGCAGAGGCCGAGTCGGTCTCCGTGGACGGCTGGGACTTCTCCTGGCTCGACGGCCGGGCGACGGAGGCCCGCCCCTCCTGGGGATACTCCCGCCGGCTGGCCGGCCGGATGGCCACCGCCGAGGCCGCGCTCGACATCGAGACCGGCGGCGGCGAGATCCTGGCCGGGGTCCCGAAGCTCCCGCCGGTCACCGTCGCCACCGAGTCGTGGCCGCCCAACCTCGCCCTGGCCGCCAAGCGGCTGCGCGCCCGCGGCGCCGCGGTGGTGGCCGACGACGCGCTGCCCCGCCTGCCGTTCCGCACGGCGGCCTTCGACCTGGTCGTCAGCCGTCACCCGGTGCGCACCTGGTGGGCCGAGATCGCCCGCGTACTCAGGCCGGGTGGCACCTACTTCTCCCAGCAGGTGGGCGCACGCAGTGTCGCCGAGCTGACCGAATTCTTCATGGGCCCGCAGGACGGCTCCAGCCGCGACCCCGAGAAGGCCAGGGCGGCGGCCGTGCAGGCCGGGCTCACCGTGGTCGATCTGCGGGCCGAGTCGTTGCGGATGGAGTTCCTGGACATCGGAGCGGTGATCTACTTCCTGCGCAAGGTGATCTGGACCGTGCCGGACTTCTCGGTCGACCGCTACCGGAAAGAGCTGCGCGAGCTGCACGAACGCATCCAGGAAGACGGGCCGTTCATCGCCCACTCCACCCGTTTCCTGATCGAGGCCAGAGCCTGAGACGTCGCCCGGCCGCTGCGGCTGGACATCCGACTACCTCCGCGGGCGTACGACAAAAGACGCCGGACACTCCCCTGGGTGGAGCGCACGACGAGCCCACGGTCCGATGCGCCGGGCCCGCCTGGTGGCGACCCTGGATGCATGAACACAATGACGCATTGGGGCTGGGGCGCTGGATTCTGGCCGATCATCCCGGTTCTCTGGGGCCTGTTCTGGGTGGCCGTCGTCGCCCTGGCGGCTCGGACCTGGCAGAAAGGCCGCTGGCACCGTACCGAGGCCGGAGCGACCACGTCGGCGGAGCGGATCCTCGCCGAGCGGTACGCGCGCGGCGAGATGAGCGACGACGAGTACTTCCAGCGGATATCAGTGCTCAAGAGCTGACCCACCCGGCGCTTAAGAGCCACCGCGAAAGCCAAACCACCACACGGGTAAAACAACTGTTACTGGCCGCATCCGGTTCGCCACGTTAAGTTGCCTCTAGGGACTGTCGAGAAGTGGAGGCCCTTATGCGGTCGATTGCCCGATTCTGCGGCCAATGCAACTGTGGCTGCCCTGAGCTGTTCGTCGACCGTTCGGCGCCGGAAGAGCGTCAGGTGCTGATCACCGACGACTTCGGGCAGCGGGTGGAGATGAGCCTCGACCAGTTCGGCTCGATCGTCGAGGCGGCCAAGAGCGGAGCGCTGGACGACCTGGCGCTCCGCGGCTGACCGTGCAGGCCATCACCCTGCTCGCCAGCGGGCTCGCCGCCGGGCTGGTGGCGGGGACCGCGTCCTGCACCGCGGTGCAGGGCGGGCTGCTCGTGGGCCTCACCTCGGGCGGCTGCGATGGCGACGAGCGGGGGCCGTCGCGCGATCCGGTGCTCGTGGGGTGGTTCCTGGTGGGTCGGCTGGTCTCGTACGCGGCCGCCGGGGCGCTGCTCGGCCTGGCGGGTTCGGCCGTCAGGCTGCCTCCGCAGGCGCGGGCGCTGCTGCTCGTGGCGGCGGGCGTCGCGGTCATCACGTACGCGATCAGGCTGCTCCGCCGGCGGCAACCCGGCTGCGAGGCCCCCAGGCGGGCCCGCGCCGGCCCCCGGAGCGCGCCGCTGCTGGGCGCGGCCACCATCCTCATCCCCTGCGGGGTGACACTCGGCATGGAGATGGTCGCGGTCTCCAGTGGCTCGCCGCTGGGCGGCGCGGCGGTGATGACCGGGTTCGTGCTCGGCACCGCGCCCGCGTTCGCGCTGCTGGGCTGGGTCCTGCGGCGTGTCTCGCGGACCAGGCTCGCCCGGTTGGCCGGGGTGGCGGCGCTCGCGGCCGGCCTGTGGACGGTCGGCTCGGGCGTCAGTCTGGGCGGCTGGCTCGCGGCTCCGGCAGGTTCGGCGGGCCTGGCGGGTTCAGTGGGTCTGGCGGGTCCGGCGGGTTTGGCGGGCTTGGCTGGTTCGGCGGGTCCGGCAGGTTCGGCGTCAGGCGGAGCCGGCTCCGGGCAGGGCGCCCATACGGTCACCGTCTGGGCGACCCGCGACGGCTACCGGCCCCAGATCGTGACCGCCCGCGCCGGAGTCCCCGTCGAGATCGTCTTCAAGCTGGCCGACCAGGGTTGCACGAGCACGGTCACGATCGCCGGGCAGGACGTCGCCCTTCCCGCGACGGTCCATCTGCCGCCGCAGCGCCCAGGGTCGCTTCGTTACGTATGCGGGATGGGCATGTACACCGGCTACATCAACTTCTCCTAGTCCCTCGGCGATTACTGTTCGCAATCGCGCGATTACCTGGCACCCTGTGGCCATGGCGTGGTGGCAAGAGGAGGTGGCGGCACCGGCGATTCCGGCGCCACGGGTGGGAGACGAGCCTGAGCTGCTGATGGCCGCTCGGGCCGGCGACCCGCAGGCGGCGCACCGGCTCGGCCGGCTCTGCGCCCAGCGGGGCGACCGCTCGGCGGCCAAGGAGTGGTGGGAACGGGCGGCGGCGGGCGGCAACATCGACAGTGCCTACAACCTGGGCGTCTGGCACGAGAAGCACGGCAGCCTGGAGGAGTCCGTCTCCTGGTACAAACTGGCCGCCGCCACCGGCGACGTCGAGGCCGCGGTCAACCTGGCCACGCTCCTGCTGGAGCAGCGCGGAGACGTCCCGGCCGCCCGGCGCTGGTTCGAGATCGCGGCCCGCGAGGGCTCCCGGACGGCCGCCCGGCGACTGGCGCTGATCTGCGAGGACGCGGGCGAGGTCGCGGCCGCGCGCGAGTGGCACCGCCGAGCGGCCGCCGACGGCGACGCGGCCTCCGCGCACGACCTGGGCTTCCTGGCGTACGCGGCGGGCGAGGACGAGGAGACCCTGCACTGGTGGGAGTGCGCCGCGCGCGGCGGCCACGCCGAGTCGGCCTACTGCCTCGGCCTGCTCCTCCAGGCCAGCCGTGACCCCGAGGGCGCCGGCGCCTACTTCCGGCTGGCCGCCAAGAGCGACCACCCGGGCGCCGCCTCGCAGCTCGGCGGCAGTGCGCTGGCCCACGGAGATCTGCGTACGGCCCGCGCCTGGTTCGAACGGGCCGCGAGCGCGGGCCGGCTGGCGGACCAGCGGATGGCCGGGTTCGTCTGCGTCGAGCTGGGCGACACCGCCGGGGCCGGCCACTGGTTCGGCCGGGCGGCGGCCAGCGGCGACGCCGAGTCCGCCTTCCACTTCGGGCTGTTGCTCATCGCCGAGTTCAACGACCTGGCGGGCGGCCGGCACTGGTTCCGGCAGGCCGCGCTGGCCGGACATCACCAGGCGGCCATCGAGCTGGCCGGGCTGCTGTCGGCGGCCGGGGAGACGGAGGAGGCCGTGCGGTGGCTGGCCGACCCGCCGCCTCCGTCGTGGGACCGGCCGGCCGAGCCCGAGCTGGCCGCGCGGGCCGAGCTGGCGGCGTCCGCCACCGGCCGCAGGGGCGGCGTCTCGCTGGCCGTACGCGAGCTGGCCGAGATCCTCGGCACCTGGGACCTGGCGACCAGACCGCTGCACGACCACGCGGACGTGCTGGGCTGGCTGGCCCGGCGCAGCGGCCTGCACTCCAGCGCGATCGAGCACCTGGCGTCGGTGCGCGGCACGCTGCTGCGTCCGGGCAGCGCGCCCTGGCCCAGCCCCGGCGAGATCGACCACGTCCTCGCCACGGCCCGCGACCTGCGACAGCGACTCGGCGTCCGATAGCCCAGCCGCTCGGCGTCCTGAAACCAAGCGGCTGGGCACTCGATGGCGCTGTGCTCCAAGGGTGAGATCAGGCGGCGAGGACCTCGGTCACCGGCGTGACCGGGAGTTCGAGCGCCTGCGCGACCGGGCCGTTGGTGAGCAGCCCGTCATAGGTGTTGAGCCCGCCCGCCAGGCCCGCGTCCGCCCTGAGCGCGTCGCGCCAGCCCAGGTCGGCGAGCTTGACGGCGTACGGGAGCGTCGCGTTGGTCAGGGCGTAGGTGGAGGTGTTGGCCACCGAGCCCGGCATGTTCGCCACGCAGTAGAAGATCGAGCCGTGCACGGTGTAGGTCGGCTCGGCGTGCGTGGTCGGGCGGGAGTCCTCGAAGCAGCCGCCCTGGTCGATGGCGATGTCGACGAGCACCGAGCCCGGCTTCATGCGCGAGACCAGGTCGTTCGAGACCAGCGTCGGGGCCTTGGCGCCCGGGATCAGGACCGCGCCGATGACCAGGTCGGCGTTGAGCACCTCCCGCTCGATCGCGTACGAGGTGGAGACCAGCGTCTTGAGCCGGCCCTGGTAGATGGCGTCGATGAAGCGCAGGCGGTCGACGTTCGTGTCGAGCACGGTGACCTCGGCGCCCATACCGACGGCGATCTGGGCGGCGTTCAGCCCGGAGACGCCGCCGCCGATCACGACCACCTTGGCCGGGGCCACACCGGGCACCCCACCCGGCAGGACGCCGCGTCCGCCGTTGAAGCGCATCAGGTTGTACGCCCCCACCTGCGGAGCCAGGCGGCCCGCGACCTCCGACATCGGGGCGAGCAGCGGCAGGCTGTTGCCGACCTGCACGGTCTCGTACGCGATGCCCGTCGTCTTCGCGCCGAGCAGCGCGTCGGTGCACGGCCGGGAGGCGGCCAGGTGCAGGTAGGTGAACAGCACCAGGCCCTCGCGCAGCCGGTGGTACTCCTGCGCGATGGGCTCCTTGACCTTGAGCACCATCTCCGCCTCGCCCCACACGGCGTCGGCGCTTTCGACGATCTTGGCGCCCGCCGCCAGGTATTCCTCGTCCGGGATGTGCGAGCCCAGGCCCGCGCCGCGCTGAACGGTGACGTCGTGGCCGTGACGGACCAGCTCGTGCACGCCTGCCGGGGTTGCGGCGACTCGGTATTCGTGGTTCTTGACCTCGGCAGGCACGCCGATCTTCATGGCTGGTCCTTTCGTTCCTTGAACAGTCGTTAGAGGCGAGCCCACGCTTCCGTGAGCACGTTGCGGAGGATCGACCCGATCTCGTCGAACTCCTTCGGCCCCGCGATCAGCGGCGGCGCGAGCTGGATGACGGGGTCGCCACGGTCGTCGGCGCGGCAGTAGAGCCCGGCCTCGAACAGCGCCTTCGACAGGAACCCACGCAGCAGCCGCTCCGACTCCTCGTCGGTGAACGTCTGCTTGGTGGTCTTGTCCTTGACCAGCTCGATGCCCCAGAAGTAGCCGGAGCCCCGGACGTCGCCGACGATCGGCAGGTCCTTGAGACCGTCGAGGGTGGCCTGGAAGAGCGGCTCGTTCTTGGTGACGTGGCCGAGCAGGTCCTCGCGCTCGAAGATGTCGAGGTTGGCCAGCGCCACGGCCGCCGAGACCGGGTGCCCGCCGAAGGTGTAGCCGTGGGCGAACATCTGGTCGCCGCTCTTGAACGGCTCGAACAGCCGGTCGTGCGCGATCATGGCCCCGATGGGCGAGTAGCCGCTGGTCAGGCCCTTGGCGCAGGTGATGATGTCGGGCACGTAGTCGAACTTCTGGCCGCCGAACATCGTGCCGAGCCGGCCGAAGGCGCAGATGACCTCGTCGGAGACGAGCAGCACGTCGTACTCGTCGCAGATCTCGCGCAGCCGCTGCCAGTAGCCGACCGGCGGCGGGAAGCAGCCGCCGGCGTTCTGCACCGGCTCGGCGAAGACGGCGGCCACCGTGTCGGGGCCCTCCATCTCGATCGCGCGGGCGACGCGGTCGGCGGCCCAGATGCCGTACTCCTCCGGGCTCATCCCCTTGATGCCGCTGATCTCGTCGGCGCGGTAGTAGTTCGTGTTCGGCACCCGCACCGAGCCGGGCACGAGCGGCTCGAACATCTGCTTGAACGCCGGAATGCCGGTGATCGACAGGGCGCCCTGCGGGGTGCCGTGGTAGGCGATCTGGCGGCTGATGACCTTGTGCTTGAGCGGCTTGCCGATGAGCTTGTAGTACTGCTTGGCCAGCTTCCAGGCGGACTCGACCGCCTCGCCGCCGCCGGTGGTGAAGAAGACCCTGTTGAGATCGCCGGGGGCCAGGCTCGCGAGCCGCTGGGCCAGCTCGGCCGCCTTCGGGTGCGCGTAGGACCACAGCGGGAAGAAGGCGAGCTCCTGTGCCTGCTTGGCGGCCGCCTCGGCCAGCTCGCTCCGGCCGTGACCGGCTTGGACCACGAAGAGTCCCGCCAGGCCGTCCAGGTAGCGCTTGCCGTGGATGTCGTAGATGTAGGAGCCCTCACCGCGAACGATGGTCGGGATCTCCGCCTGCTGGTAGGCGCTGTGCCTCGTGAAATGCAACCACAGGTGATCCTGCGCGGCCTTGAGAATCTCGTTTTCCGGCTGCGTCATGATTATCTTCCCTCGTGTCTGATCTCCCCACAGTCTGCATGTTCACCTCGGGTTTGCCAAGCGAAAGCGTCGCAGCAGTGTGCAAGAAAACCGAGATCCGCAGGAACGGTATGTAACAGCTGCGAAATCCGCAGGTAGATTAGCGCGCGGGTCATGCCCGTTTCACGCGTTGTGAAGCCTTTGTGATCCAATGAGACGTTAACTATCGAAGAACGACCCGGGGGACCGTCCGTGACTCCTGACCAGATCGAGAGCGCCGTCGCGGCCGCGATGCCGCAGTCCGTAGAGGACCTCAAGCGGCTCGCCGCCATCCCGTCGGTGGCCTTCCCCGGGCATCCCGAGGAGCCCGTGCTCGCCGCCGCCGCCATGACCGAGGAGCTCCTGCGCAGCACGGGGCTGACGCACGTGCAGCGAGTCGCGGTCGAGGGCAGCTTCCCCGCCGTGTACGGCGAAGTGGCCGCGCCGCCCGGCGCGCCCACGGTGCTGCTCTACGCGCACTATGACGTGCAGCCCGCCGGTGACCCGGCCGCCTGGCGCACCCCACCGTTCGAGCCGACCCTGATCGACGGCCAGCTGTACGGCCGGGGCACCGCGGACGACAAGTCGGGCATCATCTCGCACGTCACCGCCCTGCGCGCGTTCCAGGGGCAGTTCCCCGTCGGGGTGAAGGTCCTCATCGAGGGCCAGGAGGAGTACGCCGGGGAGCGTCTGGAGGCGTTCGTCGAGCGCAACCCCGACCTGCTGCGGGCCGACGCCATCGTGGTGGCCGACTGCGGCAACCCGCGCGTCGGCGACCCCGCCGTCACCACCTCGCTGCGCGGCATGGCCGCGTTCACCATCGAGGTCCGCACCCTGCGCGAGCCGGTGCACAGCGGCCAGTTCGGCGGCGCCGCCCCCGACGCGCTCTCGGCGCTCATGCGCATGCTGACCTCGCTGCATGATGACAACGGCGACATCCGGGTGCCGGGACTGCCCCGCGGGACCTTCCTCGGCCAGGGACCGTCGGAGGAGGAGTTCCGCAGGACCGCCGGGGTGCTGGACGGCGTGTCGCTGGTCGGCTCCGGCTCCTTGGCGGACCGCCTGTGGGCGTCGTACGCCATCACCGTGACCGGCATCGACGCGCCCACGGTGTCGGGCGCCATCAACGCGGTCCAGCCCGCGGCCCGCGCCCGCGTCACGGTCCGCATCCCCCCGTCCGGCGACCCCAAGACGACCGTGAACGCGGTGGTCGAGTTCCTGCGGCAGGTCACGCCGTGGGGCGCGCAGGTCTCGTTCGGCGACTACACCGTGGGGTCGGGCTTCCAGGCCGACTCGGGCGGCAAGGCCCGCACAGCGCTCAACCGGGCGATGGAGCGCGCCTTCGGTCGGCCGCCGCGCGACGTCGGGGCGGGCGGGTCGATTCCGCTGGTGAACACGCTGCTGAAGCAGTTCCCCGCGGCGGAGATCCTGCTGTTCGGGGCCGAGGACGAGGAGGCGGCCATCCACGCGCCCAACGAGCGGGTGGACCTGGAGGAGCTGCGCCGCACCGCCACCGCCGAGGCGCTGTTCCTTCGCGAGCTCAGCCTGCCCTCCGCGCTCGGCGTCTGATCCGCTACAACCTCAGTGATCCCCCGCTGCTCCCCCGCTACAACCTCAGCGATCCGCCACGCTTGACGGTGCGGATGATGGGGGCGGTCTCCATGGTGGTGACCGCCTCCAGGGCGGCGAGCCGTTCGGTGAGGTAACGGCCCAGGTCCAGGGGGTCGCGGCAGTTCAGGGCCGCGACCAGATTGGTGGGGCCGGTGGTGAGGGCGGCGAAGGCGATCTCGGGATGCCGCGCCAGCGCCGCGCCGACCTCGACCGCCTTGGCAGGCGGGGCGGCGATCCACAGCCGGGCCTCGGTGCCGAATCCGAGCGCCGAAGGCGGTACGTCGAGCTGGTAGCTCAGGATTCCCTGGCCGCGCAGCGCGTTCAGGCGGCGTTTCACCGTGGTCTCCGACCAGCCGGTGGCGGCGGCCAGCTCGGCGTAGGACGCGCGGCCGTCCAGATTGAGCGCCCGCAGCAGCGCCTTGTCGCCCTCGTCGAGATCGATCGGGCCGTCTCCGGCCTCTACTGGCGGCGGCCGCAGCCGGTCGGCCTGTTCGGGTGACAGCCAGGCCAGCCCCCGCCAGCCATCCGGCAGGACGAAATTGCGCAGCAGCAGGTGAGCGGAGACCGAGACGACCCGGCTGGTGCGGGGCAGTTTGTCCAGCAACAGGGCGTCCTGGTCGCGGGTGCCGCGCGTGCGTACGGTGCAGGAGATCTCGGTGCCGCCGGACATCAGGTACACGAAGGACGTGTCGTCACGGGCGGCCAGCGCCTTGGCGACCGGCACGGCCGCGTCCGGGGTGCAGCGCAGCCGGATGGTCCACTGGGTGTGCCCCAGCCGAGCGCCGTTGACCAGACCCGCCACCCGCAGGACGCCCTGGCCGCGCAGCCGCCGGTAGCGGCGGGCCACGGTGTTCTCCGAGACCCCGAGCACGTCGGCGATCGTCCTGAACGGGGCCCGGCCGTCGATCTGCAGCGCGTGAACCAGACCTCTGTCGACGGTATCCATCCAGATATCCCTGCACGGTGACGGTTTCCGGCGATTCTAGCCGCCTGACTGGGATGGGTGGACGGTCGTGCGCGACGCTCGTCGCATGAACATCCTCGTCCTCGCCGCCACCGGAAACGTCGGCGGCCAGATCATCACCCAGCTGCGCGAGAGCGGCCATGCCGTACGGGCGGTCACCCGCGATCCGCGCACCGCCCGCTTTCCCGCCGAGGTCGAGGTGATGCGCGGCGACCTGTCCGTGCCGGACACCATCGCGGCCTGCCTGGCCGGCATCGACGCGGTGTTCCTGCTCTGGCCGCTGCACACCGGCGAACAGCTGCCCGCCGTGCTCGACCTGGTCACCCGGCGGGCCCGCCGGGTGGTCTTCCTGGGTACGGGCGGTGTTCCCGATCTCAGCTTCGAGGAGCAGGAGAAGCTGGTCCACGGCCGCGGGATCGAGTCCACCATGATCAGGCCGAGCACCTTCGCGGTGAACACGTTGTGGTGGGCCGACCAGATCCGGGCCGGTGACGTCGTCGAGGGGGCTTACGGCGCGCTGCCGATGTCCCTGATCCATGAGGCCGACATGGCGGCCGTCGCGGTCCGCGCCCTCACCGAGCCGGGGCACGACGGCGCCACTTACACGCTGACCGGCCCGGAGGTGCTCACCCAGGCCGAGCAGGTCCGTGTCATCGGCGAGGCGCTGGGCCGGCCGCTGCGCTGGCGGGAGCTCACCCGCGAGCAGGCCCGAGAGCGGCTGCTGGCCGACGAGAGCTTCCCCGACTCCTTCGTCGACGTGCTCCTCGACGGCTACGCCGCCATGCTCGCCGGGCCGCCCCCGGTGCTGACCGCCACCGTCCACGACGTCACCGGGATCCCGGCACGATCTCTGCGCCAATGGGCCATGGACCACGCGGCCGACTTCAGCTGACGGGGGGCTGACAGGGTGAGCGGTGGGCGGGCGCACCGGATTGACACCTATGTCACCGGACGTCAGTGTTGATTTATGGAGGAGTTTCGCATGGTGCGCGAATTCTCACTCGCAACCGCTGCCCGGTTATTCAGCCCGCTCATTCTGTTGGCTCCGGTATGCCTGATGCTCCCGGGCTCTCATGTCGCATGGGGGCTGGCCGCCGCTGGAATGGCGATACCCGCCATTGGCGTACGGCTGGCCAGGCATCGGCAGATGGCCGCTGACACGGTCGTACGTTTCTCCGCCCAAGGCGTGGAGATGGAAGACGCGTACGGATCACGCCTGCGCCTGGCATGGCGGCACATTGAGCGCGTCGACGTCGTGGAAAGCCGGGTGCCGAGCCCGCGCACCATCGCCGAGGCGGATCGGATTTATGTCCGGACCGGAACAAGGAAATGCATCGGCGTGGTCGGCTGGGGGGAATATGAGATTTCTCCCAGCGCCCCCGGCTGGTTGTTGTGCCATCTGGAACGGATGCCGGTCGATCCGGTGACGGGATTACAGAAACTGAGCATTCCCCTTGGCGTGGTCGACCCATTGTGGGAGCACGGTCCGATGGGCGATCGGGTCCGCCACCACCGGCCCGATCTGCTGGCCGGCGATCAGCTCCGGGTCAGCGTGGGGGGCGGCAGCAGGCTCTGAGGTCAGCCGTCGGCGTCCTCGAGCAGCGTGCGGATGAGCGGTACGGCCAGGCGAAGGACGTCGTCGAGATCGGCCTCGGCCAGGTCGGGCATGCGCACCAGGTGGCGGTGGACGGTGATGCCGAACATCATCGCGCCCGCCAGCGCCGCCCGCAGGCGCGCGTCGGGACCGTGGACCCCGGCCGCGATCCGGTCGATCGCCTCAGAGGTCACGTGTTCGCGGAGCATCTGGGCGGCTTCCTGGCTGGTCATGCTGGTGCGCAGGAGTACGGCCATCGGGCTGTCGGGGACGGCGGCCCAGCGCTCGAGCATGGCGCGCAGGTAGTTTTCAGCGGAGCGGCCCGGGTCGTCGGTGGTCAGGGAGTCGACGTCGAGGCAGAAGTCGAGGGACTCGCGGAACAGCTGCTGCTTGGTGCCGAAGTATTGGATGACCGAGGACTTGTCGACGTCCGCCTCGGCCGCGATCGCGCGGATGGTGGCGCGTTCGTAGCCGACCTCGCCGAAGGTGCGGCGGGCGGCCTCCAGGATCCGGCGGCGAGTGCGCTGGCCCTTGCTCTCGTTCTCCCACGCCTGGCCGGCGATCTCATCGGTCGACATGGGCCCACCACCTCCTGCTGGCCTCCGATGGTAACCGGCTCAGGCACCACCAGAGGCCGGGCAGGGGGCCGGGTCTAGCGGACCTCCTCGATGGACGAAGGGAACTGCCCCGCCATCAGCTCGCCCATCCTGCGCTGCAGCGACTCGGAGTCGTTGAGATGCGGGAACGGCTCATCGGGAACCTCGACGTCCAGGAACTCGCACAACGGCTCCCACCCCTGGCGCACGTCGAACACCAGGAGCCGGCTCGCGGGCAGGCTCGCCTCGACGGTGGCCCGGTGGCGCTCGAACGCCTCGATGGCGACCTTCTCGTCGGGCAGGCCGTTCGCGGGGATCCAGCCCTGGCCGAAGGTGTCCTCCCCGATCGCGCTCAGCACCGGCTGCATCTTCTGCATCCCCTCGAAGATCTTCGCCGCGGCCGGTGGCAGTGTCGACGGGTCCATGGACATGGTCCGGCCGGGGCCGTTGCTGAGGAGGTTCTGCATGCTGAGGTACCAGCGGTGGGGGTCGCGGACGGTCAGGATGACCTTGGCGTCGGGGTAGGCCGCCGCCTGCTCGCGCCAGAACCCGCTGGCCGGCCAGTCCTGGGCCGACTGGTAGCCGTCGAACACCTTGTCCCAGTCCACCGGCTCGCCGGAGACGACGGACACCCACCGGTCGGCGTGCTCGGGCTTGGTCAGGATCTCGAACATGTGGTAGCAGGGGCCGAACCCGAGCCGCTCCAGCGCGGCCTTCATCGAGCTGGTTCCGGTACGCGGGAACCCCGCGCCGATCACTTTCAGCATTGCCGTGCCTCCCGTTTCCAGCGGCTGACGCGCGCCTCTGGCTGAGAGTAAAGGACTAGCCCACAGATCTCAACGCTTGTACATTTTTTCCCACTATGGCCGGGTCGGTGCCGCTTTTGTGCGCGCTTTTGTCCGGGCTTATGGGCGGGTCAGCGCCTGCCAGCCGTCCCGTATCTGAGCAGGTCGAGCAGTCGCGCGGACTGGTCCGAGCCGGTCAGCGCTATCGCGTTGGCGAGGGTCATCAACTCGCGGACGGTCAGATCAGACCGGACCTCGCCCGCGTCCTGGGCCCTGGTGAGCAGGGCCGACGCGGTGGCCAGCATCTTCTCGTGCCACTCCCCGAACAGCGCCGAGCCGTCGCGCGGCAGGGCCAGCGCCAGCTCGCGCTTGCCGGCGACGTGCGCGACGAAGGCGCCCAGCCACTCGTGCAGCGCGTCACCCGGCGAATCGGCCGCCAGGAGGGCGTCGCCGCTCTCGCACAGCTCCGTCACCTCATCGGCGTAGACGGCGATGATCAGGTCCTGGCGGGTCGGGAAGTGCCGGTACATGGTCGCGTTGCCGACCCCGGCGCAGCGGGCGACGTCGTCGAGCGGCACGTCCACGCCACGCTCGGCGAACAGCTTCCTGGCCGCGGCCAGGACCGCGTCGTGGTTGCGGCGCGCGTCCGCCCGCCTGGGGCGCTCTGCCGGCATACGGCTCAGCCTAGCCGCGCCGGAAACGCCCGCGCGGTCGCCTTGCCTCGCTGGGAGCGCCCTTGCGGAAGGCTAGCCGCGCTGGGAGCGCCCTTTCGGAAGGCTAGCCGCGCTGGAAGCGCCAGCGGGTTTGGCTGAAGTCGCCCTTGCGGAAGCCGAACGCCTTTGCCGGGGCCACCGCGAACACCAGCGCCCGGTCGCCGCCCGAGTTCAGGAAGGCGTCGTCGCCCACCTCGAAGCGCCAGTCGCTGCCGTACTTGTCCCCGTAGGCGTCGGCGAGCCGCTTGAGGTGGCCGGTATCGGTGACCCGCTCCGCGACGCCTTCCACGACCACGTCGAGGCCCTCCTCCAGGGAGTTGGTGCCGGTCGTGAGCGTGCAGCGCTGGTTGGACTCCAGGTTGCGGGCCTTCTGCTCGCCCGCGCCGGTGCAGAAGTAGAGCGTGCCGTCCTGCCAGACGGCCAGCAGGGTCGTGACGTGCGGGCTGCCGTCGGAGCGGACGGTGGCCAGCCAGAATGTCTGGGCGCGTTCCAGGGTGTCGCGTGCCCGCGCCCATTCGGTCGCGGTGGCGCCTTCGGCGCTGTATCTGGCGTCCAGCTCGGTGATCGGTTCCATGATGGCTTCTCCTCGATGGGCCTACCTGGGTACTGACCGCTGCGCAGGTGGAAACTCATCGGTGAGGGCCGGTGACTAGCCCGGCGTTCTGACCGGCAGGTCGTAGACCCGGCGTACGCTGCTGCCGAGCCTGCTCACGTCGGCCCCGTACACGTGCACCGACACCCCGACCTCGTCACTCACATTGATCACCTTGTGGATGTCGCCGGGCGGCGCGAACCCGCTGGCCTCGCCCGGCAGGTTGGCGGCCTGCCCGATCTCCAGCAGGTGGTCCCCCATGTCCCGGTAGAGCGTCTCGTGTTCGATCCCGCTGATCACGCCGAACGCGCACCACGACACGTGGTCGTGGATCACCGTGTACTGGCCCGGCCGCCATACGACCGTCACGATCGAGAAGTCGTCACACGCGTACAGCGCCTGGGACACGTACGTCTCGGGCGAGCCCGCTCGTTCCTCCTGCGTGAGCAGGTCGAGGCTGGGCAGCCGTGGGCGGAGCAGATCCGCCACCGCGAAGGCGGTCTCCCTCGGGGCGAGACGGCGGGCGGTGATGTCGCCGATGTCCGACACGAGGGCGTCGAGCCCCGGCCGAATCAGCACTGTGTCCATGTTTGCCTCCCTCTCTCCTCTCTTACGGTGCTACGTCGAGATTGATAGGTCCAACAGAAGTTTTGTGGCTCATCAATAGATATGGTTGATGAATGCTGGATGTCGTACGGCTCCGCGTCCTCGTCGCCGTCGCGCGTACTGGCTCGCTGACCGCCGCCGCCAAGGAACTGCACTACTCGCAGCCGTCGGTCAGCCACCACCTCGCCCGTCTCGAAGCCGAGACGGGCGCCAAGCTCGTGCAGCGCGTCGGGCGGGGCATCCGGCTCACGGAGGCCGGCAAGCTGCTCACCGCGCGGGCCGACGACATCATCGGCCGCCTCGACGCCACCGCCGACGAGCTCGCCGCGCACGTGGGGCTGCGCTCGGGGCGGGCCCGGCTGGCCGCGTTCCCCTCCGCGCTGGGCACCTTCATCCCCCGGACGGCGACCCGGCTGGCGGGTTCACATCCCGGGCTGCGGCTGCACCTCACGGAGACCGAGCCGCCGGAGGCGCTCCGGCTGCTGCGGAGCGGGCGGGTGGATGTGGCGGTGATGTTCCGCTACGACGACACGGCGCCGGAGGACCCGGGGATCCAGATGATCCACCTGCTCGACGACCCGAGTTACCTGGTGTTCTCTGGCGGCTCGGGGGATTTGGAGGCACACGCCGGGGATCCCTGGATCGCCGGGTGTGACCGGTGTCGTAGCCATCTGCTCGACATCTGCGCCAAGGCGGGGTTCGAGCCGCGGATCTCCTTCACCAGCGACGACATCGTGGCCGTACAAGCGCTGGTGGCGGCGGACATGGGGCCCACTGTGCTGCCCGGACTGGCGCTCAGCGCGCACCGGCATCCGGACGTGGAGGTGGCCCCGATTCCGGGTTCCATCAGGCACGTGTACGCGGCGGTCTACGGCGACCCGCCCCACCCGCCGGCCACCGAGGCGCTGCTGTCGGCCCTGGTGGAGAGCGTCTGACCCGTCGCGCGGAAATCTGTTGGCCGCGGCGAGGGTACCTGCCATCTGTCGCCCCACGGCTGCGGAATCCCGTTGACCGCGGCGAGGGGTGCACGCCTACCATGGGCGGCATGCCGGATTTCGCGACGCTCGCTCTCTTCTGCACGGCCACCCTGGCCCTTCTCCTGGTGCCGGGTCCCGCGGTTCTGTTCATCGTCACCAGAAGCGTCGCGCAAGGCAGGTCGGCGGGCCTGGTCTCGGTGCTCGGCGTCCACACGGGCTCGGTGGTGCACGTGGTCGCCGCCGCCCTGGGCATCAGCGCGCTGGTGGCCGCCTCCGCCACGGCGTTCACCGTGATCAAGTACGCGGGCGTCGCCTACCTCGTCTGGCTCGGGGTGCGCAAGCTGATGAACCGGACCTCCGCCTCGGCCGAGGAAGCTGTCGAGGTGGAGACGCATTCCAAGCGGCGGATGTTCTGGGAGGGCTTCGTGGTCAACGTGCTCAACCCCAAGACCGCCATCTTCTTCCTGGCCTTCCTGCCGCAGTTCACAGATCCGGCGGCGGGGCCGGTCGCGCCGCAGATCCTGGTGCTCGGGCTGCTCTGGATGGGCCTCGGGATGACCACCGACGGCACGTACGCGCTGCTCTCCTCGGCGCTGGCCGGGCGGGTGCGCCGCTCCACGCGGGCGCGGCGCCGCCTCGACATCGGCAGCGGCCTCGTCTACCTCGGCCTGGCCGCCCTGCTCACGGGCGAGAAGGCGTAGCACCCGACCGCCCTGGTCACGGCTGAGGAGACATAGTAAGCGGAGCAATTTCCTGCCTGGGGGCGAGCCCGGATGGGATAGTGGTGGCACCCTCGTCGGGGGACGACACATCGGGACGTAGCGACTAGGCGGGCCCCATGGACAGGCCACCGCACCGCCTCGGGGTCGAGCGCGTCGTCGAGGTCCACTCTCTGCCGAGCCTCCTGCGGCGCGCCCGCGAACCGCTGCCGCCCCACTGCCCGGACTGGCCGCTGCTGGTGCCGGAGCACGCCGTCGTACCCTTCCTGGGTCGCCACGAGGAGCTGGCGACGCTGCGCGCCTGGGCCGACGACCCGGCGCCGCTGTCGATCGCGGTGCTGACGGGCCGGGGCGGCACGGGTAAGACCCGGCTGGCGGGCGAGTTGTGCGCGGAGCTCGCCGAGGTCGGCTGGGACGCCGGTTTCCTCACCACCCCTTACCCCTGCGCCACCCGCCTCGACGTACTCCGCCCCACTCTCCTCGCCGTCGACCACCCGGAGCCGTGGGCGGCGGCGATCGGCGAACTCATCCGGCACCTGACCGGTCGGCGGCGCCGTCATCGAGTCAGGATCCTGCTGCTCACCCGCGAGCGCGCCGACGGCGAGTGGTGGCGGCGCCTGGTCCTGGCCGCCGCCGACCCTACAGAGCACCGCGCCACCGCCGCGCCTGACTCGGACGGCTTGCCCGATGTCGGCGGCTTACCAGGCGCGCCGGGCGGGCCTGGTGTTGGTGGTCTGCCGACGGAGCTGAATGAGCTGAACAGCGTCACCGTCCAACTCGACGGCCGTCCGCTGACGCGCGCCGAGCGGGTGGGGCACGCGGCGGCGGCCATGCGGGCGTTCGCGTCGCCCCGGGCGGTCCTGCCCGCTCTCGACGATCCGGGCTACGACGATCCGCTGCGCGTGCACCTGGCCGCCTTGATGCGGCTGCGCGGGGACGACGTCGAGGGCGGGGAGTTGCTGAGCCGGTTCCTGATGTACGAGCAGCAACAGTGGATGACGGTATGGCCCGACGGGCACGAGCCGGTGGACGCCGTGACGGCCCGGCAGGCGGTGGCCCTGGTCACGCTCACCACACCCACTCGCCAAGAGCTGCGGGAACTGCTGTCGGCGGTGCCCGGATCCCAGACGTACGACCGCGGTCTGGCCTTGGGCGACTGGCTGGCCCGGCTCTTCCCGGGCCGGTCTGGTCCACAGGGGAGACTGGCGCCTCTGGGGCCGGAGGTCGTGGCTGAGCAGTTCCTGGCCGAGACCGAGGGCCTGGACGCGCTCGTGATGGCCGTACACGACCATCCGGCCAGATCGGCCGGGCACCTCCTGCGGCTGCTGGACGTCCTGCGGCGGTCGAGCGAGCGGCCCGCCGTACGGTCGGCGCTGCTGTCACTGCTCACGGCCCGGCTCGACGGGCTGCTGGAGGAGGCGGCGGCCGAACCGTCCGCGCGACTCGGCGACCAGGTCGAGGCCGCGCTCCGGCCGCTGCTGGGCAGCCCGGATGGGGACGTGGAACGCGGCACACTGGTGCGCTGCCTGTGCGTCTACGCGAGGTCGCTACTCGGGCGGCAACGGGCCGTGGAGGCTCTGGCGCAGGTCGAACGGGCCGCCGACCTCTGTGACGAGCTGGACGAGCCGGTCGGCGCGGCCATGACATACGCGATCCTGGGCGCGACGCTGGCCGCACTCCACCGGCCGCACGACGCGCTGGAGGCCATCGCCTGGTCCCAGGCCGAAGCCACCGCGCTCATGCGCCAGGGCAGGCACGCCGACGCGGTGCGGCCGCTGGGTGAGGCGGTGGCGGCGCTGGAGCGCTTCGCGGCCGGCGATCCGGTCCTCATGGGTCATCTGGCCAATGGGATGCTCATGCTCGGAGACGCCCTGATCGAGACGGGGCGGGTGCTGGAGGCCAGCGTCGTGCTGCACCGAGGCACCCGGGTGATCGAGGACGACCTGCTCCGCGCCGTGGCCCGGGCCCGGCTCGCTTTCTGCCAGAGCGAGCTGGGCCACCACGAGGAGGCGGAGGAGGCGCGCGCCGCCGCACCCGGGGCTTACGAGCCGCCGGACTCCGCCTGCCGCCGGGCCCACCGATAGTCGGCCTTGCCCGCCGGTGACCGGACCATCTCGTCTACGAACACGTACGTACGAGGCACCTTGTACCCCGACAACCGTTGCCTGCAGTGCGCGTCCAGTTCGTCCGCCGTCACCGCCACCCCCTCGCGCGCCTCGACCACGGCCGCCACCCGGTTGCCCCACCGCTCGTCCGGTATCCCGGTCACCACCGCGTCGAAGACGGCGTCATGCCCCTTGAGCACCGCTTCCACCTCTTCGGGGAAGACCTTCTCCCCGCCGGTGTTGATGCACTGGGAGCCGCGGCCGAAGACGTTCACGGTGCCGTCGGCGTCGACGCTGGCCAGGTCGCCGGTCAGCAGCCATCGGGTGCCCTCGGCGTCGGTGACGACCGTACGGGCGGTCTTCTCCGCGTCGTTGTAGTAGCCGAACGAGATCGGCCCCGACTTGGCCACCGTGCCCAGCTCGCCCGAGCCCGGCTCGACGGGCCGCAGCTTCTCGTCGAGCACGGCCAGGCCGGACGTGGCGTTCGGCTGGTAGCGCAGCCCCGCCTCGGGTGAGGAGCCCGCCACCCCGGAGGCGGTGTAGCCGGACTCCGTGGAGCCGAAGCTGTCGAGGATCATGACGTTGGGCAGGGCCCGCTGCAGCCGGTCGCGGACGGATCCGGTGAGGATGGCCCCGGTCGAGCTGAGCGCGATGAGCGAGGACATGTCGTAGTCGCCGCTCTCCAACGCCTCCGCCAGCGGCCTGGCCATGGCGTCGCCGGTGATGCTCAGCGTGGCCACCTTTTCGCGGGCGAGCGCCCGTAACACCGCGTCGGCGCTGAACTTGCGTACGTAGACCACGGTCGAGCCCATCCACCAGCTGACGAACGTGCCCATCTGCGCGGCCCCGTGCATCAGCGGCGCGGCGGCCATCATCACCATGGGCGGGTCCGCGGCGGCCGCCTGGTCGATCACCGCCTGCGGGGTAGGGAGCGGCGCGCCGTACGGGTTGCCGCCGCCGAAGGCCACGAACAGGTCCTCGACGTGCCACATCGCGCCCTTGGGCATGCCGGTCGTGCCGCCGGTGTAGATGATGTAGACGTCCTGCGTGGATCGCGGTTCGAAGCCGCGCGTGGGCGCGCCGCGTTCCAGCGCCTCGGTGTACGGCACGGCGGTCGCGACGGACGACTGGCCGCCGACCGCGATCAGGTGCTCCAGCAGGGGCGCCTCCCCCATGACCGCCGCCACCCGCGGCTCGAACTCCACGTCGTAGATCAGCGCCCGGATGTCGGAGTCGCGGTAGAGGTAGAGCAGCTCGGCCTCGACGTAGCGGTAGTTGACGTTGATCGGCACCGCCCGGATCTTCAGCGCGGCGAGCATCCCGGCGACGTACTCGATGCTGTTGTACAGGTGCAGCCCGACGTGCTGGCCGGGCTTGATACCGAGATCCTGGAGGTAGTGGGCGATGCGGTTCGCCTCGGCGTCCAGTTCGGCGAAGGTGCGGCGCTCGTCGTCGCAGACGACGGCCATCCGGTCGCCGACCGCGTCCACGATCCCTTCGAACAGGTCGGCGTGGTTGAACTCCATCAGGGCTTCTCCCGTCCGACGATCCACATCGCGAAGAACTGGGCTCCCCCGCCGTACGCGTGGCCGAGCGCCAGCCGGGCGCCGTCCACCTGGTGCTCCCCCGCCGTCCCGCGTACCTGGAGCGCGGCCTCGGCGAACCTGATCAGCCCCGACGCCCCGATCGGGTTGCTCGACAGCACCCCGCCGGAGGCGTTCCACGGGGTGTCGCCGTCGAGCGCGGTGGCGCCTGATTCGGTGATCTTCCAGCCCTCGCCGTCGGCCGCGAAGCCCAGGTTCTCCAGCCACATCGGCTCGTACCAGGAGAACGGGACGTACACCTCGGCCACGTCGATCTGGCGGCGCGGGTCGGTGACGCCCGCCTGCCGGTAGACGTCGGCCGCGCAGTCCTTGCCTGCCTGCGGGCTGACCGTGTCGCGGTCGGCGCGGAAGATCGGCTCCGAGCGCATGGCGGTGCCGTGCAGCCACGCGGGCGTGCCGGTGACCGCCGACTCCGACGACAGGACCATGGCGCAGGCGCCGTCGCTGGACGGGCAGGTGTCCAGGTAGCGGATCGGCTCCCACAGCATGGGCGTCGACTCGACCATCTTCAGGTCGATGCCGGGGATCTTCAGGTGGGCGTAGGGGTTCTTGAGGGCGTTCAGGCGGTCCTTGACCGCCACCAGGTGGCCGATGTGCTCGGGCGCGCCGGTCCGGCGGATGTACTCCCTGATGTGCGGCGCGAAGTAGCCGCCGGCCCCGACCACCAGCGACGCGCTGAAGGGCAGGTGGGTGGACAGGGCCCAGGTGGCGTTGGACTCCGACTGCTTCTCGAACGCCACGACCAGCACCCGGTCGTGCACGCCGCCCTGGATGAGGCTCGCGCCGACCAGTGCCGTGGAGCCGCCGACGCTGCCCGCGGTGTGCACGCGCATCATCGGCTTGCCGGCCGCGCCGAGCGCGTCGGCCAGGTACGCCTCGGGCATCATCACGCCCTCGAACAGGTCGGGCGCCTTGCCGACGACGACCGCGTCGATGTCCTTGAACGTCAGCCCGGCGTCCTCCAGGGCTCGGACGGCCGCCTCGCGGACCAGCCCGGCGATCGACACGTCCCTGCGCTTGGTCGTGTAGTGCGTCTGACCGACGCCGATCACGGCACACCTGTTGCCCATTTTCATGCCTCCAGGACGGTCACAAGGTTGTGCTGCAGGCAGGGGCCGCCGGCGGCGTGGCCCACCGTGCGGGCGGCCGTGCCGTCGTGGATGCGCCGGGCCGCCTCGCCGATGCGGATGAGGCCGGTGGCCATGACCGGATTTGCGGCGAGCGGGCCGCCGGACGGGTTGATCACCGTGCCGTCGGGCAGCTCCAGCGCCCGGCGCAGGATCGGCTCCTCATGGGCGAACTGCGTGTGCAGCTCCGCCACCTCGACCGGCCCCTTGCCGACCCCCGCGGCCCGTGCGGCGTCGGCCGCGGAGACCGACCGGGCCAGGTCGCGGGTGCCCAGATAGTGCGGCTCGATGCGGTGCGCGATGCCTCGGATGTACGCGGGTCTGGCGCACAGCTCCCTGGCCAGGTCGCCGGCCGCCAGGACGATCGCCGCCGCGCCGTCCGTGATGGGGGCGACGTCCGACTTCCTGATCGGCTCGACCGCGTACTCGTCGCCGACGTCCTCGGGCAGGTCGAGCGCGTACGGGTTGCTCCGGCCGTCGGCCCGGCTGCGCCGGACGATCTCGTCGAGCTCCTTGCGTTCGGCGCCGGCCGCGCTGGCCTGCAGGGCGGCGAAGGAGAGCTGGTCGAGGCCGAGCGGCGCCAGATAGTACGGGTCCAGCTGGAGCGTCATGATCTCGCGCAGGTCGCCGAGCGACGACTTGCCGAAGCCGTACACCAGGGCCGAGTCGATGTCACCGTGCTGCAGGCGTACCCATGCCTCGTACAGCGCCCAGGCCGCGTCCATCTCCACGTGGCTCTCGGAGATCGGCGGCCACGCGCCGAGCGCGTCGAGCGCGGAGACGAACGAGAACGGCGCGCCCGCGAGGTAGTCGCAGCTGCCGGAGCAGGTGAAGCCGAACCGCTTCAGCCCGGTCGACTCCTTGACCTCGTTGATGACGGGCAGGATCAGCTCGGGCTCGCTCAGGCCGCCGTCATGGTCGGTGTGGCGGGTCTGGGCGAACGCGACGACGGCTACCTCACGCATCAGAGCTCCACATCCGGCTCGCCGGTGGGGGCGAACCATCGGACGTTGGCCATGGACTTCGTCCGCTCGCCCTCGGGCACCCATTCGGCCCTGACCCGCATGCCCTGCCGCACCTCGTGCGCCGGGACGCCGCCGACCAGGGCGATCATGGGGATGTCCGCCCCGTCGAGCAGGATGTAGGCGGAGACGAAGGGCACCTCGGGGGCGCGCGGGTCGGGCAGGTTGTTGATGGCGTACGTGGTGATCGTGCCGGTGTCGGGTAACTCCAACTGGTCGGCGATCGGGCCACCGCAGGCCGGGCAGAAGACGCGGTACGGGACGTACACCTTCTCGCAGCTGGGACACCGGCCGCCGAGGAACACGCCGCGCTCGACGCCTTCCAGGAAGGTCAGCAGCGACCCGCCCACCTGCAGCCGGTATTCGGCCCGCACGGGGGACACGATCTTCGTGACCTCCGGCGCGAAGTAGGAGATGTCGGTGATATGACCGGTACGCTCGCTCCGCCAGACGGGCCAGACCCGGCTGCCGATCCGCAGCGCCTTGGCGTTGCCCGCGTCGACGGCGTGCACCAGCGCGGTGTCGGCGCCGTCGAGTTTGATCGTCGCCCAGGCGAACGGCCGGTCGAGCGGGTGGCTGTCGCGCGGCTCGGCGACCCATGCCCACGCGGTCACCGTCCCCGCGGGCCCGACCTCGACGAACTCCTCCGTGACGGCCTCGCCGCTGGCGGGGTCGTACTCCAGCGGCGGCACCAGCACCTTGCCCTCGGCGGTCCGCACGCCGACGATCCGGCCGCCGCGCAGCTCGGTCAGGAAGCGTCCGATCACCGGCCCGGTCGTGCGCGCGTAGCCGCCGGGGAACTCCAGTACGTGCTCCGCCACCAGCGGTTCAGATGGCACGGTCGTGTCCCTCCCAGTAAGGTGCGCGGAGTTTGCGTTTAAGCAGCTTGCCGTTGGGCTCGCGGGGCATCTCTTCGATGAAGTCGATCGATCTGGGCCACTTCATCCGGGCCAGGCGGCCTTCCAGCGAGGCGAGGATCTCGGCCGCCAGCTCGGGACCCGGCGCCGAGCCCGGCGCGGGCTCGACGATGGCCTTGATCTGCTCGCCCCACTCCTCGTCCGGGATGCCGAACACCGCCACGTCCGCGACCTTGGGGTGGATCATGATCTCGTTCTCGATCTCGGCGGGGTAGATGTTCGCCCCGCCCGAGATGATCATGTCGGCCTTGCGGTCGCACAGGTAGAGGAAACCGTCCTCGTCCAGGTAGCCGATGTCGCCGACCGTGAAGTAGTCCTTGAGCTGGTTCTCGGCGGTCTTGGCGGGGTCGCCCTTGTACTCGAACCGGGCGCCGAGCATCTTCATGTAGATCGTCCCCGGGGTTCCGGTCGGCTGGGGTTCGCCCGCGTCGTCCACGATGAGCAACTCGCTGATCGGCCAGGCCGAGCCGACCGTGCCCGGGTGCGCCTTCCAGCCCTCCGGCGTGGCCAGGGTGCCGCCGCCCTCGGTGGCCGCGTAGTACTCGTAGACGCAGTCGCCCCACCACTCGAACATCGCCCACTTCACCGGCACCGGACAGGGGGCGGCCGCGTGGATCATCCACTTGAGCGAGGACAGGTCGTACTTGTGGCGGGTCTCCTCGGGCAGTGCCAGGAGGCGCTTGAAGTGGGTGGGCACCATGTGCGAGTTCGTGACCTGGTACTTCTCACAGAGCCGGAGCATCTCCTCCGCGTCCCACTTGTCCATGTAGACGAGGGTGTGGCCCATGTGCAGCGCCGTGCCACCGAACTGGGTGACGGCGGTGTGGTAGTTCGGCGAGGTGATCAGGTGCGCGTTCGGCCGGCCCCGGGTGATGCCGAACAGGCCCGGCAGGAACGACAGCATCTCGGCGGCGTCGTCGGGGTCGAGCCCGTTCAGTGGCCGCCGGACGCCCTTGGGCTTGCCGGTCGTACCCGAGGTGTAGTGCATGGTCAGCCCGGCCGTACGGTCGGGAGGCGCGGTGTCCGGCTGCCCGTCGGTCAGCTCACTGATCCGCCGGAACTCCGAAATATCGCCATCCTCAACGGCGAAGCGCCGCTCAGGCGCGATGGCCTCGGCGCCCTTGACTCCTTCGGCCGCGTACCTGGGGTGCACAAAGAACGCCTGGGCCTCGCTGTCGGCCACGATGTAGGCGATCTCGGGCCCGGTCAGGTGCCAGTTGATCGGCGTGTAGTACCAGCCGGCCTGTAAGGCGGCCAGGTAGAGGACGAGCCCGTCCACGCCGTTCGGCACCAGGCCGCAGACGCCGTCTCCCGGCTTCAGCCCGAGCTCGCGCAGGCCGTGCACCAGCTGGTTCGACCGGGCGAGGAGGTCGCCCGCGCGGTGCTCCGTACCGTCTGGGTCCACGCACGCGATCCAGTCCGGATCCGCCTGCGCCAGTCTCCAGAAACCGAGCGTGCCCATCGAAACTCCTCTTCAGGTGGTCCGAGGCCCCGATAAACAAGAACTTGTTCTCGTTTTGCCTGGGCAGCGTATCCCGGCACCGGAGTCGTAGCAAGCGCTTGATCGAGGTCGTGCCGCCATCATCGTCTCGCGGGCTCGCCACAGGGTAGGATCGCTGCCTAACAAGCGCTTGATTCGTTATCTGGAGGCGTCCGTGGAGCTCCTGCCGATCAGCACCCCCCACTGCCGGGTCGAACGCGACGGCCACGTCGTCATCGTCACCATGAACCGGCCGGAGGCGCGCAACGCGCTCTCCTCCGACATGCTGATCGGCCTGGCCTCGGCCTGGGCATACGTGTCGGCCGAAGCAGAGGTCAGGGCCGCCATCCTCACGGGCGCGGAGGGCACCTTCTGCGCCGGCGCCGACCTCAAGGCCATGGGACAGCCCTCGACGGACGCCGACGTCCAGGCGCGCGCCGCCCAGATCCCCAACTTCCACTGGAAGGGCCTGCTCCGCGAGGACCTCCCGACCAAGCCGATCGTCTCGGCGGTCGAGGGCTACGCGGTGGCCGGCGGCACCGAACTGCTGGTCGGGACCGACCTGCGGGTGGTGGCGGAGTCGGCGACACTCGGCCTGTTCGAGGCCAAGCGGGCGCTGTTCCCGATGGGCGGCAGCGCGATCCGCCTGCCCCGGCAGATCCCGTACTGCCACGCCATGGACCTGCTGCTCACCGGCCGCTCGATCACCGCGGCGGAGGCCCTGTCCATGGGCCTGGTCAACCGCGTCGTACCGGACGGGCAGGCACTGGCGGTGGCGCGGGAGATCGCGGACGACATCGCCGCCTCGGGCCCGCTCGCGGTGCAGGCGATCCTGCGCACGTACCGGGACACGCTGGGCATGCCGGAGCCGGAGGCGCTCAAGGTGTCGGACGAGATCGGCTGGCCGGTGATCGGCTCCCAGGACGCCCGCGAGGGCGCTCGGGCCTTCAAGGAGAAGCGGGCGGCCAGCTACAAGGGCCACTGAGCGCGACGGCGCCGAGGTAGCGGGGACTCCCCCGCTACCTCTGACGGCGGGTCAGTCCCCCGTGATGCGGCCCAGGCGTTCCGTGGCCTCCGCGTACTCCTCCATCAGTGAGTACATGACGTCGCGCGTCGACCGGACCTGGTTGGTGATGCCGATGATCTGGCCCGCCGGGAAGGTGGCCAGTTCGGCGGCGTCCGAGCGGCCGATGCGGCGCAGCGCGTCCGATACCAGCATGAACTGCAGCGGCATCGGCAGCGTCCCCGGCGACTCCTGCGACTCCCAGGCCTCCGTCCACTCGTTCTTGAGCAGGCGGGCCGGCTTGCCCGTCCAGCTGCGGGAGCGGACCGTGTCGCGGGAGGTGGCCTCCAGAATGCGCTTCTTGGCCATCTCGGGAGTGTCCGCCTCCTCGACCGTGAGCCAGAGCGAGCCGGTCCAGACGCCCTCGGCGCCCAGAGCCATGCCGGCGGCCATCTGGCGGCCGTTGCCGATGCCGCCCGCCGCCAGGACCGGCACGTCCACCGCGTCCACCACCTGAGGGATCAGGACCATGGTGGAGATCTCGCCGGTGTGCCCGCCGGCCTCCGTGCCCTGCGCCACCACCACGTCCACGCCCACCTCCACCTGCTTGAGCGCGTGGCGCGGGGTGGAGGCGAGGGCGGCGACCTTGACGCCGTGGGAGTGGGCGAGCTCGACCACGTCCGCGGGTGGCGGGCCCAGCGCGTTGGCCAGCAGCGCGATCGGGTGCCGCAGCGCCGTCTCCACCTGCGGGCGGGCGGTGACGTCCGTCCAGCCGAGCAGCACCTTGCCCGCGTCGGCGTCCGAGGACAGGGGCGGCACGCCGTGGGCGGCCAGGAGGTTCTCGACGAACTGCCGGTGGCCCGCCGGGACCATCGTCTGCAGGCGGCCCACCAGCTCCTCGGGCGCGAAGTCGGCGCCCTCGTAGGAGGCGGGCATGACCACGTCGACGCCGTACGGGTGGCCGTCGACGTGGTCGTCAATCCATTTGAGCTCCATTTCGAGCTCTTCTGGGGTGAAGTAGAGGGCTCCGAGCACGCCCATCCCGCCGGCCCGGCTGACCGCGGCGACTACGTCGCGGCAGTGGCTGAAGGCGAAGATCGGTAGCTCGATTCCGAACATGTCCGTGACACGGGTCCGCATGGGCCGACAATACGACCGGCGGCGAAGAAACTGCAACGTGTTCTAGTACTAGAACTTTTCGTCGGTCGGACAAATAACCACACAAACGGACAGGGCGCCCGGAACAAGTCACGGGCGCCCTGTGCCGGCCGTACGAGTTACTCGCCTTCGCGGCGGCGGCGGCCGAGGAGGACCGCGACGGCCAGCGCGAGCAGGCCGAGCACGAGCAGGACGATCGGGATCGTGGTCTTCAGCAGCGTGATCTGGTTCTTGGCGTCAGTGGCCGTGCGCACCATCTCGGTGATGGTCTGCGGAGTGAACGAGGCGGTGGCGACCAGGGCCTTGGCGCGCTCGACGCCGTCCTGGGTCTTGAGCGTCTCGTTGCGCCGCACTTCCTGCTTGACCGGGGCGCCGCTGTTGGGCTCGACCCAGTAGGTGTCGGTGCCCTCGTACCAGCGGTCGAGCTGGATGTCGCCCGACTGGGTCACGCCGAAGAGCGAGCCGGGGGCGGTCAGCGTGGCGACCTTCGTGGCCGGGACGACCTGCTGGAACTTGTAGACCGGCAGCCCGTTGACGGTGTCCTCACCGACGAAGGTCGTGTCGAACGCCTTCTTGGCCGTCTGGTTGAAGACCTTGTACGTCTTCTTCTCGGTGCCGAACGGGAACAGGTAGATCTGCCCCTCCAGCTTCACCGGCTCCTTGTCGACGCTGACCCCGCAGCAGTTGACGGCCACCCCGGTGCGCCGGTCGAAGGCGCTGCGCCGCTCCGACAGGCTGATCTGCGGCTTGCTGTTGGTGACGTCGTCCACCACGGTGAACTGGTCCCAGACCACCCGGTTGTCCGTGGCCTCTTTGACGTCGCCACGGGTGGTGACGAGCATGCTGAGGTCCGCGGTCAGCACCTTGCCGTCGGCGATGGAGAAGTATTGGGCTCCCGGGGCCTGCAGCTTGGTGACGCTGTATTGGGCCGCCGGAGCCGCGATGATCCTTTCCGCCGCCCAGAAACGGATCATTCCCGCCAGTACGACCAGGAACGCGCCGACGGCGACGAGAACGAGTACAGGTGTGCGTCGCATTCTGGGATCCTCCTGGCGGTCGAGGGATACGACGAAGGCCGGCTTACTTGTCCCCCCGGACATCAGATCGCGGGCGTGATTAACCCGCAACATGATCGCTACTGGAAAGTAGCATTCGATCACAGATCGCTGCAGCTACATCCGCATAACGAATCGGAACAGGTTCTACGATGAAGCGGGTCCGAGCGGGATGTTATCGCGCCTGTCCCGCAGCGGTATCGCCTCCGCCAGAGCTTCGTTCTATTGTGGGAGCCCGTCAAGCACCCGGGAGCCGCGAGTATGCGCGCCGATCTGGCCAGATCCGTCCGCCTCTTCCGCGCGTTCAGGTCCGAGCAGACCACGCCGAGCGACTACTACACCACGCTCGCCGCCGACACCGCCGCACAGCTGCGGCATTACGTCACGTTGAGCGGCAAGACGGTGCTCGACGTGGGGGGCGGTCCTGGATACTTCGCCGACGCCTTCAGACGCGACGGCGCCCGCTGCCTGTGCGTGGACGTCGACGCCGGCGAGCTGGCCGGACAGGGCGCGCCCAGCGGGGGTGTGCTCGGCAGCGCGCTCGACCTGCCGCTCGCCGACGCCTCCTTCGACGTCTGCTTCTCGTCCAACGTCCTGGAACACGTTCCAGACCCGTGGCGGATGGCGGCCGAGATGACGCGCGTCACCCGGCCCGGCGGCCTGATCTTCCTCGCGTACACGAACTGGCTCTCCCCCTGGGGCGGCCACGAGACCTCGCCCTGGCACTACCTGGGGGGCGACCGGGCCGCCCGGAAATATGAGGAAAAAAACGGGAAGCCGCCCAAAAATCGTTACGGCCAGAGCCTCTATCCGGTCTCGGTGGCCGACGGTCTGCGCTGGGCGCGGACCCGTACGGACGCCGACCTGGTCGACGTGCTGCCCCGCTACCTGCCTTGGTGGTGGCGGCCGATGCTGAAGGTGCCGATCGTCAGGGAGTTCGCCACGTGGAATCTGGTCCTCGTGCTCAGGAAGCGCCCATGAATCCGCAACAAGCACCCGTGAGCCTCCCGCAGACGCCCGCGACGGACCCACCGGCGGGCAGGGACGCCGCGCTCGACGGCATCCGCGCCCTGGCCGCGCTCGGCGTCTGGGTGCTGCACGTCGGCGGCAACACCGGGATCATGTACCGCGAGGGCATGTTCGCCTGGATGACCACCCGGCTGGGCATCGCCGTGCCGATCTTCTTCCTGCTGTCGGGCCTGCTGCTCTACCGCCCGTGGGCCCGCGCGGTCATCGAGGACACGCCTCGCCCCCGGCCGGGACGCTACCTGTGGCGCCGCGTGGTCCGCGTCATGCCCGCCTACTGGCTGGTCACGGCGCTGGCCCTGTGGGCGTGGAGCTCGCTCGACTGGACCGGCTGGGTGAAGTGGCTGTTCCTGCTGCAGAACTACACCGAGCAGAACCGCGCCCCCGACGGCCTCTACCAGATGTGGACGATGCCGATCGAGATGGCGTTCTACCTGCTGCTGCCGGTGCTCGCCTGGGTCCTGAACGTCTGGGCCCTGCACGCCTGGGCGCGCGGCGGCAACCGGCCGGTCAGGCTGCTGGCGGGCATCGCCGTGCTGCCGGTGGTCTCGCTGGCCAGCGTGGTCGTCTCGCACGTCTTCGACCAGCCGCAGCTGGCGCTCTGGCTGCCGCATCACCTGATCTACTTCGCCGCCGGCATGGCCATGGCCGTCCTGTCGGTGTGGATCAAGCAGAGCCAGGTCGTCGACGCGCTCGCGCCCCAGTTGCTGGTGCTGGCCCTGCTGCTGTACGCGGTGCTGAGCACCGAGCTGGCCGGGCCGCGCACGCTCACCCTGCCCACGCTGTCGCAGTCGCTGTGGCGGATGATCCTGGAGACGTCGGTGGCCGTCCTGGTGGTCGCGCCGTTCGCGCTCGCCTCCAGGCACGACTCACTGAGGCATCGCGTGCTGGGCAATCCGGTCACGGCGTACCTGGGGCGCATCTCCTACAGCTTCTTCCTGTGGCACGCCCCGGTGATCACCCTGTACTACAAGATCACCGGGGATCAGCCGTTCACCGGTGACTTCGTCAAGGTCGCGATCCTGACCTTCATCGCCTCGCTCCTGCTCAGCGCCACCAGCTACCACCTGGTCGAGGAGAGCGCGCTCAGGCTGGCCGGGCGCCGGCCAGCTCCTGTTCCTCCGCCACCGCCGGCTCCGGCTCAGCCGCCGGTGGTTCCGGCTCCGTGACCAGCTGCCCGAAGAGCACGCCCATGGCCGCGCAGGCGATGAGCTGCGGCACCTGGTCCGTCAGCAGCCCGACGTCCACCCCGTAGTCGCGCAGCGCCATGGCCGCCGCCAGCGCCGCCGTGGCCCCGCCGAACAGCCAACCGGCCACCCAGTGCACGGCCACCGCGCGCCGTACGCGTAGCAGCAGCACCGCCACGACGGCGGCCAGGACCGCGAGCATGCCGGGCCAGTCCGCCACCCAGCCGCCGAACGCCAGCCCCAGCACGATCACGTACGGCACCCGCCAACGCGACAGCCGCGAGTCGGCGGCGGCGGCGGTCGCCAGGACATGTTCGGGACGCGGCCCGCGCAGCACGAGGGCGAGCAACGTGAGCAGGGCGATCCCGGCCAGCCCGACGGCGAGCGCGAGCCAGTAGGGCCGGTCGGGCAGGTACTCCATGCGTACGGTCCCCGTTGTGCCGGCGGGCAGCTCCCAGGCCTGCTTCCAGCCGTCGATCCGGAGCGGCCGCAGCGCCTTGCCGTCGAGCTCGGCGCGCCAGCCCGCGTTGTAGTTCTCGTTGACGACGAGGAAGGCGTCCTTCGGCGCCGTCACCCGCGCCTCGCGTACCGACGACGACCATGTAGCCGGGACGGCCGCGCCCTCCACGGCGGGCGGCCCGGCGGGGAGCGCGCCGATCACCAGGTTCTCCACCGCGAAGGGGTCCCAGCCGGCGGCCCTGACCCGGTTGTCGCCGGCCGCCAGCGCGGCCTTGGAGCAGCCGGTGAACTTCACCGGCCGCTGTTCGAGCAGGTCGGCGAAGGTGCCGCTCACCTTGGTCGCCACGCTCGCGCCGTTGACCTGCAGCTGCGGTCCCTGCCCACAGGCCAGCCGGAACGGCACGCCCTCCGGCCTGCTGGCCGGCGCGACGCCGGGGATCACCAGCTCGGTGACCTGCAGCCGCTTGGAGGCGGGATAGAAGCGCAGCTTGAGCCGGGTCGTGGTGAGGGGCTTGAACGTCAGGTAGCCGTTGGCGTCCACCCGGCCGCTGCGAACGGCGCCCTTGTCACCGGTCACGGCCACGTCGAGCGGCTGCTTGTCGCCGCCGGGCCGGGCGATCTGGATCCGCGACAGGACGCGCTTGGCCCGCCAGCCGAGCGTGAGCGTGGGCTCGGGGTCGTCGGCGGCCGGGAGCCAGGTGGTGGCCGCGTCGGCGTCGAACGCCGACCGCGGCGCGACCACTGCGTCCTTGGTCGCCTGCGACGAACCGGTCACCGTGGTCAGGTCCCCGCCCAGCCGGGTGAAGCGGTCGACGAGCTTGGCGTCGCGCAGGACGGCGGAGCCGCGTACCGCGGCCTTCCGCCCCGCCTCAACGGTGAAAGTGCGGTCGAATCCGGCGCCTTCTTCGCCCGGCCTGGCCAGCAGCGGGTTGCAGATCCAGCGGCTCTGGTTCCGCATGCACCAGGGGCGGGAGTCGAGCCCCCGGTCCATGACGAAGGCGTCGCCGCCCTCGCCGGGCAGCCGGATCGTCCGGCCCGGCAGGATGCCGGGGATCGTGAGCTCGGTGATGCCCACCCGCTGCACGAAGCTCCAGTTCCTGTTGTACGTGGCCAGGATCTTGACGCGCAGCCAGCTCGTCGCGCCGGGCGGGACGCGCAGCCACTGCGGGCTGTTGGTCTGCTGGACGTCCTGCTCGATCCGGCCGCCCTCGCTCTCCACGGCCACGCGCTTGACCGACTGCCCGAGCAGCACGTTGTTGGTGAACGTCGCCTGGAAGCGCGGGATCACCCGCGGCCTGGGCAGGTCCACGCGCAGCCACTCGCCCTGGGGCCGGTGCCAGCCGCCGCTCTCCCAGCCGGTCTCGTAGTCGCCGTCCATGGCGGCCCACGGGCTGCGGCCCGTGGCGCTGAGGCCGGGCACCGCCTCGGCGTCGGCCACCGAGGAGGAGGCGGTGATGCTGGAGATGCCGTCGTACTCGGCGGTGGCGGTGTCGCGCAACCAGCCGTTCTCAAGCAGGTCGAGCGTCTTGACCCCGGAGAAGTCGTCGCGCCTGTCGGCCGTCAGCGTGGGCGTCCAGTTCGACCGGATCTCACCGAACTGCCGCTCGCGCAGTCGCAGCGCGTCGCTGGCCACGACCGGTGCCTCGCGCTTGCCCGCGTCGTCGTTCACCAGCACGGGGCCGTCGCCGAGCAGCCCGAGATCGCCCATCGCGAGCAGGGAGTCGGGGCCGCCGCGCACCTGTACGGCGTCGCCCGCCGACTGCACGCTGAGCAGGTCGGAGCTGCCCGACACCTCGTAGATCTCCAGGGCGGGGAACGGCCAGTCCACCGATTCGATCACGTCGTCCGTGACGGTGTCGCCGACCTCCCCGCCGAACGAGCGCACCTTCGTGATGCCCGGCGACTCGCGCAGCGCCTCGTAGACCCTGGACGGCCAGGCGCCTTGCAGGTTCGCCCGCATGAGGTCGTTCCTGACGACCAGGTAGCGCACGCCCATCCTGCGCAGCACGTCGGTCAGCCCCACCGAGCCGTAGCCGGCCGTGAGCCGCTGGTCGATGACGTCGAGCAGCCGGGTCAGGCCCACCGAGCCGGCCGCCGCGACCTGCCGGGTGGTCCAGCGGGCGGTGAACAGCGGCTGCATGGGATCGTCCATCGGCCGGCCCCAGAGGTATTCGCCGAACTTGGCGCCGGGCACGACCAGCACGCCGTCGTCCCCGGCGTTCTCGTTCACCCAGGCGGCCGCCTGCTTCCAGTAGAGCGGCACCTCCTTGAAGTCGCCGGGTGCGCTCAACCCCTGGTTGAAGACGGGGAGCACGAGTCCGGCCAAGGCCACCAGGGCCACCGAGCGCAGCCGCAGCCGGGCCCCGGCCAGCAGGTGCGCCAGGCCGAAGGCGAGCGGCAGCCGTACCAGGGGATCGAACTTCCGCAGGTTGCGCAGCGGCGCGAGCGGCCCGTCCAGCAGCCAGCGCACCGGCTCGGCGACCACCGGCTCCAGCGCGCTCACGTGCCCGGCGACCAGCGCGGCCACGCCCACGACGAACAGCACCAGCAGGAAGCCCTTCGCGGGCAGGTCGCGCCGGGCCAGCCCGGCCAGGCCGAGCGCGGCCAGCAGGCCGGTGATCGCGACCAGCACGGCGGAGGTGGCGATCGCGTAGCCGGCGGGCTGGTCGGTGACGCCGCCGACGGTCAGGTAGCGCACCCAGTCGGAGGCGCCGCGCAGCACGTTCGTCAGCGAGGTGACCTGCGTGGTCGTCGAGGCCGTCTCGGTGTAGGGCAGGAAGGAGAAGGCGTAGCGGCCCACGAGCAGCAGCGGCAGCCACCAGAACAGGGTGGCCACGGCGACCGCGCCCGTCCACCAGCCGAGCATCCGCCAGCGGGGCACCGGGGCGGGCCGGGTCAGGATGTAGAGCACGGGGGCGATGAGCACGGCCAGCACCGCGACCGCGTTCACGCCGCCGCACAGCGCCACGGCCAGCCCCGATCTGACCGCCGCCCTGGCCCGCTGGCCCGTCTCCGAGGCGGTGAGCAGCGGGATCAGGATCCACGGCAGCATCGCGGCGGGCAGCCACTCGATGGAGATCTCGCCGATGATCGACAGCGTGCGCGGCGCCAGCGCGTACGCCAGCGCGGCCACGATCCGGGCGCCCGGCGTGCCGACGCCGAGCTGCCTGCCCAGCCGCTCCACACCGAGGAAGGCCACGCACAGCAGCACCGTCATCCAGAGCCGCTGGGTCACCCAGGGCGCCAGGTTGACCAGGTCGCCGAGCGCGAAGAACGGGCCCATCGGGAACAGGTAGCCGGCCACCTGGTTCTGCAGCTGGCCGAAGTGCTGCGGGTCCCACAGGTGGGCGGCGCGCTCCAGCCAGCCGACCGGGTTGAGCGCCAGGTCGAGCTTGGTGTCGGAGATGATGCTGCCCGGCTTGGTGGTGAACGTCAGCACCGCGAAGCCCAGGCAGCAGAGCGCCAGCCAGAGCCTGTGCCGGACCCTGTCGATCACGGCTCCTCCCAGCCGGGTCCCGCCGTACGGCCATGCACCAGCGCGGCCAGCTGTTCCGCGCTCCGGTCCCAGCAAAACTTCCCCGCCCATTCCCGACATTTCATGCGATAGGTGTCGTTGAGTTCGTCCAGGGCCGCGGCGATGCCCTTGGCCAGGCCGGTGCTCCCGACGCCCTCGGGCACCAGCCAGCCCGTCTCGCCGTGGCGTACCGCGTCCCTGAGGCCGTCCACGTCGTAGGCGACGGTCGGCACGCCGAGCGCGGCGGCCTCCAGCACGCACAACCCCCAGCCCTCGCCCTGCGAGGCGTTGACCTGCAGCCAGGCGGCGGCGATCAGCCGCTCCTTCTCGTCCTCGGGCAGATAGCCGTGCATGGTGACGCCCTCCGGGAGCCGGGCGCGCAGCCGCGCCTCCTCCGGGCCCCTGCCGATCACGTCGACGGCGAGGTCCGGCCACCGCTTCCTGAGCTGGCTCACCGCGTCGAGCAGCAGGTCGACGCGCTTGTGCGCGACCAGCCTGCCGACGCAGACCAGCCGCGGTGTCCGGCTTCTGGGGAAGTCTCCGTCCGTGGAGACGTTCACCCCGTTGGGCACGATGTGAATGGGGCCGACCCAGCCGAGCCGCTCGCGCATGGCGCTCACGGTCGAGGGCGAGACGGCCACGCTGTCGCGCCCCTTGTACGTCCACCGCGACGCGGGCCCCTCCAGGAAGCGCCCGAACACCGCCAGCCACCGGGGCAGGTGCACGTCGAACTGCCGGTCGTGCACATGATGGACGACGCACATGACCTTGGTACGGCGAGGCAGCACCAGCGGCGTGAAGAACGGGATGCCGTTCTGGCAATCGAGCACCGCGTCGAACACGCCCCGGCGCAGCACCAGCCAGACCAGGACCAGGGGGTAGACGGTGAACGGCCCGCCCATGCGGGCCAGCCTTACCCCCTCGACGGTCTCCTTCCTGAGCTGGCCCGGCGCCCGCGCCGTGACGAAGCACACCTGGTCGCCGGCCCGCGCGAAGCGGCGGGCCATCTCCCAGGCGTACGTCTCGGCGCCACCGGCGGCCGGGTGCCACGGATCACGCCAGTTGACGACGGCGACGTTCACGGAGATCCGACGGGGTCGAGCGGCTGCTCCCACCTCGGAGTCACACCGGGGCTCGGCACGGCGCGCAGTCTGAGCCAGATCCGGCCCAGCTCCAGCAGGATGCCGACGCTGTGCCTGGCCGGGGAGAAGCGGGAGCCGGGCATGTCCCGCCAGTTGACGGGGATCTCCAGCACCGTCGAGCCGAACGCGACGCAGCGGGCCAGCAGCTCGACGTCGAAGGCGAAGCCGTAGGTGCGCAGCCCGTCGACGGCCTCGCGGACGAGCGCGCCGTCGAAGAACTTGAAGCCGCACTGCGTGTCGCTCACTCCGCGCACCAGTACGCGGGCCAGCGCGCGGAAGCCGACGGCGCCCAGCTCGCGCACCCGGCTGTGCCGGTTCTCGACATCGGAGAAGGCATGCGCCCGCGAGCCCACGACCACGCGCTCACCGGAGAGCAGCAGGCCGAACGCGACATCGATGGCGGCCAGGTCGGTGGCCATGTCGGCGTCGCAGAACCCCACGAACGGAGCGCTGGTGTCGAGCAACCCCGCGCGGACGGCGGCACCCTTGCCGGGAGTCGCGCACTCGACGAGCCGAACCGGAACCGGTCCCCGTGGCCAGGTCCTGACGATCTCAGCGGTGCTGTCCGTGCTGTTGTTGTCGACGACGATGACGGCGGTCGGGAACGGCATGCGGGCAAGCTTCGCGCACAGCTGCAGGAGCCCCCCCGGGAGTCGAAGTTCCTCGTTGAAGGCGGGAACGACGATCTCGAGCAGTGGTGGTCGGCTCGTCCTCTCGTCCCCTTGGGGGGAGGGCGGCATAACGGCTCGGACTACCGGTCGCCGTAGTTGTAGAGCGGGCGGTTGACGGGCGTCGCGGTGGCCCCGGTGAAGGACACGGTGGTGACCGTCGCGACGAGCGCGGCGACGGCGACACCGATGATCGCTGCTAAGAGGATCTTGATCACGGGGGGTTCCTCCTCGAGCGGCTAATGAGCGGGCGTCCCAAACTTAGAACCAATTCTTGCTACTCGGAAGTAGCTCTACGAAATCTTAATAAATACGCTGATCAGCGGACCTAGTGTTGTAAAAAACGTACAAACCGGCGGTCGGTTCGGTACAGTTTCAGGTCATCTGTGGCCACTAGCAGGCTCGCTCCGCTGAGCCAGCCCGCGAACCGCTGCCGCTCCTCCGGTGTCCCCGCGTCGACCACGATGTACCGGAAACCCGCTGCGGCCAGGTCTGGTGAGGGTCCTACTAGTACGCGTTCTAGCTCGCGTACCCTCTTGTCCTCGGCCTGGACGACCATGCTACCGACGCGTACCGAGTCGTTGGCCACCACCTCCCTGCCCGGCACGGCGAAGTAGCGCTGCGCCGGGTCGAGCACCGCCCGGTCCCCGTTCCACGGGAACCTCCGGTAGGACTCGAACGGCAGCACCAGCACGTCCCCCGGCTCCGGATCGCGCCGCATCACCTCACGGGCCTGGCTCCAGCCCTCCGGGTAGCTCACGGCCCGCAGCGCCCCCGCCCCGCCCCAGGCCAGGGTCGGCAGCACGGCCACGGGCACGAGCACCATCAGGACCGCCCACCGTCCGGCCTTCCCCGCTTCTTTTGCCAGCGCTTCTTTTGGCAGCGCTTCTTTTGGCAGCGCTTCTTTTGGCAGCGCTTCTTTTGGCAGCGCCTCTCGTTTCGGCGCCTCCCGTGTCAGGGCTTCTCTTGTCAGGGCGCCCAGCCCGACCGCGGCGAGGAGGGCCAGGGGCGCCACGAACTGCTGGGCGTCCCTGAACACCGCGAACCCGCCCCACACCCCGACCAGCCACCTGAACACCGCGCGGCCCGGCTCGGTCACCCCCAGGCAGGCGATCCCGAGCCCGATGGCCGCCGCCGCGCCCAGCCCTCTCGGCCGGTCCCTCATCAGGACGAACCCCACGATCCCCGCCACGGCCAGCGCCAACCGGGCCACCGAACCCACGGCGGTCTCGTACCCGGCCGGGACGGCATTGGCGTTCCAGATCCCGCCCAGCGACAGCAGGCTGCCCACCGCCCCGAACGGCCCGTCCGCCCTGGTCGCGAACGCGTCCACGCCCACCGGATCCCCGCTCAGCCCGCCCGGCCGCAGCAGCGCGAGCAGCAGCCACGGCAGGCTGACGGCCAGCAGCACCGCGCCCACCCGGACCCGCCGGCCCGCGACGGGCAGCGCCGTGAGTGCCGTGACGGTCATGGCCGCGAACCCCCCGACGGCGGCGGGCAGCACGGCGAGCAGCAGTCCGCGCCGGGCGAGGACCGCGCGCACCACCCACGGCAGCCCCGCGTACCCCAGCAGCAAGGCCCACTGCCCCATCAGCAGTCGCTCGGCCACGTACGGGTTCCACACGTAGTAAGCCCCGGCCACCAGCCGAGCCCCGAGCAGGCCCGAGGGCACGAGCAACGCGGCACCCGAGCAGCCCAGCACGAAGATCCCCAGCAGGATCGCCTTCTGCACCAACTCGGCCGGGACGACGGTGGCCAGCGCGGTGACCACGGCGTCACTGGGCACCACCCTCGGTGCCCCACCGGCCAGCCCGAACGTGAAGCGTGAGAAAGCCGGGTCCGGCACGAAGACCATGTCCTGCACCAGGACGAAACCCCAACCCAGAGCGGGTCCGAGGGCGAGGCAGCCGAGGACGAGCCCGAGCACGGCCGACAGCGGTCCGGCTCGGGTCGTGTGCGGCATCCCGCTATGACATCACAACCGAACAACGGCCATTCCCCGCAAATCACCCAATGACTACGCTTCCCGCTGGAGGCTTGAGGGGGCCTGGAGGGGGCGGGGTGGCGACGAGCGAGACGACGGTGGGGGCCCGTCATTGGCTGCGCGGCGGGGACGCCGTGATGGCCACCGCCCTGGCGATGATCGCCGTACAGCTCGTCTGGAAGTCCGGCCTCGTCCGGCGTACGTACTTCCGCCAGGACGACTTCACCTTCATCGCCCGCGGCCTGGAGCACGACCTGACGTGGGACTACCTCATGCGGGTCGACTACGGCCACCTGGTCCCCGGCCCGTTCGCGATCCAGTGGGCGATGGGCCGCCTGGGCGTGTACAACGACGTCCTCGCGCACGTCGTGACGGTCACTCTGTTGGGCGCGGCGGGCCTGGCCCTGCTGCGGCTGCTGCGCCTGCTGTTCGGTGCGCGCCCGGCCATCCTGGTGCCGCTGGGGTTCTACCTGCTGACGCCGATGACGATCTCCTCGCTGTCGTGGTGGGCGGTGGTGATCGAGACGCTGCCGTTCCAGATCGCGCTGCCGATGGCGTTGTGCTCGCACGTCCTCTACACCAGGACGGGCCGCTTCAGACACGCGCTGGCCGCGGCGGGCTGGACGCTGTTCGCGATGGCGTTCTTCGTCAAGGCGCCGTTCATCCTGCTGCTGGCCGTCGCGCTGAGCGTGGGCTGGCTCGGCTGGAGCCGGCGGCGGCAGTGGCCGGCCCTGCTGCTGTACGCGGGCCTGCTCACCGGCTACGCGGCCGTCTTCTTCCGCCAGCTTCTCACCTCCGTGCAGCTCACCAACGACACGATCCAGCCCAGCCTGCCGGACGCGGGGCTCGCGGCGAAGTTCGCCTGGACGCTGCTGTCCAGCTCACTGGTGCCGACGTCGCTGGGCGGACCCTGGCAGTGGCGCCCGATCGGCGAGGACTACGCGATGGCGGGGACGCCGCCCGCGCTGGTCTGGGCAGGGCTCGGCGTCGCGGTGGTCGTGCTGGCGGTCTCGGTGTTCTTCCGGCGGCGGGCCTGGCTGGCGTGGCTGGTGCTGCTCGCCTACTTCGCGCTGGCCGACGTGGTGCCCGTCATGATCGGCCGGATCCAGCAGCTCGGGCCGGACCTGAGCGGGGCCGAGCTGCGCTACGTGTCGTCCACGGCCACGGTCGTGGCGATCGCCATCGGCCTGGCGTTCATCCCGCTCGCCGGTGAGGAACGCCCCTGGCTGCGCGCCTGGCCGCGCCTCAGGTTCGCCTGGCTCCCGCTGGCCGCCGCGATCGCGATCGGCTCGGTCTGGTCGGTCGCGGCCTACGCCCGGCTGCCGTTCGGCGCGGACGTCAAGAGCTACGTCGAGACCGGCAGGCTGGCGCTCAAGCGCGCCCCGGAGCACGCGGTCGTGCTGGACACGCACGTACCCGCCAAGGTCGTCTACCCGATCTTCTTCTACGACTACGCGCTGGCCTCGAAGGTGCTCGGCCCGATCGCGCCGCACCCGGTGACCTGGGCCAGACGCCTCAGCGGCCCGGTACGCAACCCGCTGACCTTCGACCCGCAGGGCCGTCTGCGCCCGGTGAGCATCGACGGGCTGACGATCCCCCAGCCCGCCGGCTGCAAGCCGGTCGGCGCCCGCGAGGTCCGCTTCCGGCTGCCGGCGCGGCTGCCCGAGGGCGAGTGGACGGTCCAGGTCGGCTACCTCAACCCGGCCGCCACCCGGCTGTCGGTACGGCTCGGCACCGGGCGGGACGAGGTGGCCGCGGAGAAGGGGTTCGGCTGGACGTTCGCCGCGGTCAAGGGCGGCGGGACCGAACTCGTCATCCGTATGGCGAACGGCCCGGACGCCTGCCTCGGCGAGATCAAGATCGGCATCCCGAGACCGTGGGCCGACGGGACGCCGAGCCCGCTCCAGCCGGTCACCCCCTGAGCCCCTTCCCCAGGTGCCCGTGGAGGGCCGGGCCCCCGAGCCCGGCCCCCGCCGTCATTTACCCGGCTCAGGGTCCCTCGGCAGGCCGAGCATGCGCTCCCCGATGATGTTCAGCTGCACCTCGGTGGTGCCGCCGTAGATGGTCATCGCCCGGGTGGCGAGCACCGCCCGGTTCCAGTAGCCGGCGTCGCCGAGCTTCATGTCGGCCGCCACCACGGCCGCGGACCCCAGCAGCTCCACCGCCGACTCCGAGACGTGCTGGGCGTGCGCGGTGGACAGCAGCTTGCGTACCGAGGCGTCCGCGCCGGGCTCGGCCCCCGCCAGCTGCTTGAGCGTCACCCGCAGCGACAGCGCGTTGATCGAGTGCCCCTCGCAGATCACCTGCGCGACCTGGTACGCCTCGACCGGCGACAGCTCCCGCCCGAGCCGGCCGGCCAGCCCGAGCAGGTCCGGCACGGACGCGCCCGTGCCGCCCGACCCGGACGAGAGCGAGACCCGCTCGTTGGACAGTGTGTTGCGGGCGACCTTCCAGCCCTGCCCGACCTCGCCCACGACCAGCTCGTCCGGCACGAACACATCGTCCAGGAAGACCTCGTTGAACAGGTTCTCGCCGGTCATCTCGGTCAGCGGCCGGACCGTGACCCCCGGCGCCTTCATGTCGACCAGGAAGTAGGTGATGCCCTCGTGCTTGGAGCCCTCGGAGGAGTTGCGGGCGATGCAGATGCCCCACTCGGCGACGTGCGCGACCGAGGTCCACACCTTCTGACCGTTGAGCTTCCAGCCGCCCTCGACCTTGTCCGCCTTCATCTGCAGCGAGGCCAGGTCGGATCCGGCGCCGGGCTCGGAGAAGAGCTGGCACCAGATCATCTCGCCGCCGAGCGTCTTGAGCAGGAAGCGTTCCTGCTGCTCGGGGGTGCCGTACGAGACGATCGACGGCACCACCCACGCGCCGATGATCATCGCGGGCAGTTTCACCCGCGCGGCCTTGAGCTCCTGGGCGATCAGCACCTGCTCCAGCGGCTTGGCGCCGCGACCCCACGGCTTGGGCAGGTGCGGCATGACCAGGCCGCGCGCGGCCAGCGCCCGCTTCTGCTCCGTGCCCTCCAGCTCCTTCAGCGACGCGACCTCCGCGCGGATCGACTCGCGCAGCTCTTCGGCGTCCTCGGGCAGGTCGAGCTCCATCTCGCGCGTGACACCTTGCAGCGCGAGCGCGGTGACGGTGGCCGCCCACTCGGCCGACGAGCCGAGCAGCGCGCGGATCGTGAGCGCGCGGCGGTAGTAGAGGTGGACGTCGTGCTCGAAGGTGTAGCCGATGCCGCCGAAGGTCTGGATGGCGTCCTTGGCGCACCGCACGGCCGCGTCGGGCGCCATCACGGCGGCGATCGCGGCGGCGTAGTCCAGCTCCTTGCCGTCGGCGCGGGTGGCGTCCCAGACGGTGGCGCGCGCCTGCTCCAGTGCCACGAGCATGCGGGACAGCTTGTGCTTGATGCCCTGGAACTGGCCGATCGGGCGGCCGAACTGGACGCGGACCTTCGCGTAATCGGCCGCGGCCGTCACGCACCAGGAGGCCAGGCCCGCGGCCTCGGCGCCGAGCAGGATCGCGGCGAGATTGCGTACGTCGGAGCTCTGGACGCCGCCCAGGACGCCCAGGTCGGGCACCAGCACCTCCGACAGCTCCACCTTGGCCACCGGCCTGGTGAGGTCGAGGGACTTGAGCTCCGTGACGGTGGCGGACGAGGCGTCGATGATGACCCATTCCTCGCCCTCGGCCGTGGCGACCGGCAGCACCAGCGCGTCGGCCAGCGAGGCGCCGAGCACGTTCTCGGCCGTGCCGGAGACGATCAGGCCGCCGTCCTCGGTGAGGGTTCCGGTCAGCGTGCCGGTCAGTGCGACCGCGGCGGTGAGCGAGCCGTCGGCGAACGACTCCAGGTGCTCGGGCCGCTTGGAGGCGTTGATCACCGCGCTGGCCAGCACCGTCGGCACGTACGGCCCCGGCGCCATCCGCTCGGCCAGCGCCTCGACGGCGACCGCGGCCTCCAGCAGCCCGTAGCCGGAGCCGCCGAACTCCTCGGGCAGGTGCAGGCCGAGCAGGCCCTGCTCGGCGAGCCCCGACCAGAACGCGGGACGCCCGTCCGCCCCGGATCGCAGCAGCTCGGCGGGGATGTTCCGCGCCGCCCAGCCGCTCACTGACTCGCGGAGCGCCTCGTGTTCCTCGCTCAACCCGATCGCCATCGCACATCCTCCAGCCAGGCCCCGTTATATGCCAGAACCATATTCTAGAGCATGCTTCTGGCCTATGGGGTCCGTATGTTGAGGGCGATCGTGTTCAGGTCACGGTAGTGCGACTTGCCGCTCTGGGGGATCGAGGCGAACAGCATCGCCGGCTTGGTCTTCCCCACCTCGTGGATCGAGATGATGGCCTGCGAGGTCTTCTGCTTGCCCGAGACCGTGTAGGTCACCTTGTAGCCGACCATCCAGCCCTTGCCCACCGGCACCTTCTGCGATCCGGTCCAGGCGATCGTGGCGCCCGCCGGATACTGCGTGCGCAGCGTCCAGTTGACCGCCCTGACGGCGAGGCCGCGGTAGTCGGCGTTCTTGGCCGGCTTGGGCTTCGGGGTGGCGCCGGGGAGCATCGCCGAGCCGATCACCGTGTGCGGGATGGCGACCTTGCCGACGCGCTGGGCGATGGCGAACGGCGCGAACGACTTGGCCGTCCACGGCAGGCCCAGGCGCGGGTAGCTGATGCCGGTGGCCAGGTCGGAGATGGTGCCGATGGTGACGGTCGCCGTACCGGCCTGGTCGGGGTACGCGAGACTCTTCGGCACCTCAGGGAGCACGATCCCGGCCGCAGACGGCTTGGGCGAGGCGGAGCCACCCGGCACCGGGGAGACCGGGGCCACCTGCCGCGGGGGCTGCTGCGTGTCCTTCGGCACGTCACCGGAGAAGATCACGAACACCAGCAGGACGGCCAGCACGGTCGCGATGATGGCGCCGAACAGGTAGATGACCTTGATCGGGATGTCACCGACCCTGGCGAGCAGCCCACCCTTGAGGGTTGGGGGCGGGATCGGTGGCAGCGGCTGGACCGGCTGACCTTGGCCTGACTGAACCTGGCCGGACTGACCCTGACCGGGCTGGACCGGTGGGTGGTCGGGCGGCTGTGGCCGCTCTAACGGCCGGGGGACCATGACCGTCTCATCGGCGGGCAGGACGATCTTCCTGAACGGGGTGGTGGGAGAGTCCGAGGTAGGTATCTGGTCGCCGACGTCCGCCATGGCTTTCAGGTTACGTTACGAAGGAGCGGGATAATTCCGCTACTCGCTCGCCAGAATCTAGTTCTGTATGGTCGCGAGCATGAGGGGTTTTTACGAGATCGCCGCCGCCGACGCCGAGCGTCCCGCCCTGCTGGGCCCGGACGCCGCGACGTACGGGGAGTTGCTGGCCCGCGCCAACCAGGTCTCCCACGGCCTGACCGCGCGCGGAGTGGCGCCGGGCGACTCGGTGGTGACCGTGCTCAGGAACGGGCTGGACGCCCTGACCATAATGCTCGCGACGTACCAGATCGGCGCCTACCTCGTACCGGTCAACTGGCATTTCACCGACGAGGAGATCGCCTACATCGTGGCCGACTGCGGCGCGAAGGTCGTGGTCTCCCCCGCCGCGCTCAGCGCCGGCGAGCTGATGGCCGGTCAGCCGGACACCGCGCCGGAGCATCGGCGGGCCGGGTCGATGATGCTCTACACCTCCGGCACGACGGGGCGGCCCAAAGGCGTGCGCCGACGGCTGCTGCCCCTGACGCCCGAGGAGCTGTACCCGATCCTCATGCGCAAGAGCTGGCGGCATTTCGGGCTGCCGGTCGGCGGGGTGCATCTGGTGTGCTCGCAGCTGTACCACTCGGCGCCGTACGGTCAGGCGATGATGGCGCTGCAGCTCGGGCACTCGATCGTGGCGCCGGAGCGGTTCGACGCCGCCGAGACCCTGCGGCTGGTGGAGCGGCATCGGGTGACGAACGCGTTCATGGTGCCCACGATGTTCCACCGGCTGCTGGCCGTACCGGATCGGGAGGAGTACGACCTCTCATCGCTGACGCACCTCTACCACGGCGCGGCGCCGTGCCCGCCCGCGACCAAGCAGGCCATGATCGACTGGCTCGGCCCGGTGCTGTGGGAGTACTACGGCTCCACCGAGGCGGCCGTGGCCACCATGGTGTCGTCGCGGGAGTGGCTGGCCAGGCCGGGCACGGTCGGCAGGGCACTCGACGGCATGACGTTCACGATCGTCGGCGACGGCGGCGAGGAGGTGGCGCCCGGGGAGCCGGGCCTGGTCTACATCGGCGGCGTGAACCGCTTCGAGTACCACGGCGACCCCGGCAAGACGGCCGCCGCCATGCGCGGACCCGCCTACACCCCCGGCGACATCGGCTACCTGGACGATGAGGGCTACCTGTTCCTGCTCGACCGCAGGACCGACCTGATCATCTCGGGCGGCGTCAACATCTATCCCGCCGAGATCGAGGCGGTGCTGCTCGAACACCCCTCCGTGACCGACGTCGCGGTGATCGGTGTGCCCGACCCCGAGTGGGGTCAGCGGGTCGTCGCGCTCGTCCAGCCCACCGAGGGCACCTACACCGGCGATCTCACCGCCGAACTGATGCGGCACTGCGCGCCGCGACTGGCCAAACTCAAGCATCCGCGCGTCATCGAGTTCCGCGACGCGCTGCCGCGTACGCCCACCGGCAAGCTGAGCAGACGAAACGTCCGCGAGGCGTATCTTTCCAGTTGACCGGGGCAGTAGCCCTGCATGGGCAAGGTCGTTGCCGCGATCGCCGCCGCCATGCTGCTGGTCGCCTGCTCAGGACCGCCGAACACCACTGCGGCCCGCTCTACGACGCCCCCGACTTGGCCACCGTCCCAGACGCCCGCCGCCCAGGAGTCCATGGTGCCGTTGGAAGCGTCCTTCGAACGCACCATCAAGCAGGTGCTCCCGTCGATCGTGCAGATCACCACCGAGGACGGGCTCGGCTCGGGCATCGTGTACGACTCGGCGGGACACATCCTGACCAACGCGCACGTCGTGGGCGGGGCGAAGCAGATGACCGTGACCCTGGCCACGGGCAGCAAGGCGCACGACGCCAGGCTCGTCAAGAGCTTCGGCGGCGGCGACCTGGCCGTCATCAAGGTGGACGACCCGAAGGGGCTGACACCGGCCAGGTTCGGCGACTCGTCGAAGCTCCGGGTCGGCCAGATGGTGCTCGCCATGGGCAACCCGCTGGGGCTGTCGGGCAGCGTCACCCAGGGGATCGTCTCGGCGGTGGGCCGTACCGTGACCGAGCCGCAGGATCCCGAATCGCCCGGCGCGACGATCACCGGCGCCATCCAGACGTCGGCCGCGATCAACCCCGGCAACAGCGGCGGCGGCCTCGTCGACCTGTCCGGGCAGGTCATCGGCATCCCGACGCTCGCCGCGATCGACCAGGATCTCGGCGGCGGAGCCGCGCCGGGCATCGGGTTCGCCATCCCGAGCAACACCGCCACGGACATAGCCGCTCAGATCATCCGCAGCGGCAAGGTCACCAACAGCCACCGGGCCGCGCTCGGCATCAGGGGCAGTACGGTCATCGGCGACGACGGCCAGGCCGCCGGGGTCGCCGTGGCCAAGGTCGACAAGGGCAGCGCGGCCGCCAACGCGGGCATCAAGCCGGGGGACGTGATCATCTCCATCAACGGCCGGGAGACGCTGTCGATGGCCACGCTGGCCGAGGTGCTGAGCGCGCTCCAGCCGGGGAAGCAGGCCAAGGTGGGGGTCGTCAGGCTCAATGGCTCGACCACGACGATCACGGTGACCTTGGGCGTCCTGCCGGGCGACTGACTCTCCTCGCTTTTTCGCCAATGCTCTTTTCGCCAATGCTCTTTCCGCCACCGCTCCTTCCGCCACCGCTCTTTTCGCCACCGCTCTTTTCGCCAACGCTAATCTTTGCGTCCGGAGGTGGGACGGTGGCTCATCTGGAGTGCACGCCCGAGGATCTGGCGAAGGTCAGGTTCGGTCTGTCGCCCATGAGTCAGGTCGTCGGCGCGCTCAACGTGCTGAGCGGCCAGCACGTGCCGCCCGGTCTGCCCATCTGGACGGCCCGCGTACGCGACCGCTACCAGCGGCTGCTCGCGGGCAGCCCCGTATTGCGCGCGCTGATCCGGCTGCACCGGGTGACCGACTACGCCCCCGACTTCTACTGCGTGCCGCCCGACGGCGTGGACACCACGTTCGAGCGGGAGGTGGCCGCCGTCCGGCGGATGCCCGCCGACCGGGTCGCCGCCGACTTCCGGCTCAGCCATCGGGAGCGGCCGGTCGATCCGGCGCTGGACGTTCCCGACGCCGCCGCGCGGGTCGCCGACGCCCTCGAAGCGCTCTGGACCGAGCTGCTCGCCCCCGACTGGCCCCGGCTGCGCGCCCTGCTGGAGCGCGACATCGTGCAACGGGCCGGGCGGCTCGCGGTGTACGGCTGGATGGAGGTGTTCGGCCGCCTCGGCATCGACATGGAGCTGAAGGAGGAGCGCATCCTGCTCGGCAAGGTCCGCGGCGCCTCCCACCGGCTCGGCGGGGTGGGCGTGGTGCTGATGCCGAACGCGTTCGGCGCCAGGTACGTCTACCTCGATCCACCGCGCGCGTACGGCCTCACCTACCCCGCGCACGGCGTCGCCGCGCTCTGGGAGCGGGGCTCACCCGCCGCCGACGGCCTGGTCGCGCTGCTCGGGCGGGGCCGGGCGGCGGTGCTGACGGCGCTCGACAGCCCGGCCAGCACCAGCCAGCTGGTCGCCCAGCTGTCGATGACGCTCGGCGGGGTGGGGGGTCATCTGGCCGTGTTGCGGCGGGCGGGCCTGGTCTCGCGTACGCGCAGCGGCCGGTCTGTCCTGTACAGCCGCACCTCGATGGGCGACGGTCTGGCCCAGCTCACCACCTGATCTTGGGGCGAGCTCACTTACTTCGGCCGGGCTGACCGCATGGGCTCACTGTTTGACATTGAAGACGAGTTCCACGCGGCGGTTCTTCGCCCGGTTCTGGGCGACGGGCTTGCCGTCGACGATGTTGGGCACCTTCGGGCGGCTCTCGCCGTACCCCTTCGCCTGGAGGTCGGCGTTGCCGCGGGTCAGCATGGCGCGCATGGCCTGCTGTACGGCCTGCGCCCGGCGCTGCGACAGCGTGACGTTGTAGGCGTCGCTGCCCTGGTCGTCGGTGTGCCCCTCGACCTTCACGACGCCCCCGGCGCCCTCCGCGTCGATCTTGCGCGCCACTCCCCTGAGCCGCTGTTTCGCCGCAGCGGTCAGCACCCACTTGTCCACCGCGAACAGCACGTCGCTGGTGAGCGCGACCGTGACCTGCTCGCCCTGCTTGGTCTCGCTCTCGGTGCCGTCGAGCGACTCGACCTCGCCGATGATGTCCTCGACGGGAAGCACCAGATCCTCCACCGGACCGGTGGCGTCGGCGGGCGGAGCGGGGGTTGGCGAAAGCAACAGAGCCAGCGCGACGCTAAGAGATCGGAACATCGGTGAACACGCCCATCATCGGCATCTCGACATTGATCTTCGTGACGTCCGGGGGCGGGGCGGCGAACACCGCGTAGAGAGTGGAGGCGTCGCCGCTGTCCAGGAACTGCCCCTGGGTGCCCGAGCAGACGCACTTAGCGTCCTCGCCCGTACCGTTGCGGGCGACGCGGTAGCGCTTGGCGTTGACCGGGTCGATCAGGGAGACGGCCGACACCGTGTAGTCGAGCGTGCCGCTGCTCATGCCGTTGTGCAGGTTGACCTTGCCCTCGGTGGCGGTGACGGTCCAGTTGAGGCTGATCGTCCTGCCCTGCCGCTTGAGCCCGGTGATGTCGACGCGAGCCTTGCCGTACTGACCGCCGGCCCCGACCTTGACCTCCCGGCTCGCGATCGCCTTGGCCTCCTGCGCGGGCGCGGTCGGCTGCGCTTCGGCCGGTGCGCTCGCCGCGGTGGTGGCCCGCTCAGGCGGCGCGGTCTGTCCCGTCTGCTCCTCGCCGCCGCCGCCCTGCTGGCCAGGGAGCATCCCGCAGCCGGTCAACGCGACGGCCGCGACAGCCAGCGCGATCGTCTTCCGCATGTTCTGATCACCTTTGCCGGTAGGGGTGGAACTCGTGGCCCCGAAGGTAGCCGGGCGACCTTCAGGATCCGCATAGTGGGCTAAATCCCCAGGCCACGGCGCCTGTCCAGCTCTTGCGCCAGAAGCTCGACCTCGGCCCCCGGGGGCTCACCGAAGCTGTCAGACTCTCCCATAACACGCGCAAGCCCATCAACCGCAGTATCGACCTCATCAAGGTCCAGGTGCGCTTTTATAAGGACAATCAGGGCTCTTGACGCGCTTCTCCGGTCACCGTGAGCCGTGAACATCACCTCGGCCTGGCTCGCCAGCCTGGCCGCCGCCTCCGGGTCTCCCTCGGCGCTGGCGATGTCGGCCAGCACGAGCAGCCCGGCCGCCTCCGGCAGCCGGTCGCCCAGGCGCCGGTTGATCCTTATCCGCCGCTCGGCGCAGTCGCGGGCCCGCGCGTAGCGATGGGCGCCGAGGTGCAGCCGGGCCAGGTCGAGCAGGGCTTCGGCGGCGCCGCGCGGGTCACCCAACTCCTCGTACGCCTCCAGGCTCCGGTCGACCAACCCCAGGTCTCCGCGTGCGACGCCCAACGCCCGGAGCGCGTCTGCCGTGCCGCGCCGGTCACCGGCCTCCTCGAAGACGTGCAGGCACCTGGCCAGCGCGCGTTCCGCCTCGGCCGGCCGCCGCTCCAGCAGGCCGAGCCGCAGCATGATCCGAGCCAGCTCCAGGCCCTCGACCAGCGGCTGAGCAGCCCTCAGCGCGGCGGCGGCCGACTCAGGGCGGCCCTCCACCCGATGCAGATCGGCCAGAGCACGCAACAGCAGCGCCTCACCCTCCCGATGCCCGGCCGCCCGCGCCGCGTCGAGGCCGGTGGCAGTGGTGATGTGCCAGTCGTCGTGATGCGCGCCCAGCTCGAACAGCGGAGTCAGATAGAAGGCCAGCCGCCAGGCCGCCTCGTGCAGACCGGCCCGGTAGAAGTCGCCCACGGTCGCCACAAGGAACCGGCGTTCGGCACTCAGCCACCGAGCGTCGGCCCGCAACCGCCCGGTCTCCAACGCCCACCCACCTGTCAGCCCCCACCCGCCCGCCAGTCCGAGACCCGGCTCTCCCGTCCAACCCAGACCGGCCGCCTGCGCCTGGTGGTCGGTGTGGGTCAGGGTGCGGCCTGAGCCGGGTTCGGCGGGGAGGAGGGCCGTCCTCGCGTGGCGGGTCCGGTCGAGGATCTCGCCCGCGATCCCGGCCAGTACCGCTGCGGGACCTCCGTCCTCGGCGGTCAGGCGTTCGGCGGCGTACAGCCGGGTCAGGTCGTGCCAGCCGTACCGCTCACCGCCGGATTCGTCCAAGCCGAGCGACTGGAGCAGCCCGGCCTCGGCCAGCGGTTCCAGGTCGGCACCGAGCGCCCAGGAGGCGAAGTCGGGCGCGGACAGCGCGCCCATCCTGCGCAGCAGCCGCCGTTCGGAGTCGGCCAGCCCGTGGTAGCCGAGCGCCAGGCTGCCACGTACGGCCAGGTCGCCCGCGCTCAGCTCGTCCAGTCGGCGCCGCTCGTCGCCCAACCGTCCGGCCAGGTGGTCGAGGGTCCAGCCCGGCTTCCTGGCCAGGCGGGATCCGGCGATGCGCAGGGCCAACGGCAGACCACCGCAGAGCCGCACGATCCGGTCTGCGGCCTCGGGCTCGGCGCCGACCCGTTCGCGCCCGACCACCTCGGCGAGCATGGCCACGGCCTCACCGGGTTCGAACACCCCCAGCTCGTACGCCCTGGCCGCCTCCAGCCCCGCCAACGGGGAACGGCTGGTCACCAGCGTCAGGCTGCCCGGACCGGTGGGGAGCAGCGGGCGTACCTGGGCCTCGTCCGTGGCGTCGTCGAGCACCACGAGCAGGCTGCGGGTGGCCGTCATGCCGCGATATAGCCGCACACGCTCCTCGAACGCGGCAGGCACGGCCCCGTCGGGACACCCCAGAGACCGGAGCAGGTCCTCCAGCACGGCGCCGGGCGGCCGGTCGCGGATGGACGCGTAGAGGCGACCGTCCGGGAGGTCGATCATGGTCGCGGCGCGCACAGCCACGGCGGACTTACCGCACCCCGGCGGCCCGTGCACGACGAGGTGCACGGGGGCACCTCCCGGTGCAGGCACCCGGGCGACGATCCAGTCGAGGACCGCCCGCCGCCCCGTGAAATCCGAAATATCCGGCGGTGCTTCGCTCTTCACCGGCACACGCTGCTGCGGTTCTTCGCTCGACAGCGCGCGCCGGTGTGCCTCGACCAGCTCGGTGCCCGGTTCCAAGCCGAGCTCGTCCACCAGGACCCGGCGCGCCTCCTGGTAGGCCGCCAGCGCCTCCGCCCGCCGCCCGGCCTGGCGCAGCGCGTCGAGCAGGCGCGCCCAGGCCCGCTCGCGCAGCGGGTACGCGCCGACGAGCGCCCGCAACTCGCCGACCACCTCACCACCCCTGCCCCACCGCAGGTCCAGCTCCACACGTTCTTCGAGCGCGGTCAGGCGGAGCTCTTCCAGGGGTACGGCGTGCGTTCTGCGCAGGTATGAGGACTCGATATCGGCCATGGCGTCCCCTCGCCACAGCGCCAGCGCCGCCCGGAACCCCTCGGCCGCCGCTTCGGCCCTGCCCGCCTCCCTCGCCCGCCTGGCCTCACCGACCAGCCGCTCGAACCGATGGCAGTCGACCGCATCCGGCTCCACCTCGATCAGATAGCCACCGGGCACGGTCCTGATGCCGTCGACGAGCTTGCGCAGCGCGCTGATGTACACCCTGAGCACCGACTCCGCAGAAGCCGGCGGCCGGTCGTCCCAGACCACGACCATCAGCCGCTCGATCGGCACCACCCGTCCGGCGGAGACCAGCAGCGCGGCCAACACCGCCCGATGCTTCGCCGGCCCCGGCCCCGGGTCGCTTTCGAGTCGCAGTGGTCCCAGCAGCCGGAACCGGAGGGGACCGCGCCCCTCTTCGCCGGGCAGCGCCGGGAATTTCGGCATTTGGGGGGCTTAGTCCTTCGTGCGGTCGATGGCGAACGACTCGAAGCGTACGCGCAGCGCCTCCCCGGCGTCCGGAGCCACCTGTACCCCGGCCGCCCCCGGCCCGAGCGGATCACTCGCATCGGACACCTCGGCGACGAGCTTCTCATTAACCCACATCCGCAACCTCACCCCAGCAGAGTCGCTGGGACCGGCACACTCGGCGACGATCCGGCCGCCCCTGGCCATCGCCGCACCGCTCAGAGCCGCCGGACCGTACAGAGTCGTGCCCTTCTGCCCGCTACGGCGCTTGACGATCGTCACCCGCCCCGAGCCGTTCACCCCGAACTCGTAGCGATCCCCCGAGTTCGCCGACCCGTGGCACCACACGCCGTACTCACCGGACCCCTGCTCAAGCAGCGCCTTCGCGCTCACCACCACCCCACCGGACGGCTCCGGCACGGGCGCGGACTTCCACAGCCGCCAGCCCGGCTTGGCGGTCAGCACATAGTCGCTCCCGGCGACCCGCGCGTCCCCGCCATCGGACGCCCCGGTGGCCCACGAGTCACCGAACCCCGCCGTGTACGGCCACGACGGCGACCACACCCGAGGCACCACCACGACCCCCGCCACCACGGCGGCCACAACGGCGAGCGCCCCCGCCACCCAGGGCCACCGACGCCGCGCCATTCCCCCACGGGCGCCACGGGCGAGGCTCACACCGGAAGCAGCCTGAACGGACGCCTCTTCGACCGCTGCGGCGAAACCGCGAGGGCCGGTCCAGGTACGTTCGACGACCTGAGTGGCCGTGGCCGGGCTCAGCTGCCTGCCGCCTGTCAGGGACTCCAGCAGTTGCCGGGCCGTGGGGCGAAGGCGTGGATCCCTGGCCATCGCCCGCTCCACCACGTCCCGCATGCCCGCGTCGAGCCCGTCCAGCCGCGGCCCCTCGTTGACGATCCGGTACAGCACCTCGGCCGGCGGCCCGCCACCGAACGGCAGCCGCCCGGTCCCCGCGAAGGCGATCACTCCGCCCCACGCGTACACGTCGGCCGCCGGCCCGAGCGGCTCCCCGCGTACCTGCTCGGGCGCCATGAACGCGGGTGTCCCCAAGATCGCCTGGCTGGTCTGGCTGTCGGCCTCGGCGAGCTGCGCGATGCCGAAGTCGATCACGCGCGGCCCGAGCGGCGAGAGCAGCACGTTCGACGGCTTGAGGTCCCGGTGGACGACCCCGGCCCCATGAATCGCACCGAGCGCGGTCGCGATGCCCACGGCCAGCGCTTCCAGGTCGGACCCGGACAAGGGCCCCTGTTCACGTACGGCCTTCGCCAGGTCCGGCCCTTTTACGTATTCGGTGACGAGATAGGCGATATCCCCATCGATCCCGGCATCCAGCACCGGAGCCGTACAGAATCTGGCCACCCGGCGAGCCGCGGCCACCTCGCGCTCGAACCGCCGCCGGAACGCGGGATCGCGGGCCAGCTCGGGATGGATCACCTTGACCGCGGCCAGGCCACCGGTGGGCGTGGTGGCGAGATGCACCTCGCCCATGCCACCCCGGCCGAGCACCCGCCGCAGCGTGTACCCGCCTATGACCCGCTCGCCACTCATCGCAGACACCCTAGCCAGGGTCAGCGCACATTCCCGAGGTCGCCCACCTCCAGGGCCGGCTCAGTCCGGGCCAGCGACCATGAGAAATGTCGTCAACGCGGTGAGTATGAGGAACACCACGCCGACCAGCACCAGGCCGACGGCCAGCAGCCGTTTCGGCGGGTCGGGCCGTTCCCCCGAGCGTTCCGGATCCCTTTCCACGGCCGACAAACTAACACCTGACAGCGAATGTGACAAATAATGTCAGGCAGCTCAGGAGCCCAAACCAAGAATGGCGGGTTTCTTTACCGCATTCAGCTTTCTCTAAAGCATTCAGCGCAAAAGAATGAACAATTCGGAATGACAGCCGACCTAGTCCTGAGCGCTGCGGCCTTCCGTACGGGCGATGGCGATCGAGCCGGTCGAGCCGCGCAGGCCGAAGCCGTACCGATACTGCTGCCGCGCCTGCGGCGTCGCGAGCATGTCACCGATGGAGCCGGTGCCCAGCCGACGCCATTTCCCGCCGCTCTCGGCATAGGAGGTGATTCTGTCGCCGGACAGCAGCAGGGCGAAGCGGTCGCCCTGCTTGAGCGTCAGGGGCGTCGAGCCCGGGACACTGACGAAGGCGCCGTCCATCTGGACTTCGAGCCCCGATTCCTTGCGGGTGTTGTTGTACCAGGCGGTCACATAGCTATTGCCGTTTTTCACCCACCCCACGAAAAGGCTGTCCTCCGGCTGCCCGGTGTTCGCGAACGTGCCCGCCGTCAGCACGCTGACGGCGTCACCGGCGGGTGGCAGGCCTCTCTCCCCGGCGACCAGGCCGAAGAACGGCGCCGATCCGGTCCCGGTGAACCGGCCGCCCCCGGCCCTGATCGCGGGCATGGCCTCGTTGTTGTTCGGCTGGAAGGTGGCGTACTGCTGGGAGGTGTCCTTGCCGAACTGGTCGGCGACATCGAGGTGCGAGAACGTCGCGAGGTCGAAGGGCCCAGTCGGCTGTCCGCCGCCCGAGCCGCTGAGCCAGTGCGGCACGACCAGCACCGCGGCCGTCACGGCCGCCGCCGTGAGCACGGCGGCCACCGCGATCACCGCCCCTCGCGGGCGCTTCCGGGATGATCCTGGATGTACGGCGCCCGACGGCGAGGTCGCCCCGCGCTCCGGGTCCCCGCTGGACAGCGAGGCCGGTCCGCGCTCCCGGCCCCCGCCGACGGACCGGAACGCCGCTCCGCCCATCGGGCCCGCCTGGACGGCGCCCATAGGACCTGCCTGCGCGGCCGGTCCGACAGCGGCCGGTTCGACGAGCGTGTGCCCGTTGGCCGGCGCCGCCGAATGCCGCCCGCGAGCGGGCGGGCCCGCGTTCTCGCCGGTGAGGTCGCTCAGCAGCCGGGCGGCGTCCGGGCGGGCCGACGGATCCTTGGCCAGGCACGCGATCACCAGCGGCCGGAGCGGAGCGGGTACGCCCGCGACGTCGGGCCGGCCGGACATGATGCCGTGCAGCACCGCCGGGACGGCCTGCCCGGGAAAGGCCAGCCGCCCGGTCGCGGCGAAGACCATCGTGCCGGCCCAGGAGAACATGTCGGAGGCCGGGGTGAGCGGCTGGTCGCTGAGCTGCTCCGGCGACATGTAGGCGGGAGTGCCGGTCAGCTGGGTGTTGCTCGTCATGTGGTCGAGAGCGCGGGCGATGCCGAAGTCGATCACCACCGGCCCCTCCGGCCCGAGGATCACGTTGCCCGGTTTGAAGTCACGGTGCACGATCCCGGCCCGGTGGATCGAGGCCAGCGCGGTCAGCGTACTGACCGCCAGCCGCTCCAGCCCGCTGCCGGTACGCGGGCCGTCGTTCTTGACCAGCGCGTCGAGCGAGGGCCCTGGTACGTACTCGCTGATGATGTACGGCCGTTCGTCCACCATCCCCGTGCCGATGACCCGGGCCGTACAGAAGGCGGCGACGCTCGCCGCCACCTCCGCCTCGCGCAGGAACCGGCGCCGGATCTCGGGATCGGCCGCCAGCCGGGAGTGGAGCACCTTGATGGCCACCGGCGCCTGCCCCGGTGACTGCCCGAGATAGACCGTGCCCTGGCCACCCTCCCCCAGCACCGCCGAGATCCGATGGTCACCGATGCGTTCCGGCTCCTTGAAACCCAGCGCACGAGGAACCGTCACCGTCCACCCCGCTAAGATCGGATGATCCCCCAAAGCCGCGCCCAGGGTAACGTCCGCCCTCACACCAGCGCCGGAGAACACCGACATTTCCCGCTTTAAATCGGTTTTCCGTTTTCCACGGTTTCAGTACACTCGCCCGGAAACGTGGCACGCATTGACGAGTGAGGGGAGCCGACCGTGCACAGCACCAGCAACAGCACCGCCTCGGTCATCCCCACGTCCCGCTACGAGGTGATCCTGGTGTCTTCGTCCGCCCGGCGTCGGCTGCGCGGCCGGCACTGGACGTCTCTGACGAACACCTGATCAGCCCTTTCCTTTCGGAATCGAACAGACATCGGGCGGTGTTCGTCCGGGAATCGCGCTGTCCTGTCTGAAGCGTCCCGAAGGGCCATGAGGCCGTGCGTATCGAACTGCACCGTCATCACACCGACTCGCTGAACGCCGTCCGCAACCTGGGCATCCTCGCCCACGTCGACGCCGGCAAGACCACCATCACCGAGCGGATCCTGTACCTCACCGGCGCCACCTACAAGCGCGGCGAGGTACACGACGGCACGACCATCACCGACTTCGACTCCCAGGAGCGCGACCGTGGCATCACCATCTTCGCCGCGGCCGTGAGCTGCTCCTGGGACGGCCATCGGATCAATCTGATCGACACACCGGGACACGTCGACTTCTCCGACGAGGTCGAGCGCTCGCTGCGGGTGCTCGACGGCGCGATCGCGGTGTTCGACGGCGTCGCGGGCGTCGAACCGCAGAGCGAGTCGGTATGGCGGCAGGCCGACCGGTACGGGGTGCCGCGCATCGCCTTCGTCAACAAGCTGGACCGCGCCGGTGCCGACCTCGACACGGCGGTCGAGTCGATCCGCGAGCGGTTGCGCGTGGTCCCGCTGGTGGTCCACCTGCCGATCGGGCGGGAGGACGGCTTCACCGGGGTGGTCGATCTGCCGCGCATGCGGATGCTGGCCTGGCCTGACAGTGGCGACCCGGTCGAGGAGGGCCCGATCCCGGACGGCCTGCGGGAAGAGGCGCACCGGCGCCGCCGGCTGCTGGAGGAGGCGGTGGCCGAGCTGCACCCGTTCGCGTTGGAGGAGTTCTGCGCGGAGTCGGCGATCTCCGAACAGACTCTCGCCGCCGCGCTGCGCGACCTGACCCGTACCGGTGAGGGAGTGGTGGTGTTGTGCGGATCGGCGTACCGCAACCGCGGCATCGAACCGCTCCTCGACGCCGCCGTGGCCTACCTGCCCTCGCCGCTGGACGTACCGGCGGTACGCGGCATGCACAAAGGCACCGAGCAGGAGCGCCCGGCCGACCCGGCGGCGCCGTTCGCCGCGCTGGTGTTCAAGGTGCAGTCGACCGCCACCGGGCGGCTGACGTACCTGCGGGTGTACTCGGGAACGATGCGGAGAGGAGACGCGGTGCTGGACACCGGCGCGGGGCGCACTGAGCGGATCGGCCGGATCCTGCGGGTGCAGGCCGACCGGCACACCGAGGTGGACCGGGCGGCGGCCGGGGACATCGTCGCGGTGGTCGGGCTGAAGACGGCCCGCACCGGCGCCACGCTGTGCGCGCCCGCGGCGCCGCTGCTCCTCGAACCGCCGACCGTGGCCGATCCGGTGGTCTCGGTGGCGGTCGAGGCCCGCAGGAGCACCGAGACCGACCGGCTGACGTCGGCGCTTGCCCGGCTGGTGGAGGAGGATCCTTCGCTGGTGGTACGCACCGACGCCGAGACCGGTCAGACGGTGCTGTCGGGGCTGGGCGAGCTGCATCTGGAGGTCGCGGCGGAGAAGATCCGGCGCGACCACGGGCTGGAGGTCGCCATCGGCCGGCCTCAGGTGGCTCACCGGGAGACGGTCGAGCGCGGGGTTTCCGGGTTCCTGTACCGGCACGTCAAGCAGGACGGCGGGGCGGGGCAGTTCGCGCACGTCGTCCTCGATGTGGATCCGCTGGACGTCGCCGACGGCGTGGTGTTCCGCTCGACCGTCGTCGGCGGACGGGTGCCGCGCGAGTACGTCCGGGCGGTGGAGGCCGGCTGCCGGGACGCCCTGGCCGACGGACCGCTCGGCGGCCATCCGGTGACCGGCCTGCGGATCACCCTGACCGACGGAGCCACCCATCCCAAGGACTCCTCGGAGATGGCGTTCCGTACGGCCGGCCGGCTCGGGCTGCGCGAGGCACTGCGCGCCAGCCTCCTGGTGCTGCTGGAGCCGGTGGTCGAGGTCACGGCCACGGTGCCGGACGACGCCGCCGGCGGGGTGCTCGGCGACCTGGCGGCCCGGCGCGGCCGGATCTCGGGCTCGACCGCGCGGGCGGGCACCGTGGTGATCACCGCGACCGTGCCACTGGCCGAAGTGTTCGGGTACGCGACCCGGCTGCGCAGCCGGACGCAGGGCCGGGGCACCTTCACCACCCGGGCCGCCGGTTACGCCCCGGCCCCGAGGCTGTCCCGGTAGACGACGGCCGCCGGTGACGCTCCGGGTTCCGGGCCACCGCCGGTTACGACCGCCACTGCGAGGCCGTCCCAGTAGACGATGGCCCCGTCCGCACTCGGACGGGGCCATCAGGACCTACGTTCCCGGTCGGAAGCGGCGCGGCGGGGTGTGGATGTCGAAGCTCAGCCGCGCCTGAGCCAGGATCGAGTGCGGCGCGGCGTCCGGCGTGATCAGTCCGAGCCGTTCGAAGACCGGAAAGCCCGCGGAGCCGGCGACGAGATAGCGGGGACGCATCGGCGGATGCCAGATGCCGTAGACCCCCACCCGCCCGTCTCGCCGCCGGTACCAGCCCTGGGTCGGATGGGTGAGCCGTTCCAGCCAGTCCGGCTCGTCCGTGAACCCGGCCAGCTGAGTGAGGGGCTCGGCCAGCTCGACCGCCTCGCAGTGGGCGTCCCCGGCCGCCAGCCGCCACCGGGCCGGATCGGCGTCCCAGTCCGCCTCGATGCGGATGCGATCGCGGCGCCACGGCATGCCCCACAGACGCTGCGGGATAGCGACGACCGGGTGATCCAGGCTGGTGCCGAAGAACCAGACGCCCGCCTTGCCGTACGCGGTGACGTAGGCACGGTAGTTGATCTGCCCGCAGTCGATCCCGACCGACGGGAGGAACCGGAAGTGGAAGTCCCGGTCCCTGAAGGCGACAGCGGAGACCAGGGCACCGGGACCGTCGTCCATCTGCATCGGGACGAACCCCTCGGGCAGGTGCCGGGCGAGCGCGTCGGCGTCCACCCGGTAGCTGACGATCGCGAAATCCTCCAGCTCCGTCCGCGCGTGGAACCAGCGCGGACGCGGCCGTGGCGTACCGACGAAGCTCATGCCCAAACCATCCCACTAGTCGCGCGCGCCGATCAGCTCGACCGGCCGCCGACCGAGGACAAGGCGGCCGGGCAACGCCGTGGCCAGCAGGGCGAGGCCGGCCGCGGCCGCGATCACCGCGAGGTAGGTGAGCGGCGGGACGTGCGGCAGCAAAGAACCGGTCATCCCCATGCTGAACGCCGACAGCGTGACCAGCGCGATCACCGTCCCGATGGTCACCGCGACGACGACCGCCGCCAGCGTCTCCAGCCGCAGCATCCGCAGCACCTGCCGCCGTGTGGTGCCGACCAGGCGTAGCAGGGCGAGTTCCCGCGACCTCGACGACGTGGACATGGCGATCGTGTTGACCACGGCGATCGCCGTGAACGCGATGATCAGCCCCATCGCCACGTAGTTCACTTCACTATTGGCGTTCACTTCACTGTTGGCCCCGCCCGCCTCAGCCGCCTGAGCTCGGTCCAGTACGCCGACCCCCGGCACGGCCCGTTCCAGGTCCGCCCGCGTCACCGAGGGGGCCGCGACCAGCACGGTCCCGAGTGGGTCGTCCACGTGCCCGGCCACCAGCGCGTGGGAGAGGGTGAGTTCGCCGAATCCCAGCCCGCGCGAGTAGATCGCGACGACGCGCAGCTCGACGGGGGTGCCGTCACCCAATGTCAGGTTGATCTTCGCGCCCACAGAGACGCCGAGCCGTTCGGCCGCCGTCCGGCTGACCGCGACGGAACCGTCGTCGAGGTCATCGAGCGAACCAGAGACGACCCCCAGATCCATGGTCCGGCCGAGCCCGCCAGCGGTCACGGCCTGCGCGCCGTACTTGTCCAGGCCCACCCGCACGGAGGTAGGCAGCACTTCGGTGACCGCCTCGACGCCCGGAAGCCGCCGCACGGCCGCCGCCGTGCCGGAGGGTACGTGCGGGCCGAGGACGTGCTCCGCTCTGGTGCCCGCCGTCGCCTGCTCCTGGGCCGCGTACCCCATGGTCGTCTGTACGAACAGGATCGTGCAGGTCATCGCCACCATCAGGCTGAGCGGCGTGACGACCGAGCTCAGCCGCTTGGACGTGGCCCGCAGACCGGCGGCGGCCAGGTACCCGCTCGTCCGGGCCGCGCGCAGCGGCACCCCGAGCAGGGCGGTCGCCGCCTGCGCGAGCACCGGGCCGAGCAGGGCCACGGCGACCGTCCACACCAGCGCGGTGAGCAGGGTGACCGGGCCGGAGGCCGCCTCGCTCGACAGGGCGGAAAGCACCAGCGTCAGCGCGACGCCGCCCGCGGCACACAGCAGCCCGGCGACCATCCTGCCCAGGGGGATGCGCGCCGTCGGCAGCTCCGCCTCGCCGAGTGCCTCCACCGGGCGGATCCGTACGGCACGCCGCGCCGAGAGGTACGCCGCCGCCCAGGCCGCCATCACGGCCGCGCCCAGCGCGGCGAGCAGCGGAAACGGACTGACCACCAGCCGCAGGTTGTCCGGCATCGCGCCCAGCGCGACCAACCGGGACCGCAACCAGAATCCCAGCCCGACCCCGGCCGCCGAGCCGAGTGTCCCGGCCACCACGCCGACCAGCAGGGCCTCGCCACCGAGCATCCCGCGCACCTGACGGGGAGTGGCGGCGACGGCCCTGATCAGGGCGATCTCCCGCTGGCGCTGCTGGATGGACAGCGCGAACGTGCCGACCACGACGAGGATCGCCACCAGCAGCGAGGTCCCGCCGAGTGCGCCGCCCAGGCTGATCAGCCTCACCCGCGACTGCTCGGCGTCCAGGAACTCCACGGCGCCGCGCTCGTCCCCGGTGTATGCCTTGACCATCCCGGACACGTCCCCGGTGTAGGCGAGCGCGCCCTTGACCACCCCGGACACGTCCACCTGGGGAAAGACGCCGATCGCGGCCACCTGTCCCGGCCGTCCCGCCAGGCGCCGCGCCTCGGCGGTGGCGAAGAACAGCGTGTCCTGGCTCGGCAGGTCCTGGGCGGTGACACCGGTGACCAGGTAGTTCCTGTTCCCGGCCGCCGTCCGCACGGGCACGCGCGCCCCCATCGAGAGCCCTGAGGCGGCCTCCACGACCACCTCTCCCGCCGCCCTGGGCGCACGTCCCGTGCGCAACGTGTACGGAGTGAGCGCCGCCGACTCCCAGCCGTGCCCCTGGAACCGGCGGCCCGCGAGATAGGCGGGGAAGGTCACCTCGGCGACCACCCGCGACACCCCGGGGATCCGGCGCAACCGGTCGGCCAGGGACGCGGGCACCCAGGCCCGCTCGGACAGCTGCTTGGCCTTGGTCTTGGTCTTCGTCTCGGACGCGCGGACCGTCTGGCGGGCGTACTGGTCCCCGCTGACGATCACCGGGGCGCCCGCGTAACGTTCGGGCGCCACGCTGCCGCGCAGTCCCGTCTCCAGCAGCATGCCGCAGGCGCAGACCAGTGCGGCGGCGCAGAACAGGGCGACGAACGCCCCGGCGAAGGCGGCCTTGCGGTGCCGGAGCGTCTTCAGGGCCACAAAGATCATGGAGCTCAACGCACCCACGCTCCCAGCCTGGTCATCCGCTCGGCGACCTGCTCCGAGGTGGGCGCCGCGACGGAGTCCACGATCCTGCCGTCGGCCAGGAACAGCACCGCGTCGGCGTACGAGGCGGCCACCGGGTCGTGGGTGACCATCACCACCGTCTGTCCGGTTACGTCCACGATCTCCCGCAGCAGCGTCAGCACGTCACGGGCGGTCATCGTGTCCAGCGCGCCGGTCGGCTCGTCACCGAACACGACCTCCGGCCGGGTGACCAGCGCCCTGGCGATGGCCACCCGCTGCTGCTGGCCGCCGGACAGCTGCGCGGGCCGGTGGCCCGTCCGTCCCGTCAGGCCCACCTTGGACACCACCTCGTCGAGCCATGCCCGGTCCACGCGTACGCCCGCCAGGCGCAGCGGCAGGGTGATGTTCTCGATCACGGTGAGCGCCGAGACCAGGTTGAACGCCTGGAACACGAAACCGATCCGCTGCCTGCGCAGCTCGGTCAGCGCGGTCTCGTCCATCCCGGCCAGTTCGGTGCCGCCGAGCCGTACCGAACCCGAGGACGGCACGTCCAATCCCGCCGCGCAGTGCAGGAACGTGCTCTTGCCCGAGCCCGAAGGGCCCATGACCGCGGTGAAACTCCCTCGTGGAATGCCTACCGACACCTCGCGCAAGGCCGCGACCGCGCCCTGCCCCTTGCCGTACACCTTGCTCACCGCGTCCAAGCGCAGCACGTCTGTCATGCCTCTCAGCCTGCTGACCAGGTACGGCACGGACCAGAGACGCGATCACGCCTGCACCATGACCTCATCATGATCCGGACACTGGTAGACATATCCCTGTGATTCACGTGCTTCTGGCTGAGGACCAGCACGTCATCAGGGGCGCCCTGGTCGCCCTGCTCAGCCTCGAACCGGACCTGGAGATCGTGGCGGCCGTCGAATCAGGCGACGCCGCCGTACCCTCGGCCCTGGTCCACCGGCCGGATGTCGCGGTGCTCGACATCGACATGCCCGGCACGCTCGACGGCCTGGCCGCCGCGGCCGAAATACGCGCGAAGCTGCCGTCGTGCCGCACGCTCATGCTGACCGGACACGGCAAGCCGGGGCACCTGCGCCGGGCGCTCGGGGCGCGGGTGGACGGGTTCCTGCTGAAGACCGCGCCGCCCGAGGACCTGGTCGCGGCGATCCGCGACGTCGCGGCGGGCAAGCGGGTGCTCGACCCCTCGCTGGCGGTCACCGCCTGGGACCTGGCCGACAACCCGCTGACGTCGCGAGAGGCCGACGTGCTGCGGCTGGCGGCGGGCGGCGCCGACGCGGCCGAGATAGCGGCCAAGCTCTTTCTCGGCGCGGGCACGGTACGTAACTACCTGACCGCCATCGTCGCCAAGCTCAATGCCCGCAACCGTACGGACGCCGTCCGCATCGCCACCGAGGCGGGCTGGATCTAACCGACCATGTGCAGGGAGGTCGGCGCCTGGGCCGTCAGCTCGAACCAGTCGTCGTCGCGAGACGTGCCGAGCCGCCCGTTCAGGGCCGCCAGGCGGGTGGTCAGGTTGCCGATCCCGGCCGAACCGGGCCGCCCCTCCGACGAGCGCACGCCGTCGTTGCGCACGCGGAGCCGTACCACCCCGTCCTCCTCCACCACCATCGTGATCGCACAATGCCGGGCGGAGCTGTGCCTGAGCACGTTGGTCACCGCTTCCCGGAGCACGGTGCCCAGGACGTTCTCCACTTCGGCGGACAGCTCCGCGTGCGCGAGGCCGAGCTCCACCTGGATGCCCGCGGCGGCCAGGACCGAGCGTGCCGACTCGGCCTCGGCGGCCAGCGACAGCGCCGGCCGCTCACCGGAGATGACCCGCAGATCTCCCTCCGCCTTCTCGGCCATCGCCAGTACGTCCGCCAACTCGGCCCGGGCCCGCGCGGGGTCCAGGCGTCTGGCCAGCTCACACTTGAGCAGGATCGCGGCCAGGCTGTGGCCGAGCAGGTCGTGCAGGTCGCGCGCGGCGCGCAGGCGCTCCTCGACCACGGCGGCGCGGGCCAGCGCCTGCCTGGCCTCCTGCAACTCCCGTACCAACTGAGCGAGCTTGAGCAGCCCGTACACGACCAGACCGGTCACGAGCGTGCTCGCAGTGAAGTTGACCGTCAGCGGGACCGGCAGGCCGAGCAGCACCGCGCTCACCGCGACGCTCGCCATCACGCACCCGACCAGCGGCCAGGCCACGCTCCACGGGAAGGCGAGCAGGATCGGACCGGCGAGGAACCCGGCCGCGCCCAGCCAGGCCCGCCCGAACACCGGAATCGGCAGGTAGACCAGCAACGCCAACAACGCGAGGGCGAGCATGTGCCGCCCGTTGATCGAACGGAGCTGCATGACGACGATCACGGCGAGACAGGCCGCGGCGGGCACCAACAGGCTCGCGGGGACGAACAGCAGCGCCTTGATCGAGAACCCGACCAGCACCGCGGCGAGCAGCGCGACCGACAGCCGGTAGGCGCCCGGGTCCACGACCGCCTCCGCCCGCCCCTCGGGCAGCACGGCGTCCACGGTCAGCCGGCCCTCATCGGACAGGCCCGTGGTGAGGCTGCCACCCGCCGCACCCAGCTGCCGGGTCAGATCGGCCAGGCCCTCGTCCTCGGCCGTGCGGGCGCCGTCGTGGGTGACGCGCAGGCGTACCGTCCCGTCGGCCGTGGTGGTCTCGATCACGCACGTCGTGGCCGTGTTCTGGCGTACGGCCTCGGTCACCACCTCGCGCAGCACCGCCGCGAGCAGCGCGCCCGCGGGGCCGAGCGGCTCGGAGTGCCCGACCCGCGTCTCGGTCTCGATCGCCGCGGCCGTCAGCATCGCGCGGGCGGTCGTCATCTCGGGCGCGAGTGACGTGGCGCGGTAGCCCGCAGCGGCGTTCCTGGCGTCGGCCAGGGAGCGGCGGGCGGTGGCGACGACCTCGCCGAGCGTCTCCGCGACGCGTTCGGGTCGATCCAGGGCGGACCGTACGCCCGCGGCGATCGCCGTGAGCCCTCTGCCGAGGCCGTCGCTCAGCCCGGTGGCGATGCGCAACCGCTCCTCGGCCGCCGCCGCCAGTGCCAGCGCGAGCCGGGCGGCGTACATCTCGTCCACCCGATCGGTGAGCCGGGTGAGGCCGTAGATCACCAGGGCGATCAGCACCATGCTGATCGCGGGGTCCGCCGGACCGACGACGGCGGCGCTGACCGCCACCAGCGGGGCCAACGGCCACGCCGGGGTCAGCAGCAGCGATCCGCCCAGGAAGCCGAGGATCCCGACGGAGGTGCCGAAGCCGAGCGTGGCCACGTAACCGACCACCGCCTGTAGGACCAGCAGCCACGGCCCCCTGAACCGCCGCAGGGAGCGCAGTACGTAGACGAGCTGCAGCCCGAACGCCACGATCGCGAGAGGGGACCCCGCCAGCACATAGACGGACGCGAACCCGGCGAGCACCACGACCACGATCCCCCGCGCCAGGCGCGGCACCGGAACCTGCGACAACTCACTCTCCCGTGTCAGATCGGGGGCAAGCCTACGGGTTGTCCGTTTTATGAGGAGGTCATGGGTCTTCGGTGACGCGGTCTCTGGTTCGGAGATCCGCGCCTCGGCAGAGTCGTTGACGCAAGCCGAACGATCACTGAATTCGGTGACGCAAGCCGAACGATCATTGAAGAGGACCCCTGATGCGAAACCTCGCAAGACTGTCCGCCGCCGCAGCGGCCACCGCCATCCTTGCCACCGCCCTCGTGACCCCCGCGCAGGCGGCGGCCGTCTCGTGGAGCGCCTGCCCCGCCGGGCCCGGTGTCGACGCGCGACAGGAGTGCGCCACGCTGAAGGTTCCCCTGGACTATCAGGCGCCCGGTGGGCCGGCGATCTCGCTGGCGGTGTCGCGGATCAGGATCGCCAAACCCGCGTCGCGCCGTGGTGTGCTGCTGATCATCCCCGGCGGGCCGGGCAGCCCGGGCCTGAACCGGCCGAGTGTCCAGGTCAAGCGGCTGCCGCAGGACGTGCTCGACCGCTTCGACATCATCGGGTTCGACCCGCGTGGCGTGGGCCAGAGCTCCCCTGTCTCCTGCGGGCTGGCGACCGGTGACCTCTCGTTCACCAAGCTCAAGCCGTACCCCGACGCCGACGGCGGCATCGCGGAGAACGCCGCCTGGTCGCGCAGGATCGCCGAGGCCTGCGCCCGCAACGGCGGCCCGCTCATCCGGCACATCAGCACGCGTAACGAGGCCAGGGACATCGACGCCATCCGCCGGGCGCTGGGCGAGAAGAAGATCTCCTACTGGGGCGTCTCCTATGGCACCTACGCGGGCGCGGTCTACGCCACCATGTTCCCCGAGCGTACGGACCGGGTCGTTCTGGACAGCAACGACGATCCCGATCCGAGCCGGGTGGCGCGGCAGTGGCTGGCCAACTACTCCGTCGGCGTGGAGGATCGCTTCCCCGACTTCGCCACCTGGGCCGCGGCCCGTGACGCCGATTACGGCCTCGGTACGGACGCGGCGGCGGTCCGGCGCACCTTCCTGGAGCTCGCGGCCGACCTGGACCGCAAGCCCTTGCCGTGGCCGGGCGCCAACCCCGAGGAGCTGAACGGCAACCTCCTCCGGGAGACCATGCTCAACGCGCTCTACTCCGACGCGAACTTCCCCATGCTGGCCGGACTCATGCATGCCGCCCTGACCTCCGCCGAACTGCCTCCGGCGAACACGCCGCCGCCGGCCGTCCTGCAGAACACCGCCGCGCACGCCGGCGCCACCATGTGCAACGACGTGGAGTGGACGGGCTCGGTCGCCAAGTTCCAGCGGCAGGTGGCGCGTGACCGGATCGCCCACCCGCTCACGGCGGGCATGCCGGTCAACATGGGGCCGTGCGCGTACTGGCCCGTCAAGCCCGCCGAGTCGCCCGTACGGGTCGGCTCGCGCGGCCCGGCCAATGTGCTGCTCATCCAGAACCTGCGTGACCCGGCCACGCCGTACAGCGGCGCGCTGAAGATGCGGCAGGCGTTCGGGCAGCGGGCCCGCATGGTCAGCGTCGATTCCGGCGGCCACGGCGCCTACCTCGCCAACGGCAACGCCTGCGGCGACCAGACCGTCACCGGCTTCCTGACCACCGGCCAGTTGCCGAACCGCGACAAGGCCTGCTGACCGACTCGGTGTGAAGGCTCCTCCGTACGGTCACATAGGCCCTTCTCAGGGGCGGCGGCGCGCCGACATGACCAAGGCCACCAACAGGAACAACCCGAACACCGCACCCAGCAATAGCAGCCCGAACCCGATCAACAGATTCCAATTCCCGAACTCACCGAGAACCGGGAAGGCGGGATCCACGTAGTACATGACGATCCACAGGATGCCGACGATCCATGCGGCGGGCATCGCCACGGCCCAGCGTCGCACCCAGCGTGTGGACCGCCGCGGCGGGGCGGGCGTTCCTTCACGGGGATAGGGCTCAGACACCGATTTCCCTCCTACCGTCAGCCGGGAATCGCGCCGACGACGCTATCGGAGAAGGGGCGGCCATTAAACCCCTTGGCCATTCGGGGACCGATTCCTATGAGCTGGGGACTGAGCTGGGGACCGAGAAGCGAGGCGATCTACGGGATCCACCACGCGCACGGCGCGTCATCCGCTCTTGACAGCGCGTGTAGGGTTCCGTAAGTGCTTGATCAGCCTTCGCGACAAAGGTGATTCGCATGTCATATCCCTCCCATGACCGCCATGATCGCCACTCGGGGTCGGCCCGGCCGAGAGTCAATCCGGCGCGAGTGTGGGGAGGCGGCGTGGCCGCCGCCGTGGTGGCCGCACTGATCGTGGTCGTCGGAGCCATGATCAGCAACCGGCTCCTGGGCATCCGCGCGCTGACTCCGTACGGGAACTCCGCTTACGGCAGCACGGCGATCACGGGATACGCGATCTCGGCCGCCACGGCCGCGCTCGTCGCGACGCTGCTGCTCTATGTCCTCATGCTGTCGACGCCGGAGCCGACCAAGTTCTTCGGCTGGATCGCCGGGCTCTTCACGGTGATCATCACGATCCTGCCGTTCATGTACTCCGTGGACCTCATCAGGCAGATCGCCACGGCCGCCATCAACCTCGTCGTCGGCATCGCCATCTTCTCGCTCCTGGCCTCGATCGGCCGCACGGCCATGGATTTCGAGCACGTATCGGACCCCGACCCGTACCCGTACGAGCAGCCCCGGGGATATGAGCCGCAAGGTTACGAGCCCCGCGGATACGACCAGCGGGGATACGACCAGCGGGGACATGAGCCCCGAGGTCACGAGCCCAGGGGACACGTGCGGCGCGGGTACGAACGTCCCGGCGAGTACGAACAGCGCGAATACGAGCAGCGCCGAAGCCGCGACCCGTACAACTGACCTCGCAGATCATCAATCGCACTGGCGGGTCGAGACCCGCCTTGTGGCATCACTCGCGTCCTTGGTTGATGGGCAGGAGTTCCTCGGCGGGCAGGGCGAACCCACGGGAAGGACCAGCGGCGCGCCTGCCGCCGGGCGGCGCCTCGGTGATGCGCAGCGCAGGCACGGACAGATCTGGTACGTACAGGACCGCGACATCAACGTCCGGATCGAAGGCGACGACACGCGCCTTATAGGCCTTGCCGTCGTCGGCCGTGACGGTGACGGACTCCAAGACCCCCGCCACCACGTGCGCCACAGTCACTACGCGCTGGGGCGCGTATACGAAACCCGCCCCTCGAGCTTCCTGCCACATGACTGCGCCAGCCCAGAGATGCGCACCACGCTCCGCTTCTCGCTGACAGACTCCGCCGGGATCACGGCCTCACTGTCAGGCGTCGGAGAGCTGATGGGCAGCGGCCAGAAGGGCAACGTGATCGAGCACCCGCTCAGGACGAGAAGTAACGGCAGCCAGACCCAGCGCATCATGCCTCCATCGCTTCATGGGACACCTTCGCCCCTGGAAGGCCCACGGTCCTAGCCGAGGCCACCTGCACTCAGGGACATATCCGATCAAGCTACCGGCGCCTGATAACGATCATGCAGCCGAGTGGACAGGCACTTTTCGTGATGGGGGCCCTGTCTTGAAGGCCGTAGAAGCGTGGCACCTCTTCCACTCCTCGGCCCTACAGGGCAGAAGTCACATCTGTATGCGAGAAATCTTTACCCTTGTACAACAGCGGTTCCCCAGCGGCCTTCGCCAGCGCATACGCGAAGCAGTCGCCGAAGTTCAGCTTCGCCGGATGACCGCTACCCCGGCCGAAATCACGGTGCCCACGAGCAGGCGCTTGGCGGCCGGTTCAGTACGACCCATGCGTTCATTTTGATCACACATGAGTTCGTCTGGAGCCAGCGGAGGGCACCAAGTCGGGACGGACAAACCGACTAAAGGGGGACATTCAATGCCCAAAGCGATCATCCCCATCATGTTCGCCCTTGCGATTGCCGTGATGCCTCACGCGGCCGCCGGCGCGCGCACGCCCCTGGACGTGAACGAACAGGACCGGACCTTCCTCCGGCAGGCGCACCAAGGCAACCTGGCCGAGATCCAGGCCGGACAGACCGCCCAGGACATGGGCGCCGGCAAGGCGGTCCGGGAACTGGGCGCCAAACTGGTCAGCGATCACACCAAGATGGACGACGACGTGACCCGGGTCGCCAAGCAGGTAGGGGTGGACCTGCCCGACAAGCCGAGCGAGGTCCAGCGCCGCCAGCTCGGGGAGTTGGCCGCCAAGAGCGGCGAAGCATTCGACCGAGCATGGCTGGCCGCGCAGATCGCCGGGCACCGCCAGAGTCTCGCCAACGGCGCCAAGGAACTGCGGAAGGGATCCTCGCCGGAGGTGAAGCAGCTCGCCACCGATGCCAAGCCCATCGTCCAGACACACCTCGACCTGCTGATGGAGGCCAAGGGCGGCACCTGAGGTCCGAAGACCGGGGAGTGTCAAAGGTCCAGGATGACGTCCTCACGTGGCCGGGAGCAGCAGATGAGCGCGTCGCCTTCGGCGGGCGCGTCGAGCGGCTCAGGCGAGTAGTCGACGCTTCCGGCCAGCAGGCCGCTCTCACAGTTGTGGCATACGCCGGTACGGCATGACCAGCGGGTGGGCACGTCACAGGCTTCGGCGAGCTCCAGCAGGCTCATGTACGCGGTGCTCCAGCTCACCGTCAGCCCGCTGCGCGCGAAGGAGACCGCGGGCCCGTCACCCGGCGGACCCGCGGGCGGGTGTACGGGAGCCACCGAAGCGCTGGTGACACCAGGAGTCAGAGACGGACCGGCGCCGAAGATCTCCGTACGTACATGGGAAGGAGCGAGCGCGGAGGCGGCGAGCGCGACCGGGAGGTCCCGCATGAGCGCGGGAGGGCCGCACACGTACGTGTCGGCGCCGCGTGGCAGGCCGAGGCCGCAGAGCAGGTCGAGGGAGAGCCGGCCCCTGGAGTGGTAGTCGACGCCCTGCCGGTCGCCTGGGGCCGGGCGGCTGTAGCAGACGTGCCGGTGCGCGTTCGCCAGCCGGCCGAGCAGGTCGCGGCTCTCGTCGGCGAAGGGGTGCTCGGTGCCGTCTCGCGCGCCGTACAGCCACCACACCTCACGAGAGGATCGCTCGGCGGCGAGCGTGTGCAGCATGGCCATGACGGGGGTGGCGCCGATGCCCGCCGAGATGAAGACAACGGGACCGTCACCGGCCACGAGCGTGAAGGCGCCTCGCGGGGCCGCGCATTCGAGGACGTCTCCGGTACGCAGATGGGCACGCAGGTATCCGCTGGCCACCCCGTGCGGCTCCTGCTTGATGCTGAGGCGATACTCCGCGCCGCCCGGCGGGCCGGACAGCGAGTAACTGCGGATGAGCGACGGCCCGCCGCCCTCGGATGGCACCCGAACGGTGAGAAACTGGCCCGGCAACGCGGCAGGAAGCGGGCCGCCGCCGGGCGCGGCAGGGAGCGGGTCGATGCCGGGCGTGGCAGGACGCGGGTCACCGTCGGAGGCGGCAGGACGCGAGCCACCGTCGGGGGCGGCCAGCGTCACGGAGAACACGCTGGCGCTCTCCGCCTCGATCCGCTTCACCCGGAGCGGCCGGAACCCCGGCCAGGCCGGCGGCGGAGAGACGGCGGGGGCCAACCCCGCGTTGCCGCCCGCCGCGCCGGAAGCGCCGTCGGCCTGGTCGAGCAGCGCCTCCAATGACGTTCTCCAGCCAGGGCTGAGAGCGGGAATGCGCAGCGCCCGCGCGAGCTGCCGACGGGAGTGGCCCGGCAGGTACAGCAGCGCGTCGATGTCGGCGACCGTCACCTCCTCGGGACCGGAGTCGACCTTGACGAACTCCTGCCCCGCCTCCACCCGGCCCTCGACGAGGACTTTCAGGTAGAACCCCGGACGCCGGTGGGACACCAGCAACGCGGCCATCTGGGGCTCGCCCATCCGCAACCCCACCCGGTAGCAGGTGACCCGCGGCTGGGTGACCTCGAACAGCGCCTCGCCCACCTGGAACCGGTCACCGATGCGGACCTCGTCGTCCGGCAGCCCGTCGACGGTGAAGTTCTCCCCGAACTGCCCGTAGACGAAGTCGTCGCGGCCCAGGTACTCCTGCCAGTGGCGGTAGGAGTCCAGCTGGTAGACCAGGACGGCGCGGTATTCACCGCCGTGCCCGGCCAGATCCCCCTGGCCGTCACCGTCGACGTTGAGCCGCCGCACCATCCGCGGGCCGGCGACGGCGTACTTCCACACGCCGGTACGCACCGTCTTGCCCTGCCAGGCGACGTCCTGCGGAAGACCCACGTTGACCGATACCAGCCGCGCCATGCGTCCCTCCTCGCGTCAGAGTCCGTGTACGGGGCTGGACTACCGAACATACAGAACGAATAGCAACAAAACGGTCAGGGGTTGTTCGCCGGAACGGGAGCGGTGCATTGCCTATCATTAAATTATTAGTTAACTTTCCTGTATGAAGTCGCGCCCCCTAGCCGCGCTCACATTGGCTGCGGCCACCCTCGTCACCGCATTCAGTTTCGCCTCGCCCGCACAGGCCGAAATACCCGGCTATGTCAAGCAGGGCACCTATGGCTGGCCCGACCAATGCGCCGGGATCGGCTACGACGGTCAGACCAACCACACCTGGCGCCAGTACGACTGCGAAACCGTCATCCCGACCAACTGGAACGCCCCGGGCCTTTACTACCTGTGGGTGCAGTACTAAAACAGCAGGTCTAGTTCGGATCAGCACCATCAGCGAAGTGCGCCAGAACCATCTCGACCAGCGCGGCCACGTCGGCGTCGACCATCGGCTCGCCGGTCATGCCCATCCGGTGCAGCAAGGTACCGACGACGACGTCAATGAAGAACAGGACCCGGCTCTCCGGCTCGCCCAGCGCTTCCTGGAGCGCGAGCCGGTACGGGTCCTGCAACCGCGCGGACAGCATCTCGCGTACGGCCGGATCACTGACAGCGTCACTGAACACGCCCGCGAACGCGTCACCCACCCCGGGCTCGCCGATCTTCGCCGCGATCCAGTGAATGGCCGAGGACATGAGCTCGGCCCGGCTGACGCCCTCCAGCGGCACCGGGCCGAACGCGTCCAGCAGGCAGTCCACGATCAGCGCGCCCTTCGACGGCCAGCGACGGTAGATCGTCGTCTTCGCGACGCCGGCCGCGGCGGCGATGCGGTCGACGGTGGCACTCGCGTACCCGAGCTCGTGCACAGTGCTCAGCGTCGCGGCGAAGACCACGTCGTTGAGGCCGGCTCGTGGGCGACCGGGTGGCCTGGCGGATGTGGTCGTTCGGGTCATGCTCACACGATATCCCCTTGCGCTACCATCGGTATCGATACTTGCCGTAGCGAAACCAGGGGGACAGATGAGCGAGGCCACCGGTACGGAGCGGCCGCCGCTGGGCATCCGGTTGATGCATGCCCTGCGGAAGGAGCCGAACTGGTCGGGGATGACGGCCGAGGAGCTGGTCACCCTCCGCGACACGGTGAACCGCAAGCGGGCCTCCCGTCTGGCGCGGCTGATCACCGGGTTCCCTGACCGCGGCGCCATGATCCAGTGGCAAGAGGTCGCGCTACCCGACCGCCGGCTCCGGGTCCGGGTGTACCGGCCCTCGCTCGGGCACGGCGGCGAATGCCTGCCACTTGTACTCCACGTGCACGGAGGCGGGTTCGTGGGTACGGCCGTGCAGAGCGACTGGGTGAACAGTCACCTCGCCGCCCAGCTGCCCGCGGTCGTCGCCTCGGTCGAGCACCGCCTCCTCGACCCGGATACTCCGCTGTCGGCGGCCGTCGACGACGGCTGGGACGTACTGCGGCACGTGGTGCGGCATGCCGCGCAGTGGGGCATCGACCCGGCGCGGACCGCCGTCTTCGGCGAGAGCACCGGCTCGATGGTCACCGCGCTGGCCGCGATCCGGGCCAGGGAGTCCGGCCTGCCCTTGCGGGCGCAGGTGCTGGCCAACTCCCCTGTCGACCTGACCTCGGCGGGATTCGACCACGCCTCGATGCGCCAGTACGCCAACAGCCCGGCCCTCACCTTGACCCAGATGCGGTTCTTCCAGCAGCTCGCCATTCCGCCGGGGACGGATCCTCGCGCGTTGTCGCCGCTGTACGCCGACGACCTGAGCGGGCTGGCCCCAGCGCTCGTGGTGGTGCCGACCATCGATCCGGTGGCCGATCACGGCCGCTGCTACGCAGAACGGCTGCGGGCGGCCGGGACGCCCGCGCGGCTCACCGAATATCCGGGAGCGACGCACGCGTTCCTCAGCATGCCGGGTGTGGTGCCGCAGGCCAAGGCCGCGCGGGCGGAGATCGTCGAGTTCCTCCGGGAAGCCTTCGCCGGGTGACGGGTCCCGGCCTCGATCCTCGCCGCCGGACAGTCGCCCCCATCCCGAGGCACCCGGTTCACCGCAGTGCCGGTCGGGCGAGAGCGGCGCCCGCCGCGTCGATCCACGGCCGCACCTCCGCCTCCTCGGCCCGCGCCCGGTCGCCGACGCCGGCTCTCACCATTGGTCGTCGCCACCGCAAAGAACGCAAGCGCGCCGCCTCTCTGAAAGACGTATATAGGTGCCTTTCAGCTAATTGCCAGAGGTTCGTCTCCGACGACCACCTCGCACAATCAACTCCCCCGCGCCCGCCATGGGTGCGGGGGCGTCTGTATGTCGCGGAAGCTGCGGGTGTCCCATACAGATGTTCCTTCGCGCCACTGGAGGCGGTGGAATATGTGTCGTCTTCCCTGGTCGGCCTGACGAGGCTGTCGATCACGTTCATTCCGCTCCCGAGGCTAACCCGTCGCGCCGTAAGGTCGCGTCACGGCGACCACGTTCACGAGCCGTTCCAGGCCGTCAAAGTCCTTGGGGTTCGCGGTGAACAAG
>NZ_JBFANB010000017.1:0-239183 GCF_040659625.1 Nonomuraea sp. NPDC049750
GGGCGACAGGTCATCACCAAGGCACGCCGGCCAGTCTCAAACTGGGTCAGACCCTGGCTTGTCGGGCGGTGCCTCTTCAGTCTCACAGTCCTCAAACGATCCGTGGTCCTATGGGTCAAGGACTCGCTGAACCGATGACCGTGGTGGAGTTCATCGAGTCCCAAAGGACCGAGTTTGGTGTCCCCCACAAGATCAGCTTCCGGGCGCTGGGTGTTTCGTCCTCGTGGTTCTACAAATGGAAGAACCGCAGGCCAACGGCTCGGCAAGAGCGGCGCACCCACCTGGACGAGGAGATCAAACGACACTTCGCCGCCTCCGGCGGCACCTACGGGTCCCCACGCATCACCCAGGACCTCAGAGCCGAGGGCTGGAAACTGTCGGAGAACACCGTGGCCAAGCGGATGGCCGAGCTCGGCCTGGCCGGGCGGAGACCGAAGAAGCCGCGCTCGCTGACCCGGCAGGGCAAGCGGCCGGCCGCGCCGGATCTGGTGCGCCGGAAGTTCACCGCGGCCGCTGCGGACGTGCTGTGGGTCGGCGACGTCACGATGATCGTCACCGATGAGGGGCCACTGTACTTGGCCTCCGTCGAGGACTTGTTCTCTCGTCGGCTGCTCGGTTATGCCATGTCCGAGCACCATGACGCGGCGCTGACGGTCGCGTCGTTGCAGATGGCCGTGGTCACGCGCGGCGGCGACGTGGACGGGGTGATCTTCCATTCGGATCGCGGCTCGGAATATACCGCCGCCCGCTATCAGAGGGCGGATCGTGAGCTGATGTCCCTTTGATCGCTTGCGCTGCAGGAGGAGAGCTGGTCACGGACTCGTGGCCGGGCTACGGACGCGGCTGAGCGAACAATCCCGGCTCGATTTCCACGAGAACGCCCAGGCTGACCAGGCGTTTAAGTTTGGCGCGGGTGTTCTCGATGTTCTTCCGCTCCAGGGGCAGGTCCAGGGCCAGGCAGAGGTCACGTGCCCGTGTGGGCTGGCCGGTGCCGATCATGAGGGTGAGGATCTGCTGGTAGGCGGGATGGTCGGGGACCATGGGAGTCGGTGGCGGCGGCGGTGCCGGATCGGGCGCGGTGGCCAGGACGAGCAGGGTCTTGCGGGTGATCCGGAGGTGATCGAGGTCCTGGTCGAGTTCCCGCAGGCGGCCGGTCAGCTCCTCGATCTGGGCGTGGGCCTGTTCGATCTGGCTGGTGAGGGTCTTCTCGTGGGCGTCGATCCGGTCCAGCAGCCAGGTGCCGGGGTCGGGGTCGAGGGCGTTCACGTGAGGCGCCAGGTGGGGGTGGAGGTGCTGGTCAGCCGGCGGGTCATCACGTCGGTCATCGCCCAGTACACCCGCGATTCGGAACTGGCCGGATCGTGTTCGTAGTCGCGGACCAGGCGGCGGTGCAGGTCCAAGATCCCGTAGGTCTGCTCGACGACCCACCGTTTGGGCTGTGGGACGAACCCCTGGTCGGCGGGGTTGCGTTGGACGACCTCGACGTCGATCCCCAGGTCGGCGCCGTGGGCGACGAGGGTGTTCTTGAATCCTTGATCGACCAGTGCTTTGGTCACCGTGCCGCCGGTGTTGGCGACGACACGGTCCAGCAGCGCGTTGCCGATGGCGTTGTCGTGGATCGAGGCCGCGGCGACCACCACCGCGATGACCAGGCCCAGCACGTCCACGGCCAGGCCCCGCTTGCGGCCGGGTACCTTCTTGGCCGCGTCCTTGCCGGTCGTGGTGGCGGGGACTCCTGCCGCGGCGTGCTTGCTCTGGGTGTCGAGCACGACCAGGCTCGGGTCGGCTAATCGTCTCTTTTTCTCCCGGATTTGGAAGCGCAGCAGGTCGTGGATGGCCTTGTCGGTGCCATCGGCGCGCCAGAGGTTGTAGTAGTACATGACCGCGCTACGCGGGGGCAGGTCGTGGGGCAGCAGGCTCCACTGGCAGCCGGTCCGGCTCTGGTACAGCAGCGCGTTAACGATCTCCCGCATTTCATATTTTCCCTGGTGGCCGCTGACGGAGGGGTGGGAGGCCTTCCACGCGGTGATCACCGGTTCGATCAGGGTCCACCGCTCATCGGATAAGTCGCTGGCGTACGGCTTGCGCTCACTCACCCGGCCATCCCAGCATATCCACGCTCACCAGCCAGGCATAACGCTACAGATTCACTCGATCACACTGTGGCATCAGGGGTATCGGCTCGCGATCCGCCCTCTCAGGCCGAATGCCGCAAGCATGGGGTGGTGCAGTCGATGGGCCGGGTCGGGTGCGCGCTCGACAACGGAGCCGCCGAATCGCTCAACAGCACCCTGAAGGTCGAGTTCGTGCACCGCCACCACTTCCGCACTCGCGCGGAGGCCCGGCTGAAGATTGCGACCTGGATCGCGGACTTCTACAACGTCAAGCGCAGGCACGGTGCCAACGACGGGCTGCCGCCTGTCACATTCGAGCGTCAGATGATCGAGAAGAGGCAAGCATCAACGGCCCTGCTGAGGGCCGCTGTGGCATAGGACCGTCTCCACGCTTTGACAGGGCTTGGTCATGGTCCCCGATCTGTTCAGCGGTATAGGTGTAGCTGAACGGCCTTGTCCGGCGGGGTCACCGTAGGTGCATGGACTTACAAGCTGTCGAAGCGCTGAATGAGGATCTCACGGAGTTCACCCGTGACATCTTCAAGTACCTCGGCTACCAGGGCCAACGCAGATACGGCCAGCAGTATCTGCGCGGGCTGATGCTCGACGGAAAACGGAAATCGGTGGAGCCGATGGCCGGCCGGTTGGGCCTGCCCCGGCAGAACCTCGGCCACTTCATGGCTCAGTCCACCTGGAACTACACCGATGTGATGCGTCGGATCGCCGCGCGAGCAGTCGCGGTGATCGATCCAGCGGCGTGGCTGATCGACGACCACCCCTTCGTCCGCTACGGCCACGGCACCGCGGGAGCGATCGTGCAGCACTGCGGCGAACGGGGGCAGCACCTGTGCCAGGTCGCCGTCTCGATACACGCCGTGTCCGACCTCGGCTCCACCCCTCTGCATTGGCGGTTATTCATCCCGCAGGCATGGGCCGACGATCCTGAACGCCGGACCACGAGCGGCATCCCGCCCGCACTCGTGCATCGCACCAAACAACAGATCGCACTGGAGTTAGTGGACGAGGCCGCCGGATGGGGACTGAGGCCGTCCCTGATCATCGCTGACAGCGATTACGGCACCAACGTCGCCTTCCGCAACGGACTCACCCAGCGCGATATCCGCTGGCTGGTGGCGGTCAACGGCGACACGACCGTCCTGCCGGCCACCGGAGCGCCGATCAGCCCCTGGGCCAAGCGCCGGCCCGCCATCGGAGTCAGCCAACTAGCCCGCGCCAACCAGTACCGGGCGCGCCAGTTCGTCTACCGCCGCAAGACGACGAATCACCCGGCTCGTACGGGGTGGTTCGTCGCCATCCCGGTGCACATCGCCGGGATCATCGAACGAGGCTATATCGCGAACACCGAGCACCGTCTGCTGCCCAAGCACTTGTTACTGGTCCACTGGCGACACCAGCACGACACGGAGATCTTTCGCGCCTGGATCACCGACCTGCCCGCCGACACTCCGCTATCGACGCTGGTCAAGCATGCGACCAGCCGCTGGTCCATCGAGACCGACTACCGCGAAATGGAACAGGCCCTCGGCCTGGGCGACTACGAAGGCCGTGGTTACGCCGGATTCCACCACCATGTCACCCTCGTCTCGGCAGCCCACCTGTTCTGCCTGGAACAGCGCCTCAACCCAAAAGGAACGCACACGGCCTGAACCTCTACCAGGTCGTGTCCCATCTCCAGACCACGCTGATCGCCATGCTGTGGCGATGCCCAGCCTGCCACCGTGACTCGCATGACCTCATCGACCTTGGTCGAGGACCATGACCAAGCTCTATTTGAAGGGGATTGACAACACCCACATCGAGCCGTTGTTCGGGCAGGAGGTGATCGCCTGGGCGCTGATCCAGACGCATTGGACGGACTTGCTGCGTACCGCGATCTCCATCCGGGAGAGCCGGTTGTCATCGGTGACGCTGCTGCGCCGCCTGGGCAACCACTCGCGAAAGAACCGGCTGTATCGGGCCTTTCGCGAGCTGGGGCGGGCGATCCGCACGATCACGCTGCTGCGCTATCTGTCGCAGCCCGAGCTTCGCGAGCAGATCACCGCGATCACCAACCGCACCGAAGCCTTCCACGGCTTCGCCGACTGGCTGATGTTCGGCGGCAAGCTGATCGGCCACAACGACCCCGACTACCAGGAGAAGGTGATCAAATTTAACGAGCTGATCGCGAATTGTGTGATCTACTCGACCGCCTGCGACATCACCGACGCTGCCAACCAGCTCGCCGCCGAGGGCGAGAGTGTGGACGTTGACGACCTGGCCACTGTCTCCCCTTACATCACCCACACCGTCCGCTGGTTCGGCAACTGGATCATCAACCTGACCCCGCCGGAGCAGGCTCCGGTGACCCGTCTGGACCTGGAGTCGCGCGTGTTGTTCCCCGCCGGCCCGGCCTGAGCGTGCGTCGCGATCGAGCGGTGAACCGGCAGTTGCCCGGATATGTCCCCGCCGGGATTCCGGCGGCACTACGGTGAGCGCCATGAGCGCCGCCACGCCCCGTTCGGAGCAGTCCGCCTCCGTGCAGCAGCTGGCTGCCGCCCTGATGGCCTTGGGCATATACAAGGGGAAGGGCAGCCAGGCTGAACACGAGGCCGAACAGGCCCGGCTCGGCCACCGGCGCTACCAGGTGCGGCTGGCCAACGCTGCTCGGAGCGGCTCAGGTCGAGGCGATGCTCGCCGAGACGCTCGCCGACGGCGCGGTGGACCTGGCCGAGGCGCACGATCAGCAGCTGGTCAGCGTGGGCGTCACTGACACCCGGTCAAGCTGACCGGCTTCCTGCAGTGGCAGACGCTGCGGGTGCTCGGGCCACTACGGCTGATCGCCCAGGACCCGAGCACCGGTCCCATTCCGGTGGCCGCCGCGCAAGCTGCCGAGGGCTCGATCGGTTGCCCGGCGTTGTCGCGGCAGGTCAGGTGCCCAGCGTGAAGCAGGCCGCGGGGCACGTCGCGGCGATAGAAGCCGCCCGCGAGTGCTTTGTCCATGCGATCGGCAACATCGACATCCTGCTCGACATGCTCGTCTGCACACCGTCCTCGGGGAGGAGTGACTGCTAGAGCCGCATCGGCGTCATCGCAGTTGATCACCAAGTATCGGCGGGTCAACCGTACGAGAAGGGGACCTGGGAAGAGCCATACAGATCAGCTCGGGGGCTCGTGTGGGTAGTGGAGGTCGAAGGCGGGGCGTTCGGATCGGATGCGCGGGAGGGCGGTGAAGTTGTGCCGCGGTGGCGGGCACGAGGTGGCCCACTCCAGTGAGTTGCCGAATCCCCAGGGGTCATCCGGCAGTGGGCGGCGCGCGCCGCGTGCTGTGCGCCAGACGTTGTAGAGGAAGGGCAGTGTGGACGCCCCGAGCAGGAATGCGCCCGCTGATGATACGGCGTTGAGCGTGGTGAAGCCGTCGGCGGGGCTGTAGTCGGCGTAACGCCGGGGCATGCCGAGTGCGCCGAGCCAGTGCTGGATCAGGAAGGTGGTGTGGAAGCCGACGAACAGCGTCCAGAAGTGAAGCTTTCCCCAGGTCTCGTTGAGTAGCCTGCCCGTCATTTTCGGCCACCAGAAGTAGAAGCCGGCGAACATCGCGAACACCACGGTTCCGAACACGACGTAGTGGAAGTGCGCGACCACGAAGTAGCTGTCGGTGACGTGGAAGTCCAGCGGCGGGGAGGCCATAATCACGCCGGTTAGTCCGCCGAACAGGAAGGTGATCAAAAAGCCGAGCGCGAACAGCATCGGGGTTTCGAAGCTGAGATGTCCTCGCCACATGGTGCCGGTCCAGTTGAAGAATTTCACCCCGGTGGGCACTGCGATGAGGAAGCTCATGAACGAGAAGAACGGCAGCAGCACCTGGCCCGTGCCGAACATGTGGTGCGCCCACACGGTCATCGATAGTCCGGCGATCGCGATCGTGGCCGACACCAGCCCGATGTAGCCGAATACGGGCTTGCGGCTGAAGACCGGGAGGACCTCGGTGATGATGCCGAAGAACGGCAGCGCGATGATGTAGACCTCGGGGTGGCCGAAGAACCAGAACAGGTGCTGCCAGAGCATCGCGCCGCCGTTGCTCGCGTCGTAGATGTGCGTGCCCAGTTTCCGGTCGGCTTCCAGGGCCAGCAGTGCGGCGGCGAGTACGGGGAAGGCCATCAGCACCATCATCGAGGTCAGCAGCACGTTCCAGGTGAAGATCGGCATCCGGAACATGGTCATGCCCGGCGCCCGCATGCCCACGATCGTGGTGATGAAGTTGACGGATCCCAGGATCGTGCCGAGACCGGCCAGGCTCAAGCCCATGATCCACAGGTCGCCGCCGATTCCCGGCGAGCTGATCGCGCTGGACAGGGGTGTGTAGGCGAACCAGCCGAAGGCTGCCGCGCCTCCTGGGGTAATGAACCCGCTGATGGCGATCAGTCCGCCGAACAGGAACAGCCAGTAGCTGACCGCGTTGAGGCGGGGGAAGGCCACGTCGGGTGCGCCGATCTGCAGCGGCATGATGACGTTGGTGAATCCGGCAAACAGCGGGGTGGCGAACAGCAGCAGCATGATGGTGCCGTGCATGGTGAAGAGCTGGTTGTACTGCTCGGTGGTGACGAACTGCAGTCCCGGCCGGGTCAGCTCGGCCCGGATCACCATGGCCATGGCCCCGCCGATCAGGAAGAAGCCGAATGAGGTGATCAGGTAGAGATAGCCGATGACCTTGTGGTCCGTCGATGATAGCCAGGACACCAGGAGCCGACCCTTCGCGGTGCGAGTCAGGGCGGCAGAGGTGACGTGCTCGGTGACGGCCATGCGGATCACCTTTCGAGTCGGCGGGTGACGCGTACCCGCCACTGGTCCGGCCCGTAGGCCAGGAAGGTGAAGCCGTAGTCGTCTTGGCTGGTCGCCAGGGCGTCGCAGAGTTTGCCCGGGTCGGTGCGGGAATACAGGTCGAGGTGTTCCCCGCGGGGCAGCCTGTGCAGCCGGTCGCCGATGGCATCGAGCAGCCGCTCGGCGGGCAGCGCGTCCAGGTCGATCGTGGGGCCTTCGGTGAGCGGATACCAGCGGTGCGGGCAGGCGCCGAGGGCGGCGGTGGAGATCGTCGGCCTGCCAGGCGCGGTCAGGGTGGCCTGCTCGGTGGCGAGGTGGTTGTGTAGCTGGGTGAGCAGGTCGCGGACGGTGGTGGCGATCTGGGCGGGGGAGCGGGTGCCGCGCTCGCGGGCCGCGGCGGCGATGGTGTCCACGCAGGCGCGCAGCCGTGCGTGGTCGCGGGCCAGCCGGGACAGTTCGGGGGTGGCTTCGTGGGCGGGGAAGAGTAGCCGTTCTTCGTCGGTGAACTGCCTGATGAGCTCCGCGCGTAGATAGCGGGCCAGCGCCGTCAGCTCCTGGCTGGGCCATCGGTCTTGCGAGGCGAGCTGCAGGACGACCCGGGCTCGGTCGGTGATCTGGGTCAGGAGGTGAGCGTGTTCCATGGTCAACGTGGTCTGAGTATTCATGGTCGCTTCCTTTGACCGGATCTGGGCGAGGCCGATGCCGTAACTTGGTGGTTCAGCTTGCGTGCGCCGGCCATACATGCGTTCGTCTGGAATGACCTACTCTTTGCGGCCCGGTGGAGCCAGTCCACCTGGGTCTTTCCCGACGCGTGCATGGTGCACCACTCCCTGAGTGGCGATCACGGCCCTTGCCGCTCGTCTTCCCCTGATGCCTGGTGCGTCATTCCTGTCCATGCCGTTCCTTTACGTACCGCCAAAGGCGTGCGTCGCGCCGGCGACGACGCGTGGCCGAGCCTTAGATCAGTTCTCCGCCAAGATCGCCGCGGTGGCGTGGTAGGGCGGACTCCGTCCGGGCCGCCGCATGGGGGGACAGCGTGTCCGGCTGCGAGTCGCTGTCCCATACCGGGGGGAGAATCGCGGTGTTCATGCGCCGCAGTTCGTCGCGGTGTAGCTCGCCCAGGCGCGCCATGACGCGCTCGCCTTCGGGCGTCAGCATCACCCGCACCGCCCGGCCGTCGCTGGGATGCGCGCCCCGGTGTACGAGGCCCTGTTTGTGCGCTCGGCTGATGAGTTCGACCACGCTGTGGTGGCGCAACAGCAGCCGGTCGGCGAGTTCCCGTACGCTCGCCCAGTCGCGGCCGGGGAACCCTTTCAGAGCCAGCAGTAGCTGGTATTGCTGCGGGGTCAGGCCGGCAGCGCGCACCGCCTCCTCGCTGAAGCGCAGATAGGTGCGGATCCCGAAACGGAACCGGGCCAGCGCCTCGAAGTCCTGCTTGGTCAGGGGCTCGGGTTGCGTTGCTTCGTCCTCCACGACCGTGCCGCCCCTCTCTCGAATCTCTCACAATCATATCGCGATGCGATATAAGTGCACCTTCCCACACGTGCGGGGTGCCTGCGGCAACGGGGTCTGGACTTCCATTTATATCGTGCTACGATATAAATGTCCAGGTAGATGGAGGATGAGATCGCACCTGGCGACAGCGCCCTGGAGGTGTGTCGTGCTCGACGACTACGAACGCGAAGCACTGCGTGAGATCCAGCGCAGGTTGCTGGTCGAGGATCCTGAGTTCGCCCAGTCCTTCGACACCGACGCGCGATGCCTGCGCCGGGCGGCGGCGCCTGACCTGTCCAGGCGGGCGTACACGGTCATGCTCGTCTTCAGTTCGGTGTTCGGGGTGATTCTGCTGCTGGCCGGATCGCCGTTCATCGCTTTGCTGTTCGCCGCGTTGACCATGTGGGTCTGCTACGCACGCGCTCACCGCCGGGAGAGTAGCCGTGGACGGCCGTGATGCCGACGGCGCCCGGCAGGAGATAGAGAAGGCCCTCGTCGATAAAGCCGGCTGAGGGCAGAGCATCGGAGGATGCAATGATCGACATCATCGTCATCTCCGCGCTGATCGCGCTCCTTACGCTGGGGGCGATCGTGCTCGGCGCGAGTGTCCGGGTCATCAAACAGTTCGAACGAGGCGTCGTCTTGCGGTTCGGGCAGGTCCGCGCCGAAATCCGCGGTCCCGGGCTGACGCTGATCGCGCCGATCGCCGACCGGCTGCACAAGGTCAACATGCAGATCATCACCATGCCGGTGCCCCCTCAGGACGGCATCACCCGCGACAACGTGACCGTCCGGGTGGACGCCGTCATCTACTTCCGGGTCATCGATCCGGTGCGGGTGATCGTCGATGTTCAGGACTACGAGTCCGCCATCCAGCAGGTCGCGCTGGCCTCGCTGCGTTCGATCATCGGAAAGAGCGAGCTGGACGATCTCCTGTCCAACCGGGAGCATCTCAATCAGGGCCTCGAGCTGATGATCGACAGCCCGGCCGTGGGCTGGGGCGTGCACATCGACCGTGTCGAGATCAAGGACGTGGCCCTTCCCGAGACGATGAAGCGATCCATGTCACGCCAGGCTGAAGCCGAACGGGAACGGCGCTCACGGGTCATCACCGCCGAGGGCGAACTCCAAGCCTCGGAGAAGCTGGCCCAGGCCGCCGAGACGATGACCGAGCACCCCGCGGCGCTGCAGTTGCGGCTGCTTCAGACCGTCGTCGAAGTCGCCGCCGAGAAGAACTCCACCCTTGTCCTGCCCTTCCCCGTCGAGTTGCTCCGCTTCCTGGAACGCGCGACGCCGCCCGAGGCCGCCCCGGCGCCGGCCACTACTGGCACGTCCACCCCGCCGTCCATCGCCGCGCGAGCGGAGGAGCTGTCCATACCGGTCGAGCGGCCTCTGCAAGACAGCCAACATCTTGACCCTGTCACGTCCAGCGGAGTGCTGGCTGAACGGTAGGTCTCAGTGCTTCCTGGGAGGTGGACGAAGGCCTCCATCGTCATGGAAACCACCTGAACTCGGCTTGACGTCCACCGGCGTAGCGTCGGTGTCATAAGAGGTCTGGCGGCCCTGGTGGAGTCCTAAACGAAAGCGGATGTAGATCACCGCACGAAAGGAAAGGGAGCCATGCCATGGCCGATCCACTAGCCGAACTTACTGCCCGCGGGGTGTCGATCTGGCTGGACGACCTGAGCCGGGAACGGCTGGTTTCAGGCAGTTTGGCGGATCTGGTCGCGCGGGACCACGTGGTGGGGGTCACCACCAATCCCACCATCTTCGCCAAAGCCATATCGCGCGGTGATGCCTACAACGCACAGATGAGCGACCTGGCGGCGCGTGGCGTCGATGCCGCGGAGGCCCTGCGGGCGCTGACCACGTTCGACGTCCGCGCCGCCTGCGATGTTCTGCGGCCGGTCTATGACGCCACCGATGGGGTGGACGGCCGGGTGTCGATCGAGGTCGACCCCCAACTCGCCCACAACACCGAGGCGACGATCGCCGAGGCACGCGCACTGTGGTGGCTGGTCGACCGGCCCAACCTGTTCATCAAGATCCCGGCCGCTCGTCAGGGGTTGCCGGCGATCGCCGCGTGCCTGGCCGACGGAATCAGCGTCAACGTCACGCTGATCTTCTCCCTGTCCCGGTACGAAGCGGTGATGAACGCCTTCCTCGACGGGATGGAACGCGCCCTGCGGGCCGGACGGGATTTGTCAGCGCTCGCCTCGGTGGCCTCATTCTTTGTCTCCCGCCTCGACACCGAGGTCGACGCGCGATTGGACAAGATCGGGACCGTCGAGGCGGCCGGGCTGCGCGGCCAGGCCGCCCTGGCCAACGCGCGGCTCGCCTATCAACGCTACGAGCAGGTGCTCGCCTCGCCACGCTGGACGGCGTTGGACGCTGCGGGCGCGCGCCCGCCGCGTCCGCTGTGGGCCTCGACCTCGACCAAGGACCCCGCCTTCCCCGACACGCGCTACGTGGTCGATCTGGTCGCGCCCGGTGTGGTCAACACCATGCCCGAGGCCACCTTGCGCGCGGTCGCCGACCACGGCCAGGTGCCGCCCGACTCGGTACACGGGCACTACCAGCACGCCCAGCAGGTACTCGAGCGGCTGCGACGGCTGGGCATCGACTACGACGACGTCGTGCAAAGGCTCGAAGACGAGGGAGTGGCCGCGTTCGAGGCGAGCTGGGACCGGCTGCGCGAGCAACTGACCATCACCCTACGAGCAACCGACAGAGGTGCTGGACATGGCCGTTGACATGACGTACCTGATCGCCGGAGCAGGTCTGGCGGGGGCCAAGGCCGCCCAGACCCTGCGCGAGGAGGGCTTCCAGGGGCGGATCGTGCTGGTCGGTGAGGAGAGCGAACGCCCCTACGAGCGGCCGCCGCTGTCGAAGGGCTACCTGCTGGGCCACACCGAGCGGGAGGAGATCTACGTCCACCCGCAGCCGTGGTACGGCGAGCACGACGTCGATCTGCTCCTCGGCACGGCGGTCACCGGCATCGACCCCGCCGAGCACGAGGTGAGGCTGTCCGACGGCAGCCGGATCGGCTACGCCAAGCTGCTGCTGGCCACCGGCTCCTCCCCACGGCAGCTACCGATTCCGGGCGCCGACCTGGATGGTGTGCTCTACCTGCGCCGGGTCGAAGACAGCGACCGGCTCAAGACGGTCTTCCCAACCGCGTCCCGGGTCGCGATCATTGGCGCCGGCTGGATCGGGCTGGAGACCGCGGCCGCCGCCCGCGCCGCCGGAGCCGAGGTGACCGTCCTGGAGAGCGCGGAGTTGCCGCTGCTGCGGGTGCTCGGCCGCGAGGTCGCCGAGGTCTTCGCCGACCTGCACCGCGAGCGCGGGGTCGACCTGCGCTGCGGCGTGCGGGTCGCCGAGATCGTCGGCCGCGGCGGCCAGGCCGTGGGCGTACGGCTGGCCGACGGCACCCGGATCGACGCCGACGCGATCATCGTCGGAATCGGCATCATCCCCAACAGCGGGCTCGCGCTCTCCGCGGGGCTAAAGGTGGACAACGGCGTCCAAGTTACCGCGCGACTACGCACCTCCGACCTGGACATCTACGCCGCCGGCGACGTCGCCAACGCCTTCCACCATCTGCTGGGTAAGCACATCCGCGTCGAGCACTGGGCCAACGCGCTGCACCAACCGCAGGTCGCGGCCAAGGCCATGCTCGGCCAGGACGTCCGCTACGACCGGCTGCCGTATTTCTTCACCGATCAGTACGACCTCGGAATGGAGTATTCCGGCTACGTCGAACCTGATGGATATGACGAGGTGATCTTCCGCGGTGACGTCAAGGCACGCCAGTTCGTCGCGTTCTGGCTACGCGGCGGGCGGGTGCTGGCCGGTATGAACGTCAACATCTGGGACGTCAACGACGCCATCCAGGATCTCGTGCGCGCGGGCGGACGGGTGGACACCAGCGCGCTGGGCGATCCCAGGACACCTCTGGGCTCGCTGGTCGGCGCTTCGCCCTGAACCAACGGCGGGTCAAGACGTTGAACCATCCAGGAACTCGCACGAACGCGAGGAGGCAGAACAATGACAGCCAAGAGCAAGATTCAGGTGCGTCGGGTCTATGAAGAACCGGCGGCAGACGACGGCACCCGGGTGCTGGTCGATCGGATCTGGCCGCGAGGGCTGACCAAAGCCAAGGCCGGCCTCGACGAATGGTGCAAACAGGTCGCCCCCTCAACAGAGCTGCGCACCTGGTATCACCACGACCCCGAACTCTTCGCCGAGTTCGGACGCCGCTATCGCAGCGAGCTCCAAGCCCCCGAACGGACGGACGCGGTGACGCACCTGCGCAAGCTCGCGCAAGACGGCATGCTGACGCTCCTCACCGCGACCAAACAGCCTGAGATCAGCGAGGCAGCAGTGCTCGCCGAACTGCTCCAGCGCTGACCACGGCAATCGGCAAGGCAGTTCGTGATGGAACAGGCCGTTATGCGCGGGCGCACGCTCCGGACCTCCGCAATCGTGCTGACGGCCGACAGCAGGCTGAGGAGTCATCGTGGCAGGAGTAGCGCCCGGGTGGCGACAAACTCTTGAGGAAAGCCGGGAGGCGCAGCATGGGGCACAACGTCGCGCAGAAACTGATCGCCACCCACCTGGTGTCCGGCGAGATGACCGCGGGGCAAGAGATAGCCCTGCGGATCGACCAAACCCTCACCCAGGACGCGACCGGCACTTTGGTGATGCTCGAACTGGAAGCGCTCGGCCTGGATCGAGCACGCACCGAGGTGTCGGTGCAGTACGTCGACCACAATCTGCTGCAGACTGACAGCAAGAACGCAGAGGACCATACCTTCCTGCGTTCGGCCTGCCATCGATTCGGACTGTGGTACTCCAAGCCGGGCAACGGTGTCTCCCACCCGACCCACATGCAGCGCTTCGGCATCCCCGGCAAGACGCTGGCCGGCTCCGACAGCCACACGCCGGCGGCGGGTTCGCTGGGGATGCTGGCGATCGGCCTGCCGCTCGGCGTAGGCGGTGATGCCACGCATGTCGGAGCCGGCGCCGGGCTCGGTCAACGCGAACCCGGCAAGCTTTCGACCGGCGGCCAGATCGGGCAAGAAACGGGCCTTCTGATCGTCGGATCCGAACAGGTGAATCGGTTTCATCCCGATCGACTGGTGCACCCCCATGACCACCGACAGGCTCCCGTCGTAGCCGCCGAACTCCTCCATCACCCGGCAGTAGCCGGTCTGCGACAGGCCCTGCCCGCCGTACTCGGGCGCCACATACAGGCCGAGCAGACCGCGTTCACCGAGCCCGCGCACAATGTCGTCGCCCACCCACCGTTCCTGCTCGACCTTGATCGGGTCGTAGCACGCGTCCAGAAAGTCCCGGGCGTCGCCGATCAGGCCGTCGACGCGGCGCTGCTCGTCACGGGCCAGCCGCGGATACGGCATCACCATCGCGGCCGGCAGCCGGCCCGTGAACAGCGACTTGGCGAACGACGACACCGGCGGTGCGCCCGTGCCCGCTGCGTCGGCGCCGGTCCGGTCTCGTGCTGCGGGTTGCGCGGCGGCGGTTGGTTGGGGCGCTGCCGGTGCGGTGGGACTGGTGGCTACTCGCGCAGGTTGCGGGGCGTCCGACACGCCCTGCCGAGGTCGGGTCGTGTCGCCGCCATGGGTGGCTTGGGTACGGACGATGGCCACTGTGCCGGGCGCGTGGTGCAGCACGCGCTGGCTGGTGGAGCCGAGCAGCAGGCCGGTGAAGCCGCCGCGGCCACGGGATCCTACGACGGTCAGGGCGGCACCCGCGGATTCGGCGACCAGGACATCGGCGGACTCTCCCTGGACGACCTTCTGCTGTACCGGAACATCGGGGTACTTCTCGCGGTATCCGGCAACGGCTTCGGTGAGCAGCCGGGCAGGCCCTGGGTACAAGTAATCCACGTGGTAGCTCCCGATCCGCCACTGGTAGGCGTGAACGGCGACGACGCCCAGGCGGTGCAGCGCCGCGTGCGCGAAGGCGAAGTCGACGGCGAGATTCGACTGGCCCGAGCCGTCCACGCCAACCACCACCTGACCGGTAGCCGGGCCGGTTTCATCGGGGGCACCGGATGGGCTGTCGCGCACGACGACGACGGGGCAGGCGGCGTGCGCAGCGGTCTGGACGCCGACGGACCCGACGAGCAGCCCGGTGAACCCACCCAGGCCGCGGTGACCGACCACCACCAGGGCAGCGTCGTGGGAGGCGTCGATCAACGCCGCAGCGGGGGCGCACACCGGAAGATCGGTGCTGATGTCCAGGGCGGGGGCGGCCTGGCGGGCTCGGTCGGTGGCGGCGCGAAGGAGTTGTTCGGCTGCCTGCTGGAGCCCGGCATAGGGCGGCCCCATCACCGGCGGTTCCAGCGGTACGCCCATCAGTGGCCACAGGAACGCGTGCACGATCCGCAGCCGGCACTGCCGGGCGGCCGCTTCCCGGGCTGCCCAGTCCACCGCGGACAGGCTCTGCGGAGAGCCATCGACTCCCACAACGATCACAGCGGCTGGGTTGATGGTCATGCTCTCGGTCCCCTTCCGGGTGTGAGCGGCGGCGGCTGCCGCAGCTGGGTGATCTGGTGGTCGGCCCGATCAGTCGATGCTCAGGTATGAGCGTTGCGGGTCCGGCGGTGGATGGTGATCTCGGCGCCTGCACCTTGGTGAGCGGTTACGTTCGGCCCTATCTGGCCGCGCAGCAGGTGCAGGCAGGCCTCGCCTGGGTTCTCCTGCTCCTCTCTGGGCTGCAGAAAACGCGATCACAGTCTGCGACAGGCGGTGCTCGCGGCCACCGTGGATGGTTTGCCTGCTGCGGTCGTGTGACGATCGTCGCGCGTGTGGCGGTCGGCCATCGGCGAGCGCTGTCAAGGCCACTCGAAACATGCCTCAGCTCGGCGGCTGCAGGTGGTGCCAGCTCTGCCCACTGGTCGAGTCGGCGCCGCCCGGGCCGTGGTGATCGTGCCGGCCGACTGCTCGACGGTGCTCGCTGCGGGAGGTACGTGAGCTCCTCCGAAACACCGGTAAGGTCCAGGGCCCGGCGCACGCGCCGCTGCGGATTGATTACCGTGTAGCCGCGTCCACGCCGGATGGCGATGTTACGGCCGGCCACCAGGACGCTGATTCCCGCACAATCGAGGAATGTCACCCTGGCCAGGTCGACGATGTCGATGTGGCCTGGTGCATGCAGTGTGTCCTCGATGGCGGCTCGCAGCGCACCGGCGGTGAGCAGATCGATCTCGCCCGCAGGGATCAGCGTGACGACCCCGTCGCCGGCCGAGTGTCGGGTCGATGAGAAACGCATCAGTGGTCTCCGTTCAGTGCAGTTGTGGCCGAGTTCGGGCCGGTGCATCCCGGCCAGGTGCCGGCCGGTCAGCCGGTCCGCTTGCGCTGGCATGGCACGCAGAACCGGGCGTGCGGCAGGACTTCCAGCCGTTGCAACGGGATGTCGGTGGCGCAGCTTTCGCAGGTCCCGTAGGTGCCCTCAGCCATGCGCCGCAACGCCTGCGCGGTGTCGGCCACCACCTGGCGGGAGGAGGTGATCAGAGCTTCGAGGATGTCGTCGTCGAAGCCGCCGCGGTCGGGCTGCCGGCCGCACACGGTAAGGTGTGCGAGCTGGTCGCTGTGCCGCTGGAACTGCTCCTCCAGCGTGGTGCGCAGGTCCTCGACCGGATCATGCACAGTCGGATCGTGCACAGTGCTGGTCACGTAACTGGCCCCTTTCTCAAGGTTTGCGGTGGCAGGCGCGGCAGATGTCCGCGCCGCGGGTCTTAGTGATGCGTTGGCGGCGGCTGCGAGCCAATGAACTGGGCAGCCGCGGCGGGATCCCGGCAGGCCGTCATGGCCTGCCTCCTCGCTCGATCCGGCATCACCTTCTACTGCCAACCTATGTCGTCATGAGGCGAAAGGCAGGGGGTGCCACCGGCCAACATGCCGGCGGCGTGGTTGCCGACCGTCGGCAACCATCGCGTCACCGCGCTCACCCGGCCGGCGAGGACCGCACACCGTACGGTCAACATGATGAAGGCACCGGTGACCAGCGATCGTCCCAGCAGGTCGGCCTGGCAGCTGCGTGCCCCGGTAGACGGTACGTCAACGCCGACCGCCGGTCGCGACCTGCCCCTTCTCTGGTCACGTCGACAGCGGCGACGCTGGTCACAGCACGAGTGAGGCTTCCAATGATGGGCCGTGGCGGGTTTCTCGGATGCGCCCGTCGTGGTGGTTGAGTCTCGCGGTAGCGGGCAGGTGCCAGGCGCACAGGTACGGCCAGGTCTAAACTGCCGACGTCCGGCAAGGACGGGCTGGCGAAGCAGGCGCCCCGTCACCGTCATCGGGAACCGTCGACCAGCAGGGCCGACCAAGCCAGCCGGTGGAATTCCAGCCGCTGCCGCCGGGCACCGCACACGGTGCATCGAAGGCGTCCGTGGTTCGGGAGGCGAGGCGGGTACGGAGGTGGGCATGGCCGACAGCACCCGGGGGCGCAGCGAGCGCTCACCGTCGGAATCTGATGCGGATGACGCGTGGCTCGTCAGTGTTGCCGAGGGGGCCAGTCGGGATGCTGGAGGCGTGCCGGTGGAGTTGCTCGGTGAGTACCTGCCGCTGCTGGCCGACGCCGCCGTGGACGGACGCCGGCCCAAGCGCGGCGAGCTAGAGGCGGTGGGTCTGCTCGGCCGGCGGGCCGCGGAACAGGGCATTTCCGCCGGGCGGGTGGTTCAGCTGTACTTGTCGGCGGCGCGGCGGCTGTGGCAGGACCTGCCGATGGCGGTGCGCTCCCGCGACCGTGAGGAGGTGCGCGCCGCCGCCACCGCGGTGCTGCTCGTTGTCGACCTCGCGGTCGCGAGGCTCGCCGAAGGCTACGCGGACGCGCGCCGCGACCTGGTCCGCCGGGAGGAGACGCTGCGCCGCGAACTGATCGACGACCTCCTGCGCGGCGACTCCGACCTGGGCGCCTTGGTGGAACGCGCCGAGCCTTTCGGGCTCGACCTCGCCCGCGTCCACCAGGTCGCCCTCGCGGCGCCAAGCCGGCGGCTGCCCGATGCCGACGCGGCGATCAGCGCCCTGGAGGCAGTCGTGTTCGACCGGCTCGGTGACCGGGACGTGCTCGTCGCTACCAAGGACGGTCTCCTCGTCGTGCTGGCACCCGCCGACCCCGCCCTGGCCGGCAGGGTAGCGCCCACCGACGATCCTGGAGACGATCTCGGGCGGCTCATGCACCGCGAACTCAGCCGCCGACCGCGCGGGCGCCCTTGGCGGGTGGCTGTCGGCCGTGCCTATCCGGGCCTGTACGGCATCGCCCGCTCCTACGAAGAAGCCCGCGAAGCGCTCACCATGGCCGGCCGGTTGCATGTCGACACTCCGGTCGTCAACGCCCACGACCTGCTCATTTACCGGGTTCTGCTACGCGACCAACCCGCCATCGTCGACCTGGTACACGCCGTGCTCAGCCCCCTGGTGCAGGCCCGCGGTGGCGCCCAGCCGCTACTGACCACCCTGGAGGCCTACTTCGACACCGGAGAGGTGGCCACCGAATCGGCCAAGCGACTGCACGTGTCGGTGCGTACCGTCACTTACCGACTGAACCGGGTCAAGACACTGACCGGCTACAACCCCGCCGACCCTGCTCACCGCTTCACCCTGCAAGCGGCGGTGCTCGGCGCCAAAGTCCTCAACTGGCCGGAACAACCCTTGCCCACGTCGGCCTAGCCTGAACGCAGACGCGGTGCCCTCCTGCGATGACCGGGACATGGCCTGGGCGTGGTGGCCACGGTGAGCGGGCCCGCTTCAGCCCGCACGGACGCCCCCAGCGCCGGTGCGGGGGCGTTTCGGCCGGCCTGCCGGTGGCCGCCCCACCGCCATCGGATCAGGGCAGCTTGGCAACGGTCAGCAAGAGCGCGGAGTCCTCCAACGCCTCGAGGCTGTGGCGGGCGTCGGGCACGATGAGCAGATCTCCGGTGCGTGCCTCCCACGACTGCGTACCTGCGATCATGCGGACACGGCCGTGGAGCACCTGCACCGTGGCCTCGCCGGGGTTCTCGTGCTCGGCGAGGCTCGCGCCTTGGCTCATGCCGATGACCGTCTGACGGAGCACCTTCTCATGGCCGCCGTAGACGGTGCCGGCGGCATGACCGCCACCGGCCGCGATTGCCCGGTCGACTTGTTGGCGGGCCAGGGCTGTGAGCGAGATTTTCTGCATGCCGTCCTTGCCTCCGGGTTCGACTGCTGCCACAGGCGTGGGACCGCCTCTGGAGTTTTGGGAGTCGCCGCCCTGCAACGTGAATCGTCTCTCACACCGGTGCGGCGCCCCTGGGCCGCGGCGTCTTCAGTTACCGGCCGGCTTATCGCCGAGGACCGCCGTTTCCGGGTCCAGAACGAAAGTGCCGCAACCGTCCTTGAACAGGGCATCAGGTTGCGGCCAGGCCGAGCGTGGTGCGAGCCTCGCGGATCATCTGGTGGGTGAACCCCCATTCGTTGTCGTACCAGGCCATCACCTTGACCAGGGTGGCGTCCACGACCCGGGTCAGGTCAAGGTCGATGACGGCCGCACGGGGGTCGCCGACGATGTCGGCGGAGACCAGCGGATCCTCCGAGACCCCGAGGATGCCGTAGTAGCGGCCGGATGCGGCCTCCTGCCGGTAGGCGTTGTTGACCTCCTCGACGGTGGTGGGCCGGCTGGCGACGAACACGATGTCGGCGATCGAGCCCACCGGGATAGGGGCGCGCACCGCGATCCCGTCGAACCTGCCGGCCAGTTCGGGGACGGCGCGGGTGGTGGCTCGTGCCGCTCCGGTCGAGGTGGGTACCAGGTTGGCCGCTCCGGCCCGGCCGCGCCGGAAACTCTTGCTGGGGCCGTCAACGAGCTGCTGGCCGGCGGTGTAGGCGTGGATGGTCGTCATCACCGCCCGTTGGACCCCGATGTGCCGGTGGGCGACCTCGATGACGGGGGTGATGCAGTTGGTGGTGCAGCTGGCGCAGGAAATGATCTGCGGTTCTCCGTCGGGGTGGTTCACGCCGTGCACCACCGTGGGCACGCTCTCCGCGGTTGTCGGAGCGGACAGGATCACGTACGAGGCGCCTGCTTGAAGGTGTTTTTTCAGGTCGTCCTCGGTCTTGAAGACGCCGGTGCATTCCAGCACCAGGTCGACGCCGAAGTCGGCCCACGGCAGGTACGCCGGGTGATGTTCGGCGAACGCCGGGATCCGCCGGTCGTCGATGAGCAGCGCTCCGTCCACGGCGTCGACCTTTCGGTGGTAGCGCCCGTAGACGGTGTCGTATCTGAGCAGGTAGGCCAGGTTGCCGACGTCGGCGATGTCGTTGACCACGACGAGGTCGAGCCCGTCGCCGTCCAGCAGGATCTTCAACGCTGCCCGGCCGATGCGGCCCAGTCCGTTGATGGCCACGCGTGGCATCTCACACCACCTTCATCTTGAGTCTCGTCAGCATGCAGGAGCTGCGGCGAACCGGCGACACCCGCAACCGATGCCCTACCCGGTGCGCAGTGAATCGGTCTCAGGCGTGACTCGGGCGCCGGGCGACCAGCGGGGTATCCACCCCTACTCGGCCGAGCTTGGCTGCCCCGCCCGGGGAGCCCAACGCCGCGACCGCACCAGGCAGCGGTTCGGTGAAGAATCTGGCGTTGTCGGCGGTGAACTCCGACCAGGCCGCCGGCACGTCTTCCTCGTAGAAGATCGCCTCCACCGGGCAGACCGGCTCGCACGCACCGCAGTCCACGCACTCATCGGGGTGGATGTACAGCGCTCGCGCACCCTCGTAGATGCAGTCGACCGGGCACTCCTCGACGCAAGCCCGGTCGAGGACATCGATGCACGGCTCCGCGATCACATAGGTCATATAGGTCTCCTCCTGCCAGACATCGCGCTAGCGAACCATTTTTAGACTATCAGCATCATTTTTAATATGGTGGAGGGGTGGACAACAATCAAGCGATCGAACGAACCCAGACGCACGGGGCACTCGCCGTCGCCAGCCGGCTGCGGCTGCTGGACGTGTTGCGGGCCAGCGAGGGTCCGTTGGATGTGCGGGAGCTGGCCGCGGCATGCGGCCTGCACGTCACCACCGCCCGCTTCCACCTCGACGTCCTGATCGATGCGGGGCTGGTGCGAAGCCAGGCCGGCCATTCCGGTGCGCGAGGACGACCGCGACGGCTCTACAGCCCGGCCAACCACGCCGTCGCACCCGGCGGGCACACCGGCTACGAGCTGCTGTCCGCGCTCCTTGCCGCGCACTGGGCCGGCGACCGCGACGAACGCGCGCAACGGGCCGAACAGGCCGGCTGGGCCTGGAGCGGACAACGCGAACTCCTTCCCGCGCCGACAGCCGCAACGGCGACGCTGAGCGAGGCGGCGGTCCATGTGAACGCCGTGTTCGCCGAGCTCGGCTTCGACCCCGAACTCGCCCATGACGGGGACAGCACGCTGATTCGCCTGCATGCCTGCCCGTTTCGCGCCATCGCCGCGACGCATCCGGAGGTGGTCTGCTCGATCCACCTGGGCATGCTGCGCCGGGCCCTGGCCGACGTCGATGCCCCGCCCACGACGGTCAGTCTGCAGCCCTTCGTCCGGCCTCACCTGTGCCTAGCACAGATCGCCCCTGCGGCCGGGCCGGTCCACGGCCAGCAGGCCCCACCGCCCCCCGACGTCGGGAGTCAGCCGTGAACACCCATCTTGCCGCCGTGGCGCAGATCGCCGTCCCGTTCCTCTGGCTTGGCATGGTGCTGGCGATCTCGTTCCTGGAGACCCCACTGAAGTTCCGCGCGCCCGGCATCACCGTGCCGCTCGGGCTTGGCATCGGCCGGTTGGTCTTCCGGGCCCTCAACGTCGCGGAACTCGCCCTGGCCGTCACCCTCACCCTTACGCTGCTCGCCGGCAACGCCGGCAAGGTCACCCTCGGTGGCATCGTGACGACGGTGCTGATCGCCATCTGGACGCTGCTGGTCATCCAGGTGGCCGTTCTGCGGCCCGGTCTGGATCGCCGGGCGCGACATCTCATCCAGGGGCAGAGCCCACCGCGATCGCACCACCACCTGGCCTACATCGCCGCTGAATGCGCCAAGGTCGTGCTCCTGCCCGCCCTCGGCATCCTCCTCGCTGATCGGCTCCTGCCATGATCGCCTGCCAGGAGACGCCGACAGGTAACCGACCGGGCCGGTCCGCCGTCCGCACCCGCCGCAGGTCCAGGCCACGGCATCGCGGCCTGGCATGCCGGACCGTGTCAAAGAGTGCCCGGCGCCTTTTCGGCGCCGCACGCTCGTGGCGCGGGCGCCGGTCCGGCTGCGCTTTGCCGTCTCGCAGCACGAGCGGAGCAGCCCGGCCCCCGTCCGGGCCGGTGTTGTGCGCATCAGTGCCGGTGAACGTCGCAAGGTCAACGCTTTCAGAGAAAGGGCCGACGTCATGACCTCAGAAATGCAGCGCCCACCGCTGATCAGCGACGGGTTGCCCAGCCAGCTTCTCGACCTGGACCCCGCCGAAACGCAGGAATGGTTGGAGTCCTTCGACGCGGTAGTGGACCACGCCGGATCGAATCGGGCCCGATACCTGATGCTCAGCATGCTGCAGCGCGCCCGGCAGCGCCAGGTCGGGGTGCCCAGCCTGCACAGCACCGACTACATCAACACCATCGCGCCGCAGTTGGAGCCGCCGTTTCCCGGCGACGAGCAGATCGAACGGCGCATCCGCGCCTACATCCGGTGGAACGCCGCGATCATGGTGCACCGGGCGCAGCGGCCCGGCATTGGGGTCGGCGGGCACATCTCCACCTACGCCTCAGCCGCGTCGCTGTATGAGGTGGGGTTCAACCACTTCTTCCGCGGCCACGCCGCCGAGGGCGGCGGCGACCAGATCTACTTCCAGGGCCACGCCTCGCCGGGCATGTACGCACGCGCCTTCCTGGAGGGCAGGCTGTCCGCCGGCCAGCTTGACGGATTCCGTCAGGAACTCTCCTACCCAGGCGGCGGTCTGCCGTCCTATCCCCATCCCCGGCTCATGCCGGACTTCTGGGAGTTCCCCACCGTCTCGATGGGCCTGGGCGCCATCAACGCGATCTACCAAGCCAGGTTCAACCGCTACCTGCACCACCGCGGGATCAAGGACACCAGCCGACAGCGGGTGTGGGCGTTCCTCGGCGACGGGGAAATGGACGAGGTCGAGGCGCTCGGCGCGATCGGCGTGGCCGCCCGCGAGGAACTCGACAACCTCACCTTCGTCATCAACTGCAATCTGCAGCGCCTGGACGGCCCGGTCCGCGGCAACGGAAAAATCATCCAGGAGCTGGAGGCCTTCTTCCGCGGCGCCGGCTGGAACGTCATCAAGGTGATCTGGGGCCGCGAGTGGGACCCCCTGCTGGCCGCCGACACCGACGGCGCGCTGGTCAACCTGATGAACCGCACGCCGGACGGGGACTACCAGACCTACAAGGCCGAGTCCGGGGCGTTCGTCCGGGAGCACTTCTTCGGCCGCGACCCGCGCACGGCCGCCATGGTCGCGCACCTGTCCGATGAGGAGATCTGGGGGCTCAAGCGCGGCGGGCACGACTACCGCAAGCTGTACGCGGCCTACAAGGCTGCCGTGGAGCACACCGGCCAGCCGACCGTGATCCTGGCCAAGACCATCAAGGGCTGGACCCTCGGCTCGCACTTCGAGGGCCGCAACGCCACCCACCAGATGAAGAAACTCACCCTCGACGACCTCAGGTCATTTCGCGACAGGCTCTACCTCGACATCCCCGACTCGGCCCTCGACGAGAAACTGCCGCCCTACCATCGGCCGCCCGAGAACGCGCCGGAACTGGAGTATCTGCGAGAGCGGCGCCATGCGCTGGGCGGCTATCTGCCCGCCCGTACCGTGCCCCGCCAGCCCCTGCTGAGCCTGCCGGACGCCGCGGCGTACGCGGTCGCCGGCCGCGGCTCGGGCCGGCAGGAAGTCGCCACCACGATGGCGTTCGTCCGGCTGCTCAAGGACCTGATGAAAGACCCCGGCATCGGCCACCGGTTCGTGCCGATCATCCCGGACGAGGCCCGCACCTTCGGCATGGACGCGCTCTTCCCGACCGCGAAGATCTACTCCCCGCACGGGCACACCTACCTCGCCGTGGACCGGGAACTAATGCTCAGCTACCAGGAGGACACCAAGGGTGTCCTCCTGCACGAGGGCATCACCGAAGCCGGCTCGACGGCGTCGTGGACAGCGGCCGGCACCTCCTACGCCACCCACGGCGAAACGATGATCCCGATCTACATCTTCTACTCCATGTTCGGCTTCCAACGCACCGGCGACGGCCTGTGGGCGGCCGCCGACCAGATGACCCGTGGCTTCCTGCTCGGCGCCACCGCCGGCCGGACCACCCTGAACGGCGAGGGCCTGCAACACGAGGACGGCCACTCGCTGCTGCTGGCCTCCACCAACCCCGCCTGCCTCGCCTACGACGCCGCCTTCGCCTTCGAACTCGGCCACATCGTCCGCGACGGCCTGCGCCGGATGTACGGCGAACCCCGCGACGGTGAGGATCAGAACGTCTTCTACTACCTCACCCTCTACAACGAACCCATCACCCAGCCGGCGCAGCCGGCCGACGTCGACATCGACGGCATCCTCGCTGGAATGCACCGCTACCGTCCAGCTGAGAAGACCGACGGGCCCCGAGCGCAGATCCTGGCCTCCGGCATCGCTGTGCAATGGGCATTGCAGGCCCAGCACCTGCTGCGCGACGACTGGGGCGTCGGCGCCGACGTCTGGTCAGTGACCTCATGGACCGAACTGCGCCGCGAAGCCCTCGCCACCGACGCCTGGAACCTCGCCCACCCCGGCCGACCGCGCAAGATCCCGTACGTCACCAGCCGCCTGGCCACCGAACCGGGCCCGGTGACGGCCGTGTCCGACTGGATGCGGACGGTGCCCGACCAGATCGCACCGTTCGTCCCCGCCCCCTGGTCCTCCCTGGGCACCGACGGCTTCGGACACTCCGACACCCGTGGGGCGCTGCGCCGCCACTTCCACATCGACGCGCCCTCCATCGTGCTGCGGGTGCTCACCCAACTGGCCGAGCGTGGTGAGCTTGACGCCTCCGCGCCCGGCAAGGCCGTCGAGCTGTACCGGCTGAACGAGGTCACCGCCGCCGCGCCCGGCAACACCGAAGGCTCCGCCGAGTAGAGACCCGGACTGTCGTCCACCGCTGATGGGGGCAGGGGGAAGCGCGCGGGCTGCCACTGGGCTCAGGTCGGCCAGGCGATGGCTGTCGGCCGCGGTAGTGGCCTCAGCGCCCGCACCATCTGTGCAGGTAGGGACCCATGGTCGCCTCCATCCGGGACTTCGTACCCAGGATGTAGGGAGCGATGTTGGGGGAGGCTGGAAGTGGAACGGATCCCACTTCGTGAGGAGATGGGCGATGGCCAAACCGATTGTGGCCGGGACGGACGGGTCCGCGCCAGCCATAGCGGCAGTGGAATGGGCCGCCGCCGATGCCCGGCGCCGGAAGCTGGCCCTGCGGGTCGTGCACGTATGCGAGCAATTGCTGTTCAGCATGGAAAAGACGCAGTACTGCGCCGGGGCGCTGGAGGCTGCCGCCGACAAAGCACGCGCGTTGGCGCCGGACATAGAGGTGAGCACCGAGCTGCTGACAGAAAACGTGATCGAACACTCCCGGCCACGGGCAGACCGCCGCTCTGATCACGCGAAGGTAACCCATGCACGAGGTAGCAGTACTGCTGCGCGAGTACGATCGCGCCCGCGCCTACACCGACGATGGAAGGACCTCAGCCCGGACGAGGTGACCTGGCGGCCCAGCGAGAACTCCAGCGCCATCGGCTGGCACCTCGGCCACCAGGCCCACGTCGCCCACTTCATGATCCGCAACCTCACCGCGGCCGAGCCCAGCCCCGACCCGGAACTGGACGCGCTGATGGACTCCGCACAGCCCGAGAAGTTCCGCGGCGCACTGCCGACCGTCAAACGGCTCACCACCTTCCGCGACACCGTCGCCGAACGCGTACACGCCCGGATGAACAACATCGCCGCCGGCCGCGTCGCCGCCCCGGCCCAGCTCACCGTCGTCGCCACCCACCTCCTGGTCGCCCTGATCAACCACGAGTACCAGCACGACCAGTGGATCAGCGAAGTCCGCGCAGGCGACCTCGGCCACCCCCTGCCGCCCGACCCGGACACCGGCCAGGTCTCCCGCCTGGACGGCTACCTCGTCCTCAACGCCCTCGCGTGAGCCGTCCGGCCGCGACCCGCCCATCGATCACCCTGTGAACACCAGGACCACCCCAACCGGCCACCGAGGCCGCCGATCTCTGGCACCGGCACGCACGATCGGCACGTGAGTAAGGAGATCGAGCATGACACCGCACCCTGGTACCCGGCCCGCCACGGCGAGCGAGCTGGACGAGGTGGATGAGGCGGCGCGTCGGCGGGTGCACCGGCGCACCCTGACCGTGGTCGTGATCAGCCAGGTTTTCGGCGGCGCGGGGCTGGCGGCCGGGGTCACCGTCGGGGCGCTGCTGGCCCAGCAGATGCTCGGCACCGACAGCCTCGCCGGGCTCCCGGCGGCCCTGTTCACGCTCGGATCCGCACTGGCGGCCTACCTGGTCGGGCGCTTCAGCCAGCGATGGGGCCGGCGCATCGGCCTGGGGCTCGGGTTCACCGCCGGCGGATTCGGCGCGTTCGGCGTCGTGGCCGCGGCGGTGACCGGCAGCGTGCCGCTGCTGTTCGGCGCACTGCTGGTGTACGGGGCCGGCACGGCGACCAACCTGCAGGCCCGCTACGCGGGAACCGACTTGGCGCTGCCCGCCCAGCGCGGCAAGGCCATCAGCGTCGCGATGGTCTCCACCACCCTCGGCGCCGTGGCCGGCCCCAACCTGGTCGAACCGCTCGGCTCAATGGCGGCCGGCTGGGGTATCCCCGCCCTCGCCGGCCCGTTCCTGCTGGCCGGTGTGGCCTATACGGCCGCCGGGGCGGCGCTGGTCGCCCTGCTGCGCCCCGATCCGCTGCTGCTGGCCCGCCGGCTGGAGGCGGCCGCCGCCCAACATTCCAGCACACCGGGCGAGGGCGGCGGCGTGCCCAAACCCGGCACGGGCGCCTACGTCGGCGCCACCGTCATGGCGCTCACCCAGATCGCGATGGTCGCCATCATGACGATGACCCCGGTACACATGCGCGCCCACCATCACGGGCTGGGCCAGGTCGGACTCGTCATCGGCGTCCACATCGGCGCCATGTACCTGCCGTCGCTGGTCACCGGCATCCTGGTCGATCGCATCGGCCGCACCCCGATGGCGATCGCCTCCGGCATCACCCTGCTGGCCGCCGGAATCACCGCCGCCCTCGCGCCCGGCGACTGCCTAGGCCTACTGATCGTCGCGCTCGCGCTGCTCGGGCTGGGCTGGAACTTCGGGCTCATCGCCGGTACCGCCCTCGTGGTCGACGCCACCGTGCCGCACAACCGTCCCCGCGTCCAGGGCACCATCGACGTGCTCATCGCCCTGTCCGGCGCCGGCGGCGGCACCGCCTCCGGCATGGTCATGGCCGCCACCGGCTACCCGAGCATGGCGCTCACCGGCGGGATCCTGTCCCTGCTGCTCATCCCGGTGCTGGTGTGGGCCCGGCGCGACCCCGCCTGACATCCCCTGCACTCTCCCCCCTTTTCCGTTTCGCCTCACCTGGCAGGAGGTCTCCTGGCCATGCGCCATGTCCTCATCGTCGGCTCCGGCCCGGCCCGACTGACCGCCGCCATCTACGCCGCCCGCGCGAATATGCGTCCCCTCGTGATCGCCAGCTCCGTCGACGCCGGAGGCGAGCTGATGAAGACCACGGAGGTGGAGAACGTCCCCGGCTTCCCGACCCCATCATGGGCCCCGACCCGATGGAGCGCCTGCAGCAGCAGGCTGAACGGTTCGGCGCCGAGATCGTCTATCACGACGTCACGCCCTCAACCTGGCCGGTGACGTCAAACGCGCCCATCTGGGCAGTGGCGGCACTCACGAGGCCCGCACCGTCATCTACGCCACCGGCTCGGCCTACCGCAAACTCGGCGTCCCCAGCGAGGAGCGACTGTCCGGCCATGGCGTGTCCTGGTGCGCCACCTGCGACGGTGCGCTCTTCCGCGGCAAGCACGTCGCGGTCGCCGGCGGCGACTCGGCCCTGGAAGAGGCGACGTTCCGGACCCGCTTCGCCGCCACCGTGACTGTGATCCACCGCCGCGACCGGCTACGCGCCAGCGCTGCCCTGCAAGACCGCACACTCGCCGACCCGAAGATCACCTTCCGCTGGAACACCACGGTGACCGCCATCGACGGCGAGCAGCGCGTGCAGGACCTGACGCTGACCGACACCGCTGACGGCAGCCGGCACTCGCCGCCGGTCGACGGAGTCTACGTTGCCATCGGCGCAGACCTCGCACGCACCTGGTGCACGGCCAGCTCACCCTCACCCCGCACGGCACCATCGCGGTTGAGCTTCCCTCCTCGCGCACGAACCTGCCCGAAGTCTTCGCCGCCGGTGACGTGATCGACCCCACCTACAAGCAGGCCGCCACCGCCACCGCCACCGGCTCCGGCGCGGTGGCCGCCCTGGACTCCGAGCACTACCTCGCAGCGCTGCCGCGCCTCCACACCAGCGCCGCGCGGTCGGCCGCAGCCCACACCGTGGGTTGAGCGTCGGCAGACCCGCCCACCCGTCCAGATCGTGATCAACATGAAGGCCCTGTGTATCGCCGCAGGTCAGGCAAATCTGTTGGAAATTTCCCCGAGACTACAGCGAGGCCGTTATAACGCCGGACGGTCATAGGGCATATCCCACGCCCCCGCGCACGCGCCACCACGAACGGCACCTCGTCGGCCCACCCCGGACGGACGCGGGGTCGGCGGTGGGCGGGGAAGCCGCCGGGGTCAGGGGGTTGGGAGAGTTATGGGGGGTGACGTGCCGTACATCTGGGCTTGCAGGTGGTACAGGTCGGCGTAGCGGCCGCCTGCGGCCAGTAGTTGCTCGTGGGTGCCCTGTTCGGCGATCCGGCCCTCGTGCAGCAGATAGATGCGGTCGGCGTTGCGGACGCTGGAGAGTCTGTGGGTGATCAGGACGACCGTGCGGCCCGCGGCGACGCGGCGCAGTGTCTCGTAGACGGCGTATTCGGCCTTGGCGTCGAGCGGGGCGGTCGGCTCGTCCCAGATCAGCAGGTGACCGTCGCGGAACAGTCCGCGGGCGACGGCCAGCCGCTGCCACTGGCCGCCTGACAGGTCCTGGCCGCCGCGGAACTTCTTCGACATCAGGGTGTCCCAGCCGCGCGGGAGGCCGTCGATGACCTCGCTGGCGGAGGCGAGGTCGGCAGCGGTGCGCAACGCGACGTCGCCGGGATCGTCCTTGTCGTGGCGTCCGACCCGAACGTTGACCCTGGCGTCGTGTGGCCATCGGACCGGATGCTGCAGGACCATGACGACATGCGAGACCACCTCGGCGGCGTCCATTTCGGCGAGGTCAAGGCCGTCCCAGGTGACGGTGCCGCGCGTGGGGCGGTAGAGCCCGGCGATGAGTTTGGCGAGCGTGGTCTTGCCCGAGCCGTTCTCTCCGACGAGCGCGATGGTCTGCCCCGCGTCGATGGTCAGGTCGATGTCACTCAGCGCGAGCCGGCCGTCACCCGCTCCCGCGTAGGAGAAGGCGACGCCACGCAGACCGATCCGTCGGGGTGCGGCCGGGACGGGCAGGCCCCCCACGACGGGACGGCGGGTGCGTGCGTCCTCTAGGAAGGTCTCGTAGTCGCTCACGTAGAGCGCCTGCTCGAACAACTGGTTTGCAGCCAGGACGAGACGGTTCAGCGCCGCGGTGGCGGTCCGGATCGCGATGACGGCGGTGCCGGCGACGGCGAGCGGGATCCAGCCGATGTGGAGCAGCACCCCGAGCAGCACGAGAGTGGCCCCGGTGGCCACGCCCGCGAGCACGCGGCCCGCCGTGCGGGTGCGCGCCTGGGCCAGGGCGACACGCACCTCCTCCTCGCGCAGGACGTCCCCCACCCGCCGGTACTCCTCCAGCAGGAACGGCTGCGCCTGGCAGGCGCGGATCTCCGCCGCGGGCTCCCGCTCGGTGGCGAGGTCGGCCAGCATCAGGATCCGCCGGTTGAGCGTGACCATGCGCGCGGTCGCCTCGTAGCCCTGCTGGGCCGCGCGCAGCACGGCCCAGCCTTCGGGCAGCACGCTGAGGACGAGCACGGCGAGCAGCACTGGGTGGAGCACGCCGATGCCGATGGCGGTCGCGGCGACAGCGAAGGCGGCGCCGATCAGCTCGACGACGTTGCCGGTGGCCCGTTCGAGGTAGTACAGCCCCCGGTCGCGGGCACGGTGCATCCGGTCGTAGAAGCCGTCGTCGTCGAACGCGGTCAGCTCGACCGCGAGGCTCGCGGAGAACAGTCCGTCTTCGGCCGCTCTGCGCACCGCGGGGTCGAGGCGCGCCCGGGCCAGCGTGACGGCCGCCTCCACGCCGCCGCGCAGCGCGTACACGCCGACCAGCAGCGCCAGGCCAGGGAGCGCCGCCATGACCCGGTCCGGGGTCGGCCCTCCGGAGAGGAGTTCTTCCAGCACAGCGGTGGTGGCCAGCAGCCCGGACGCCGTCGCCACGCCCGACACCGTGAGCAGCAGGAGGATGGCGAGGGCGGGCCGCCGTCCGGCCCGCCAGACGATGTCGAACACCGGGCGGACGGTGCGCGGCAGCCGCCGCAGGTTCCGCCAGGGCCCGCCGTCGCGGTCGGGGTCCGCCAGGTGCCAGTACGGCGAGTTCAGCTCGTCGTCGGTGCTCAGAGCAGCTCACCCCTCTGGGTCGGCCAGCACCACGGACAGTCGACTCTCAGCGCAGCTCACCCCTCCGGGTCGGGCAGCAGGACGGACGGGAGCGGGCTGTCCGGATGCATCCGCAGCAGCTGGTAGACCATGCCGCCGACGCCCGGCATCAGCCCCGGGGTGAAGGCGTCGCGGGCGAGGCCACTGACCGGCCCGTGCTCGTCGATGCCGCCGATCATCCGCGCGGTGAGGGTCTCACGGGTCAACCGTTCGGGCCCGACACCCGCCTCGATCGCGCGGTAAAGGATCTCCCAGTTGCCGAAGTCTCCGTGGCAGAGCGTGTGACTCCAGCCGAGACCTATCGACCAGGACGACGCGGCGGCGCGGCGGAGTACGTCCCGCCAGCGCGGGTCGCCCTCGCGGGCCAGCCGGTCGGCCGCGACGAGGCCGATGCCGCCGCCTCCGTGGCACCACGCGCTGGAGGTGACACGGGGGTCGTCGACTTCGCGCAGGTCCCGCCATCCGTTACCCTCCGGGTCGTACAGCGACTCCTCGAAGATGAACGCCTTGCCCGCCAGGGTGCCGAACTCGGCGCCGCCGGACGTGGCGGCGTCGGAGAGCCGGGCCAGCGCCCAGCCGATCCCGGTGGCGCCGTGCGAGACCCCGCCTATCCCCTGGGGGAACGCGGCGCTGGGCCAGGACGCTCCACGGTCCTCGACGCGGGCCAGTGCGACCAGGCGCTCCCCGATGCGACGGGCCTCGGTGAACCACCGCTGGTCGCCGGTGCGTTCGGACAGGCGGAGCAACGGCACGATGGCGCCGGCCATGCCGGTGAGCAGGTCGTAGCCTTCGTCGGCGGCCACCGCCTCGGGCAGTTCCTCCGCCAGGGCACAGGCCCGGGCGACCGCTTCGGCGGAACCGACGGCGCCGAGCCCACTCAGCAGCAGCCAGCTCCAGATCTGCGAGCCGATGCCGACGTAGCCGCCCGGCGGGTCGGGGCGACGCCGCGGCCCGGTGTGCCGTTCTTCGGCGTCCCGGTCCTCGGCCATCGTGATCGTGCGGAGCAGACCGGCCAACAACTTGTCCAGGCCGGGCACCTTGTCGGCCCTTCCCTCCTCGGTCTCGCTCGCGTAGGCGGCCAGCAGGATGGCGACCCCGTACGCGCCGCCGTACACGTCAGGGCTCAGCGGCTGCACGAACCAGCCGGTGGAGGTGAGCACCGGCGCGATCCAGGTGACCGTGCCGTCGTCGCCGTGAACCGCCGCGTCCAGCACGCTGCGGGCGATGGCGGCGGCCACCCGGCGCCGGCGCACGTCGAGGTCCTGCTGCCGGATGACGGGCGCGGCCATCGGCTTGTTGTCGGGCATCCACCCCTCGTTGAGGTAAGCGCTGACCAGGGCCGCCCGGATCACCTCGCGATCGAGGGCGGCGTCGCGATCGCGCCAGCGCCGCAGCGCGTCCGCTATGAGGTCCTGCTCGTCTCCATACGAGGTTCCGCCGGGGCCGTCCAGACGACCACGGGCGGGCGATGTGGCGAAGAAGGGGATGTCGCCGGTCAGCAGCTCGACCACCTCGGCGTCGATCACCTCGGGGTCCGACGGTGCTCCGGGCAGGTTCTCGGCGTGCTGCGCCAGCAGCCGCGCGGCCTTGCCGACCGCAGTGACCTCGTCGTGCAGTGATACCGGGTGCCACAGCATGCGGGCCAGCTCGGCGTAGGCCTCGGTCGCGCGGAGCACGACCCGGATGGGACGGTCGGCGAAGTCCTCGAGCAGCCCGGCCAGCTCGCCCGCCCGGTCCAGCGCGTCGAGCCGCTCGGTCAGCTCGACGAATCCCAACAGGACCCGGTCCCAGTAGCGGGCGAGGACCGGGTCAGGGCTCGGGTGGTTGGCCACCGCTCCCATCTCGGCCCGCGCCATCCCCACTCTGGCCATGTCCGTGCCCGCGTCGACGACGACGGGTACCTCGGTGTACGGCTGCTGGCCGGGCAGCGCGCCGGCGGCCGACATGTCGACGCCGCGCCAGCCGAGCGAGACGCCCCGTCCGGGGAGAAGACCGGTGCGCAGCACCGACCCGCCGAGCAGGTCGGTCGCCAGGTCCACGGCCTCGCCGTACCCCGAGGGCTTGGCGGGGGCGTGCGGGGTGAACAGCGTCTCGCAGTCGATGACGACGGGGGCAGATCCGGCCGCGATGAGGTTCTCCGCGTGCAGGTCGCTGCCGCCGATCAGGCGCATCAGCGCCAGCCAGTGCCCGATGCCGCGGTAGAAGGACCGCAGCTCCGCGTCGTCCGCGCAGTAGCGGTGCCCGATGTGCTCCGCCCACCCGTACCCCTCACGGACCAGCACGTCAGGTACGCGGATGTCGGTCCCGGCGGGCAACTCGGCGGCCAGGCGGGCGATCAGCCGGGCCAGTGCCTCGTCCACGGCGAGGGAGCGGGGCTTGTAGACGACCTGCCCCTGCGAACCGTGCAGGACGGCGACGGTGCGCCCGCCACGATGGCTGTCTCCCGCCCCGAAATCGACCCGGACCAGGTCACCGCGGAGGCCACCCGGCAGCGCGGCGAGCGCCGCCCGGTCGGCGGCGAACCGGCGGGCCAGTTCCTCGGCCGCGGCACACCGGTTGCTGATGATCGTGGCAAGCCTGGACGGCATCGGGGGGTAGTGCTGCCCCATGGATCGCCAGAACTCGGGCCTCGCGGCCGTCGCCTTCCATTCCTGCCACCGCAGCTGTGGAGTCTGCGCGGTCAGCCTTCCACTGATCCTGGCCGCGTTGAGTTCCAGCAGCAGTACGCGGTTGACCTTGAGACGGACGGTCTCCTCCAATGCTTCGGCGGCCGCCTGGTGGATCACTTGGGTCTCCGCAGGCGTGAGGCCGGGGATCGATCCCAGCGTGGCCGACAGCCCGGCCAGCGCCGGTGCGGTCAAATACTCCAGCGACGGGTCGAATTCCCCGGCCATACGTCCAACCTTCCTTGATCAGCAGCAGAGGCCGGTGCGACCTGCGGTGCAGGCGCTGGCCCTCTTGGTGGTGTCCATGAGGGCCAGCGTGATCTCCGACTCGGCGTACTCACCTGTGAGCAGCGGGCCGGCCGGGTTGTCCTCAATGGTCGCCGTTCCGCTGCGCCAAGCAGCGACGATCTCCTCGGAGCGTCCCAGCGTGACGGGCATGCTTACTCCTTTCGTGGACAGGTGTGCTGTCCTGCGTTGACCGGGGGGTTCGAGGTCAGCAGCAGGGGATGGTGCGGTTGCCGGTGCACGAGCTCGGCCGCCGGGTGTCGTCGCGAACCATCGTGATCTCCGACTCGGCGTACTCGCTCATGAACAGCGGGCCGGCCGGGTTGTCCTCGATGGTCGCTGTTCCGCCGCGCCAAGCAGCGACGATCTCCTCGGAGCGTCCCAGGGTGACAGGCATGCTTACTCCCTTCATGACCGGACGTCTCGACCCACGCTAATCAGCCGCTCCAGAAAATCAACACATATCGGGCGTAATGTGCACTTGGCTACATTCCGGAGAAATGTCGAAAATTGCCATTGACTGCGGCCAATCTTGCACCGACGTCCAGCGGGGCCACGCGGCACGCCGTTCACGTCACCTGTGCGGGCAGGACGGGACGACGGTCCCGCACGTCAGAGACTCGACCGGTGATGGCCGTAATCCTCGCTCCGGCGACGGCGATCATTTGCGCGGGCGGACGGCTCGGGAATCGCTCTTCCCCGCAGGAAGGGAAGCCGGGAATGATTTCGCCAGATCGGAGGCGCCGATAACAGGTGACGAATAACCCCGGAGGCGTGACCGTCTCACGATATTCCCAGCTGGTATACAGTTTGCCTGGCATTGCGGACGACAGTTATTTCGATTTGTGAATGCGACCCCAGGGAAAGGCCGACCGCGAGGGGGAGCCCGCTTCGGGACGAAGAAGGCTGTGGGTTCAAGCCCGCCGCCCTGACAGGGTTCCCGAGGTTAGGGCCTGGTTCTCAAGATCGAGAGCCAGGCCCTTGATCGTTTGACCGCCAGCACGACGCCGGGCCGCAACTCCTGGGCCGCCGCCACCGCGCCGGTTATCTTGGGTTCTTGGTCTCTTCTCGCAGGTCAGAGCGCAATGATCTTGTCAGGCACGTAAGGCACAGGACCGGCTCTCACAGCATGTTGTGGGAACGAGCGCGGGTCTCGACGGCGGGTATCCGCGGATGGCCTGGCCGGTTCCGTCGCACCTGCGGGATGATCTTGACGATCCGTTCCCGCCGAGCGAAGGGGTCCTGCTTGAACATCGGACAGCCACCGACCGGCGCGAGCACCACCGGCGATTGATGAACAGCACGCAGTGGCTCCGGGGGCGAGGAGCCGGCGGACAGCCGTTGGCGCTGAGAACGATCAAGACGCACTCACGGGTGAAACATCCTCACTTGTAACGCGTCGATCACTATGAGTTGATCCCCGCCGATATGGTCCTACCGTGCGGGCTATGCCTGCGGAATTTCTGTCTGCCGAGCACAGGGCTGCCTACGTCTCGTTCATCGAGGTGCCGTCGCTGTCAGACCTGGAGAAGTTCTTCTTCCTGGACAGCTTCGACCGGAATGTGATCGCGCAGTCGAGAGCCGATTCTCACCGGCTGGGCGTCGCCGTCCAGATCGGGACCGTCCGGTACAAGGGGCTGTTCCTGGAGGATCCGCTGGCGGTGCCCTGGCCGGTGGTGGACCACCTGGCCGAGCAGCTCGGGATCGGCGACGCGTCGCAGGTCAAGAAATACGCCGAACGGCCCAAGACGACGTACGAGCACGCGTGGATGATCCGGGACGCCTACGGTTACCACGCCTTCGATGACACCAGCAGCTGGAGCGATCGGCAGCTGACGCGCCAGTTCCGGACCTTTCTGCATGGCCGGGCGTGGACGCATGCCGAGGGGCCGGTGGCGTTGTTCGAGCAGTCGGTGGCGTGGCTGCGGCGGCATCGCGTGCTGCTGCCCGGAGTGACCGTGCTGGAGCACCTGATGCAGGCCCTGACGATCAGGGACGTGTTCGCCTCGCCGTCGCTGCGCTGGGCCGATCCGCGCGCGCACCTGCTGGCCGGGGCGCGGTGGGAGTCGATCGCCGAGGATGTGCTGGCATCCTTGTCGCTCACCGACCCAGTCCAGGAGCACCTGAACGGCAAAGTCCTGGCCCTGGACGCGGCCTGGAAGCAGATGGCCGCCCGGCTGGAGGAGGCGGGCGAGGACGCGCTGGTCTCGGTGGTAACCCCGGCCAGGGGCGGGCGGGCCCGGCTGTCGGTGGAGAAACTCGGCGCGCTCGGCGAGAGCGAGTCCCTGGCGTGGCTGAGGGCCGCCTGCCAGGCCATGCTGCCCCGCATCGACCTGCCAGAACTGCTGCTGGAGGTGCACGCCTGGACCGGGTTTCTGGACGCCTACGTGCACCTGGCCGACATCTCCACCCGCATGAACCACCTGCCGACATCGCTGGTGGCGCTGCTGATCAGCGAGGCCTGCAACGTCGGACTGACCCCTATGATCAAGGCCGGGGACGAGGCGCTGACCCGTGGCCGGCTGTCCCACGTGGATCAGAACTACGTGCGCGCCGAGACGCACGCCGCGGCCAACGCGATCCTGATCGCACACCAGGGCAAGGTGCCGATCGTCGCCTCGTGGGGCGGCGGCTTGCTGGCCTCGGTAGACGGGCTGCGGTTCGTCGTCCCGGTCAAGACGATCAACGCCGGACCTTCACCCAAGTACTACGGCTACAAGCGCGGTATCACCTGGCTCAACGCAGTAAATGATCAGGTGGCGGGGATCGGGCAGATGGTGGTGCCGGGCACTCCCCGCGATTCGCTCTACATCCTGGACTGCCTGATCAACCTGGACGCCGGGCCGAAACCCGAGCTGGTCACGACGGACCAGGCCAGCGAAAGCGACATGGTGTTCGGGATCTTCTCCATGCTCGGCTACCGGTTCGCGCCCCGCTTCGCCGACCTGGGCGACCAGCGGTTCTGGCGCGCCGAGCTGCCCGACGGCACCACCAGCGCATACGGGGTGCTGGAGGCGATCGCCCGGAACAAGCTGAACACCAAGAAGGTGATCACCCAGTGGCCGGACATGCTCCGCGTCGCCGGATCGCTGGTGACCAACCAGGTGCGCGCCTACGACCTGCTGCGCATGTTCGCCCGCCAGGGTTCTCCGACGCCGCTGGGGCAGGCGTTCGCCGAGTACGGCCGTATCGACAAGACGATGCACCTGCTGAGCATGCTGGACCCGATGGATTCCAGCTACCGTCGGAGCCTGGGTAAGCAGTTGTCGGTCCAGGAGTCCCGGCACCGCCTGGCCCGCAAGATCTGCCACGGCAACTCGGGCCGGATCCGACAGGCATATCGGGAAGGCCAGGAGGATCAACTCGCGGCTCTTGGACTTGTCGTCAATGCCGTCGTGTTGTGGAACTCACGGTATCTGTCGGCGATCGTGGACCAGTTGCGCGCCCAGGGTGTGCCGGTCAAGGACGAGGACGTGGCACGGTTGTCCCCGCTGGGCCACGCCCACCTCAACTGCCTGGGCCGCTACGCGATTGCTTCCTCGGCCCCGGACAAGGGCCTGCGGCCGCTCGGCGCGGCGGCGCTGCCCGAGGTCAGTGCTGCCAGTGCCGCTGTCGTGGACGATGACGGTGTCTGAACCGCTGACCGATGACCGTCTGAATGACGGCTCAGCTCATGGGCTGGAGCTCTTTCACTTGCGTGTGTCCCAAAAGCGGCAGTGGTGTTCGGTGGAGCCGTCGCCATTGCTTCGGGCCGAGGAAAGGGAGCGGACGCGGTTCGCGCTCTTGCTGGTCAGGGGCTTCCATCGGGGCAGGCTCGGGTCGTTGGGATTGCCGGTGGCGGCGAAGCGGGTCCAGTAGGCGATCATCTGGTCGGCCAGCCGGCGTTGGCTTGTCGAGAGGGGCTGGGCGGTGGCGGCGCCGGGGCCGTCGAAGAGGTAGGGCAGTTCTCCGCCGTGGTAGGCGCCCAGAGGGAAGGCGGCGGGGATGGGAAACCCGGATGGTCTGGGAGCGGGATCGTCGGCGAATTCGTATTGGTAGACGGGGGTCTTGCGGGCGAGCAGGCGGTTGCCCGCCTGGGTGGGGCAGGTCCAGCCGCGGTCGGTGGCGATGGCGGCCCATGCCAGGGAGGGGGAGCCATGTGCGCTGAGGGGATACCTGGCCGCGACCCGCCGGGCGTCGGTGCCGAAGGCGGTGCGCAGGAACTGCTGATAGGTCTGCCGGGTCAGAGGCTGGCCGGGACCGTCGAAGTACATGGCCACGAAGTATCGGGCCTCGTGCGCGGTGGTGCCGGCCATGAGCGGCACCGGGTGGAGGCGTCCCTCGGCCACCGCCCGGCGCGGGTCGAGCGGCAGCGTGTCGCTTCCGTACGAGGGCGCCCAGGTGGCGGGCATCTTCTGCTGCGCGGCGAGCAGGGCCGGGACCGGGGCCTGGCGCAGGCAGGCCATCGTCTGGGCGGCGTCGGTGCATCCGATCTGTTCGGCGGCGGCTGCGGCGATCTGTTCGCCGGACTGCCGTGATGGCCACACGGTGTCGCCGCCGGCGGGGTCGATGCCCATCTGGCGCATCGAGCATGTGCCGCTTTGGATGATCGCCTTGTCGAACAGCCCCGCCGCCGTGGGGGATGTCAGCTGGGCGCAGGTGCTGAACGCGCCCGCGGACTCGCCGAACAGGGTGATGTTGCGCGGGTCGCCGCCGAAGGCCGCCGCGTTGTGCCGTATCCAGCGCAGCGCGGCCTGCTGGTCGAGCAGGCCGAATGCGCCCGAGCCGGGCAGGGCGGGGTGGCCGAGGAAACCGAAGATGCCCAGCCGGTAGTTGACGGTCACGACGACCACGCCCGCCTTCGCCAGCCGCTGGGTGTCGTAGTCGCCGCCGGCGCCCTGGGTGAAGCCGCCGCCGTGCAGCCAGACCATCACCGGCAGCCGTTGTCCGGCGGGCACGGTCCGGGGGGCGGTGACGTTCAGGTACAGGCAGTCCTCGGTGGTGCTGGCCGGGTTGGAGTCGGCGGGATTGGCGTTCTGCGGACAGCGCGGGGCCGTGCGGGTGCCGTCCTTGACGCCTTTCCACGCTTGGACGGGCTGGGGCGGCTGCCAGCGCAGCGTTCCGGTCGGTGGCGCGGCATAGGGGATGGCGTTGAACCGCTGCACGTCCCGGCCGATGTGAGCGCCGGTGACGGCGCCGGACGAGGTGTGCGCGACAGACTGGCGCGAGCTCGATGCGGGGCCGGTGGCGCTCGCGCAGGCCGCGACGACGGACAGACCGGCCACCGCCGTGACCAGCCGCACGCGCGCCGTCCTGCGCGCCGTTCCTCGGGGTTTCATCGGCGCACCGCCCGATACGTCGCGATGAGCAGGAACGCGGCTCCGAGGGTGCCCAGGGCGAGATCAGCCCAGCCGGGGACGCCGACGGCGTGCAGGATGCCGGCGATTCCGAAGCTGGTGTCCCACTGCGCCTCGGTGATCGCCGAGCCGAACCCCTGCACGGTGAACAGAGCTCCGGCCAGCCACAGCGCCTTATCGGCTGTGCGGTTGCGTGTTTGCGAACGACTCATGGCGTCCTCCCTTGTTCCGATGCGTACGCATCAAATAAACCGGAAAAGTTGATACGATGCAACCGCATCGAAATGCTGTCGGAAGGAACCCCATGCCCAAGCAGGTCGACTACGAGACGCGACGCCGCCACATCGCCGAAGCGGTCTGCGACCTGATCGACCGGCACGGCCCCGAAGGCGCGACCCTCCGGGACGTGGCGCAGCAGGCTGGGGTGTCCATGGGAGCAGTGCAGCGATGCTTCGCCACCAAGGACGAGATGCTCGCCTTCGCACTGCACCACATCACCGAACGCATCACCGCGCAGGGCCAGGAGGAGATCGACGCCTCCGCCGCCAAGGAGTCGGCGGTGACCCTGCTCACCGCCACCCTGCGTACGCTCACCCTGATCGAGCCGCACCAGCGACGCGACGCCAGGATCCTGGCGGCCTTCACCGCCCACGCCACGGCCATCCCGTCCCTGGCGGAAATCCTGCGCCAGGCCCACGCCAAAACGCGCGACCTGCTGGTCTGGCTGATCCGCTATGGCCAGCGAACCGGCGAGTTCCGCGACGACCTCGACGCCGACCTGGAGGCCGAGACCCTCCTGCCACTCGTCGAAGGGCTGACCTCACTCGCCCTGCTCGGACACCGCGCCACCGTACCCGCCCACGACACGCTGACTCGTCGTATCGACGGCCTGCTCATGCAGCCATCCCGGCCAAGCCGACCGGCCTCATCGACCGCAATCACCTGAGGGTGCCTTGCGAGCGCGGCACCAGCGCTGCGTCCGTCACACCACGTACGCCAAGACGCCTTCCAGAGGCGCCAGACGTTCACCGTCACGCTTGGCGTGTGATGTTCTTCACCGCCGGCGTCCGCAGCGACCCTCAGCCGGTTGCTCTATGCGAGCGGGCCTTGCGGTGCGAATCAGCAGGATGGAGACCAATGATTGCGGGATAACCTTCGTTATCTGGCAAGATAGCGATCACAGACCAGGCGCGAGCTGGGCGGAGCGCTTCCGGCACTCAGGCTTCGTTTCCCGGTTATCTGGCAACTACATAGGCGATGGAGGGCGACGGCGTGAACGAGGTGATCGCCGAGCAGCTCGGCCGCGGCCATCCGCTCGCCACGCACCTGGACGACTTCCTCACCGACAAGCGCAACGCCGGCGCCTCCGGCCAGACGATCCGCGCCTAACGCGGCGACCTCCTGCAGTTCACCGCCTACTGCGACGGCGAGCTCGGCGAGCTGAGCGCCGCGCCTATCCGGGCCTTCCTCGCCGACCTCGGCCAGTTGTCGGCCGCCACCCGCAAGCGCAAGCGGGCCGCGATCGCCTCCTTCTGCCGCTGGGCCGTCAGGCACGACCTGCTCGACGCCAACCCCATGGACCGCATCGACACCATCAAGGTGCCCAAGACGCTGCCCCGCCCGGCCGCGGCCGCCGACGTCGCCAAGGTCCTGGCCGCGATCTGCTCGCGGCGGCCGCGCAAGGACCTGCCACTGGACCGGCTGCGCGACCGGGCGCTGTTCGAGACCGCCTACGTCTGCGGCGCCCGCGCCGCCGAAGTGTGCGGCCTGTACGTCGAAGACCTCGACCTGCGTATGGACGACGAACACGTCCGCATCCACGGCAAAGGCGGCAGCGTGCGCACCGTCCTGTTGGACGACCGCGGCTACGTCGCCCTGCTCAAGCTCTACCTAGCCCGCGCCGACTACACCGCCGGGCCGCTGTTTCGCGCCTCCATCAACGGCTACGGCGGGCCCCTGTCCTACGACGCCGCCCACCACCGCTGGCAGGGCTACTGCACCGCCGCACGCGTCGAGATCGACATCCACCAGCTGCGCCACGCCCACGCCACCGAACTCATCAACGCCGGGGTGTCCATCGAGGCCGTCCGCCGCCGCCTCGGCCACGCCTCCACCGAAACCACCCAGCTGTACGCGTTGCTCGACGATAAGGTCACCGACGCCGAGATCCGCGCCGCCCGCCGACGCCGCGACCGGGCAACGCGCTGAAGAACCTTCACGACCAAGAGCGACCTCACTCGCTGCGACCAAGATCCTTCTCAGCGCCAACGGCTGTCCGCCGGTTCCTCACCCCCGGGCTCGGCGTGGGCATGTGCTGGACTGCCGGTGGCCCCGGACAACTCGCTCCCCCCGCCCCCAGCGCGAGACCGAGGGCGGCCCCGAAGAGGATCTGTGACCCGAACCCGTAGACCAGCCCGCCCCCAGGCAGAATGAGAAGCCCGAATATAGAGCGAAAGTCACCGCTCTTGTGAGTCCCCACACGAGATCGGTGCGCACCGCCTCATGCGGCGTCAGGGTGTCGGCTTCATCCCACCGCCGTCGATCGTCGTACTCCCATATCAAGCCGAAGAACGCCAGAAGAACAGCGCACATAAAGGCGATCGCCACTACCTCGGTGCTGCGCCAGATGTCGGAGACTGACCTCAGCGACAGGAGGCCGACGGTGACCCCGCACGCCAACCACCAGGAGCCCGCGCGATACCGATCGACGCGTCTGCGCCGCCTCCAGATCCCGGGCTCGGGCCACCAGCCGACCGCGACGGACAGCATCCACCCGACGCACCAAAGGCATGCTGCGACCCCTATCGGCCAAAACGGGTACGGGTCCTTCTCCTCCAGAACCTTGGGAACATACAAAATCGCACCGATCAGGAGGAGCCCCGCTACCGCCGCGACATGTAGCAGCCGGGGCAGGTACCGGCCGCCGATCGGCCAGATCAGGTGCGGCACGATGTCCACCGGCGACATCTTCGCCTCGCTGGCCTGCCAATCCAGGTGGCGGGCGATGTGGGTCAGCCAACGGCGCACGTCCTCAGGCCGGTAGCGGCTGTCGTGGTGGTCGCTCTTGCGGGTGGCCGCGGGGATGAAGGCGGACAGCAGCGTGCTCTCCATCCGGGCTTGCGCGTCCCGCCCGGTCTCGCCGGGCCGGGGCGCGAGGTGGGCGGCGGCAACCGGGTCGTCATCGATCATCGTGACCGCCAGCATGAGCCGCCACGGCGTCGACAGCAACGCGCGCACGCTCGCGTGGTCGGGCTGCTTCAGCCCATCAAGGACGGGTTGCCACGCGCGGCGTTGCCCGGCCTGGTCGCGGTGGCGTGCGGCCAGGTAACCGGTGATCTGCCCGGTGCCCAGGGGAAGGACGCGGATGGTGTGTGCGTGGTCGAGCGCTACATCGAGGCGGTCGAGCCGGCTGTGGGAGTCTGCCCGTGTGGTCACCACCACGGGGGCGAAGGCGCGGCCCGCATAGTACCGGTTGACCTGGCCGATCAGAGCTGCGGCGCGCGCTGGCGGGGCGTCGTCGCCGTCCATTTCGTCCAATCCGTCCAGCACCGGCAGGATCTGACGATCATCCACGAGCTGGGCAGCCTCGGCCCGCGGGACGTCGTAGGCCTGGCTCAGGTGCTCGGTCAGCCAGCCAGGCAGGTCACGGTCGACGGTCCAGGAGACGGCGCTGAGCCGTACCGGGACCGGCCAGCCCGTGTCCGGGTTGTCCTTCGCCGCCTCGGCCAGGGCGATCACCAGTTCCATCGCGAGGATCGTCTTGCCCGAGCCCTTCTCGCCCACGATCAGCAGGCGCCCCTCGGGCAGGCCGCGGTAGTAGTCGGCGATGTCGCTCAGGCTTCCGGCCGAGGCGCGGCCTTCCTCCTGCCACGACAGCAGCCGTGCGGCCACCTGGCGCACGCGCAGGGTCAGTCCCTCGCGGGGGGAGCGCGCGGAGGTGTGGAAGCCGACGTCGGCTAAGACGACGCCTCCCAGCAGCGCGGTGCGTACCCGGCACTCCTTCTTGTATACGTCTGTAGCCAGCACGATCCGGGCCGAGGCCGACGTGTGCTGGTCAACAGGGTCCCGTTCCGCGACGAACAGGGTGACCACGATGCCGATCGCGGTCAGTACCACGCCGTAGATCTGTCCCTGGCTCGCCGCCTTGCTCAACTCGGCGTCGCTACCGAACAAAGCACTGTACGCCCAGCCGATCGAGGCCACCAGCAGCCCGCCCGCAACCAGCCACCGCCCGTACTTCCGCCGGCGCCTCATGACCACATCATGAACTCTCTGCCGACGCCGCGTCTGGAATTGACCGCGGCGGGGCGAGGGGTTCGCCCACATGCGGACCGACAACCGCGGTTTTCAGCTCCAGATGGCGTTCAATTCATGTTGAGCTTCAACGCCAGTAGAGGTTCAGGTGGGTCCAGAACAGGGCCGACATGCCTCGGCGCCACCGCCCGCTGAGGGCGGTAGTACCGAGGCAGCGCACCTGACATGCCTGACATGCCCAAAGACCCCTGAATACTGGTGTGGCAAGTACGCGCCAACCCTACTTGCCACACATGACTGACTACTAAGAGTCACACGAGATAACTGTGGGAATCGAACAGCGATCGAGTGCCGGAGCATGCCTGGTGCCGGGGGCGAGTCCGGCCGGGGCGACGACGATGCGGGCCGCCGGCCAGCACCGCTACGGCCTGCCCTCAGCGCTCGAGTCGTCCGAGGTCCGGGCTACCGCTGCCCGGTCGAGGCGATGTGCTCGTCCAGGTGGGCGCGGCCTCAGTACATCCCGAGCAGGCCATCGCCGGGGCCGCCACCTACAACCGCGCCTACCCCGGGTCGTTGGCCGCCCTCGGCATCGCTCCCGAGGCCTATACCGACGAGCGCGCCTGGACCACCTGGCTGGCCAGCGCGACATAGAACAGCGCCCCCACCCGCCGATGCGAGAGAACCATGTCGGCAGACGTGCGCCATGCCGGTGAGTGGATCACGTGTCCCTTCCTCGACAGGCTCACCGCCGAAACGGGGCAAGACGGTAGATCCACCCGCCCCGCGCCTACTCGGCTGCTCTATCGCGCAGTTCCGCCATGGCCTGGTCGGCCATCGACGACGACTCCGGAGAGGGGAGCCTTCAAGAACTCCAGACTCGCCGCGCCGACACCTCGTCCGGCAGCGTCGACGTCGACGAGACCGACCTGGCTGAGTCGATCGAACTGCCTGGCGCGGATCTGTCGAATGAAGAGCTGTCCGTGCGGGTGATCCCGCCTCAGGCGGACGAGTTCACCTGCTCGAGCTGCTTCCTGGTGCACCACCGTAGCCAGCGCGCCTCTGAGCGGAACGGTCAGCAGGTCTGCCTGGAGTGCGCCGCCTGACCGGGACGACGATGAGGCCACGGCCGCGCCGCCCATGGCCGCTTCCGGATCCGCTCCAACGGCGATCGTGTGGACACCGAGGCGGCTGTCGGCACGTCGCCGGCCCAATGTGCTGCCGCCCGATGAGGTGATCTTCAAGGTGCCTTCATCCCTTGCGCCCTCGGTGACGGATGCTGCGCCGTCGCCACTCCGTCGCCCGCCTATCGCTGGCAACGTCCGAAGTCGACAACGTACGTCCCGCCGCCTGCGGCCCCCGCGCCGGCCGGATCCGCCGACCCGGCCGCGACCCCGATGCCGAGGTCTGTCAGCGTCGGGCTCAGGACGATCTGGCGGTGGCCGTACGTGCTGACGTTCACCCACCAGTTGACGGCGGCCCGCGCGGTGCCATAGCCGGTGCCCCAGCCTGTGTAGGTGGTCTCGGAGTAGGCCCACGACACCGGGTTCGGGCAGTAACCTGCGCCGGTGATACGACCGTACGGCGTAGAGCCGGTCTGCGGGTTGGTGTGCGAGTCGGCGCCGGGCCGCCACCACTTCAGGCTCGCCGCCGCAGCGGCGTGCGACGTCGCCGCCGAGTCGAGCGAGCTGTTGCGGGTGAGCGCGGCCAGCCCGACCTTGGCGCGTTCGGCGTCGACGAGGCAGTGCACCGCCTGGCCGACCATGGCGAGGTTGCCGCTGGTCGGAGCCACGTCGTAGTACGCTGCCGCGGCGGCGCACCCCGGCGCGGCAGCGTACGCCGGGGCGGCGCTCACGAACGGGACGGCCATTAAGGCAGCCAGAGCTATGGTGCGCATCATAGTGATCTCCTTTGGCGATGGGATGCTCATGCCCTTCTAGCTAAAGGGCGGCCCCCGGGTGCGTGCATGAGTAGCCCCTTACTCAGCCGCGGCGATGGGCCGGCCACCGTCTCCAGCGTTGTCGTGGCCAGTCCGCCGAGCAGTTCCGCGGACTTTGCCGGGAAAGCGGCCAGGACCTCGGTGAGCGGTGGGAGCACCGCCGGATGCAGGAGGGGGAACGCCGAGGTGACCAGCCACCAGACGCCGATCGCGACCGTGAGCCCGAGAGCGGGCCAGCCCAACGCCGTGGCCGTCGCGCTCCGGTTGGGAACGACACGTCGCGCGGTTCGGAGCGTCAGCCCTTCGCACACGGTCTGAGCCAAGAGCGCGCAATGCGCGTGCAAGGCGGCATGGTTGACCACCCGCCGCCCTCACGGCGCCACCCCTGCTCGACTTCGACTTGAGCGGCTGCGGTCTCCCGGCACGAAGCAGATCGGAAACGCTTCAGCGGTTCCTTGACCGAATGTCGGACAACCGCGACATAGGCCGCGAGGATGGTGATGCGCTTGCTCACGACGATGACGAGGCCCTACTGGCTGATCTGGAAGGGATTGTGTGGGACTTTGCGGTCCGCCATCCCGCCCCCCGCCCGGCGCCGCTCGCCTAGCTTGCCGGTGGCGCCCGTGGCTACGACGAAGGCCATGGGCCAAGACCAGAGGCCGCGCCCCGGCGATCTGTCGGCGCCGACCAACGCGGAGAAGCGCGCCACCGGCTGCCTGCCCGACCACCGAGCCCCCGTCGTGCGCACCCCGCGAGCCGCCGTCACGGCCCAGGTGAACGCCCCCTGGCGGCGCATCGAGCGCTGGCTCGCCCGGCACGCGCCCGGCACGTACAAGAGCCTGCGCACGCCGGCCACGCCCCTGGCGATCGCGCGGGCCGAGGCCGCCATGGGCGCGCGCTTCCCCGACGACCTGCGGGCGTCGCTGCTACGCCACGACGGGGCGAGCGACGGGGGCTTCTCCTTCCCGCCGATCTACAACGCCATGTCGGTACGCGGCATGCAGCGCGACTGGCAGGTGAACTGCGACATCACACTCGACGACCCGGAGCTGAGCCCGTACTGGTGGCACGGCCGCCTGATCCCCTTCGGCTACGACAGCACCGGCGGCAGCCTGTTCGTCGACCCGGACACCGGCCGCACCGGCAGCTTCCACAGCGAGGACGGCCTGCACACGGACGACGGCGACATCTGGCCCTCTTTCCTGGCTCTGCTCAAGGTCACCGCCCGCGCCCTGGAACGGGGCGAGCCGGTGCGCGGTTGGCAGCCCGGCGTGGAGAAAGGCCGCCTGGACTGGCGCTACAAGGGTTAGACCCTCATCCCGCCGTCCACCGCGACCGTGGCGGGACATCTGGCCAAGCTCGCCTCCTTTCTGAAGATCCATCATTCGGGTCGTCGTCGGCCACGGGGATCCCGGGCTCAGCCCTCGGGAGCCACCAGCTCGACGACGCCCGGCTGTAGCGTCGAAGATCCATCGTCATCAGTGCCCGTCCTGCGCAGCGTGAGCAGGAAGGCATGGGCCCCTCAACGGCACGGAACTTCACTGCGTGATCACCGGCCATCTGCGGACAGTAACACCGCGATCACCTCATGCGGAACCACGCTATCCGGCGAACACCCCGGACCTCTTGGCTTGACGGTCGGCCGCCATCGGCAGTGAGATCGCCGAGCGTGCATGGGCACCTACAGGTCGGCTCTGCCCGCGCCCCTGCGGCAGTGGTGTTTGCCGAGCGGAGATGACAGTCCGTGGTACGTGGCTCATCCTGGTGGGTGTCGCGCGACGCGTCAGGCGCCGCCCCACCGCTGGAAGGGCGATCTGATGGGAAAGCGTAAGCCATCGTCGCGGCGCGTCAAGAGCAAACGGCGGCGCCAGGACAGCCGTGAGGAGGGCGATCGCTCCGGCGCGGAGGAGGGATCCTCCGATGAGTCCCCGGCGACAGACGGCCCCGGCCCCGCCCCCCGCTATCCGGTACGCAAGAAGCTGCCTCCCCAGGAATTCTGGAAGGCACCGCCCTCGTCCCAGCCTGTTTCGTCTCAGCGCGGTTCGTCAGGGCCGGCCGCAGACAAGCAGCCCTGGAGAAAAACGAAGCGCGGGCAAAGCCCCGTCCCGGTGAAGGACGATGATTCCGCCTCGAGCTCGGATGAGTCCGAGCTCGAGGAACCGTACGTTGGCGGAACGAACGCGATCACCGTCGGCCCCGCGAACATCGCCCTGTTGACGTACAAGGCCGCATCCGAGTCGGCCGTCAAGAAGTCGTACATCTACCAGGTACTGCAGAAGATCTCCACCAACAAGATCTTCAAAACTTTCTTGCAGGGGGTGGCCGGCCAGAAGCCCGATTGGCGGCAGACAGCACGGGAACAACGAAAGCTGCCCGAGAACAAGCGCTCCATCGATGAGAGCGTCCTCGACAGGCTGGAAGGCGTCGAAAAAAGCGCGAGCATCGCGGTCGTCGACAGGAACGGTTTCCCGGATGGCGAGGACGACATAGGCCCTGCCACCTACAATTCCATCACCCACACCATCGAGATCCAGAATGTCCACGACACGGATGGGTCGCTTTCCGCCGACTACTGGGCCTGCTTCAAAAGCGCCCTGTTCGAGCTGTGCAACGCCTCCCAGCGCCATGTCTCGCTCGCGGTCGACCGTGCGGCCGAGAAGGGCGAGCTCGACTGCGTCAGCTTCGTCCTGGCGGTGGAGGTCGTGGAGCTCAAGAGCGGCGAGATCTTCGACAACCTCTGGGACAAGGTGTCCACGGACAAGGACTGCTGCACCGCGGTGGACCCCGAGACCGGAGAAGCGCGGGCTGTGAAGGCGCCCCGCTCGCGTTACAGGGATACGGGCACAACCCGGCTGGATCGCCTCAACACCTCCATTGGCCATGGCCACGCCGACCAGTTCATCCAAGGCTGGTATCAGCAATACAGCGACGCATACGGGCAGCGACCCGAGTCGGGCACATTCACGCAGCAACGCCTCAAGAAACTGGGGATCACGGTGACGCAGGAAGAGGTCAAGGCCATGCAGGCCCGCGTCGCCTCCTGGCTGAAGAACCCGCAAGGAGTTGACTCCGACGAGGACGACCCCGAGTTCTTCCCCTAACGGGCCAGGCGGCGTCTTCGGGCCAAGGCGCCGCGCCGGGCAACGTTGCCGGACCCGTTGTCGCACCGGCCCGCACCGACGTTCAGCGCCCGCGGCCGTGAAAGACGCGGCGCAGGTCGCTCACCCCAGTTCCGCTACATGGGCGCTCTGGGTCCGTCCAGGTAAGCCGACCGTACAGTCCCCTGTGTGGCGGAGTCTCCCGTTCTAGGTCATGAGCTTCGTGGCATGCCCTCCACCCAAGGGGCACCCGGCCACGCCAGAAGCTTGAGCTTCACCACAATGGCTCAGGCATTCTGCTGGCCACGATCTGGGGGCGGCAGTTGCAGCCAGCCGCGCTCGATCAGCGCCGTCCACCAGGTGCCTCCGGGCTCGGGCACGCCGGAGTACGGCTGGCGGTCCGGGGTGACGCGCAGGACCTGCGGCTCGGCCAGCCGGGCGCCGCTTACCGGGTCGTAGTAGGCGACTTCACCCACAGCGACAGGTGGCCGTCGGCGATGTCGGCCAGGGTATGCCGCAATGCCTGCTCGGCGCGCGGGGTGACGGCAGGACCCTGCTGGCCGGTCAGCGTCCCAAGGCGGCAGACCCCGCCGCGCCGGACTGGCCAGCGCGCAACCGATCCGCGACCTGAGCGGCCAGAGACGGCTTGCGGCTGCCGGACGCATCCACCGACAAGGTGCGGCGCTCGCGGTCAGCGATCAGCGTGCACACCCGAAGCCGGACATCGGCCGGCCCGCGCTCGAGCGTGAGGGAAACGACGTCGGCATACTCATCGAAGGCGCGGGCGGCCCGCTCCAGCGCCTTCGTCAGTGTGACGGCGGTGACAGCCCGGCGGCCGCCACCCAGACCGAGCCGGAACGGCCGGTCTACGGTCACCGTTGTCCGCCGTGGGTCGGTCCGCCGTCGGCGTCGGGAGCTGATGGGAGGCTTGCCGTCCGATTGGCCTGCACCATCTCTTCGAAGGAGCCATACAGGGCCGGCCAGCCGGGGCCAGGCTCCAGCACGCTGTCGGGCAGTTGGTCGAAGCGCGATGGCCATTCAAGGTGTTCACTTCCATATGAGCACTTCAGATAAGGCCGACGCCTATGGCTGGGACGCGCTCATCAGTTTGCAGGATCAGCAGATCGCCGACCTTGTGCACCCGCTCGGCCTGGCAGACGCCCGGATTCTGTACCTTCGATCGCTGCACAACTTCGTGGACCCCACCCGCCATGGTCACCGGCACCCGCTCATCATGTCGGCGCAGGTGTTCATCGAGGTGTTCGCCGCCGAGGTGAGCGGCGCCTCCTACAAGGTCGCCCAGCGCGCCGCCCTGCGTCCATCGTTGCGTTCCCGCGCGGGGATGGCGGGCCCATACTCCATCGACCCATGACTGCGGATCAACCCCGCACCCCATCGCTTTTTCTCCGGCGAAGGCTTCATTCCCGCTCCGAGGAGTGCAGGGCCAGGACTCCTCGGACTTCAGGCGCAATCGGTGTCGGCGTACATATCTAGGTGCGGAGCCGCGTACGAATGACTATCCGTACGCGGCTGTGCACGTGAACCCGTACGCCGATAATCGGCGTTGTGCGCAACGGCCGCGCGAATGATCCGCGCTGCGCGGTGGGGCCGTTCGAGGGCACCTGCAAGCAGGTCTTTTGCGCCGCTGCGTCGGAGGCTCAGCTGGCGATGATGCCGGCGTTGGTGTTGTGCCCGGGTGAGGTGACAATCAGGTTGAAGACTTCGCGTGGTAGGAGTTCCTCGTCCAGGGGCGCGTTTTCCTCAAGTAGCCAATCGAGCGCGGCAGCCAGGGCGGGGACAGGGACAAGAGGCCCTCTGGTGTACACCATGCGCCACGGGGAGGACAGTGAGGCGTTGACGGTCCAGAGGGGATGGTCGCCGTCGCCGCCGCAGCCGACCAGGATGCCGACGTCCTGCCAGAAGGCGATCAGTTCGGCCATGGTTTCCACGGGCGGGTCGTCGCAGGCCTCCACCAGGGCGGAAAATCCGGCGCTCCACCTCTCCCATGCGCCCAGGTTCTCGTCCATGTGGTGGCGCAGCATGTGGAAAGGCGGGCACTCATCGAGGTCCGGAGTATGGCCGACGGGGGGCAGAGCAAGCAGGGGCGGTCGGATACCGTCCCAGATGCTCGATTCCAGCCACTGCTCGGCGCTCAGCCAGCGATCCGGCGCCTGGCCAGCGGCGAGCTCGGCGAGGCGGCCCCTGGTGGCGCACGGGCAGTCCAGCAGGACACCGATGATTTCCGCGGCGCGCGGGCACAGCTCCAGCCAGCCGCTGTCATACAGGGCGAGCATGGCCTGCTCCTCCTTGCCGGGCCGCAGCCCGACGGCGCCGTCAAGGGCGGCGACACGGCGCGGTCGGCTCGGCGGGCTGGGCAGGTCCAGCCGGTGGGGGCGGCTTCCGTAACGGTTGATCCAGGTGGCGGCCAAGGCCAGGCGCTGCTCCTCGAGTGCATCCTGGACGGCGTGCATCTGCCGGTCTTGCGCTGCGCGCAGCACGTCGCGGCGCTGACGTTCGGCGGGAGTCAGGTGAACGCTGCAGTCAGCCTGGAGTGGGCCTGGTCGTTGTACGCGCCGATCCCCGCGGTGGCGATGCAGCAGGGCGGACATTTCAACAAGGACCTCTCCAAGATCGAATTCGAATGAGTCGGGCCAGATCCACCGTCAATCAGATAGACCCGCTGGGCCAGTAGAAGCCCGGACAACGACCTCCGAGCTGAATTCCGGCCCGACAGTTGGGGGAGTGGTCCCCGTCGCCGCGCTGATTGCCAGGGCGGCACTGTACCGTCCAAGACCCGCAGTGTCGGTACGGATTGTGGTGAGCTGCGGATGGAAGAAGCCTGCGAGCGGGGTGTCGTCGTGGCCGATGACCGAAACATCCTTCGGCACGTCGAGCCCACTCCGAAGTGCTGCGCCCACGAGAGACGCGGCGACATCGTCGTTGTAGGCCGCTACGGCTGTGATGCCCGAGGCGTGCCATTGGAGTACCAGATCGGCGGAGGCCTGCTGGTCGAAGAGATCCACCTGCACTTCCGCTGCTATCTCCATACCCAGGTGCTGAGCGGCGCTAAATGAATGCTCCCGTCGCTCCGCGACGAGCTCGGCAATACGCGGATCAGTGGAGCCTGCGAAAGCGATCCGTCTGTGACCAAGGCTGTGCAGATGCTCCACCTGCAGACGTGGCCCCTCGTCAACGTATACCGTGCCGTTGGCCCGTTCGGGATCGGGAATCAGGTTTACGATCCCGGCGGCACGTATGGAGGCGACGTCCTCGGCTGAGATGGGTGTCATCGACATGACGACATCGGGCTGCAAGGTCTCCCAGAGCGGCCGCGCCAATCCGGTGGGGTGGGACGTATAGGTGACAAGGGTGTAGCCGGCTTCGTCGAGCGTCAGGGACGCTTCCTCGATGTTCCGGCGCAGGGCGAAGTCCAGGGGCCAGTCCGGCAGGATCATCAGGATGATGTGGCTGCGCCCGCTGGCCAGCGCTCGTGCCGCTGAGTGAGGTTGGTACCCGAGACGCTTGGCCTCAGCCAGGACACGGGCACGAGTGGGTTCCGAGATCGTCTGCCCCGGAGTGTTGTTCAGGACGAAGCCCACGGTGGCCCGCGATATGCCCAGCGAGCGGGCAATGTCCGCTGCTGTGGGGCGGCGAGTAAGGTGCTCTGACGTCATGGCTCCCTAAGTGGCTAAATAGCAGTGTAGTTGGGGCGGGCGGTTACCTGCGGTAACGTAACCGCCCGCCCAGCCCGGTGAAGGTCAGAGGCGTGCGAAGCCTCCGTTGGCCATGCTCCCGAGCCATGCCAGGGACGGCTTCGGTGTGCGGACGAACGTCTGCCGGTCGACCTCGATCAGGCCGAAGGTTGGCCCGTAGTCTCCCCACTCGTAGTTGTCGAGTAGTGTCCAGTGAAGGTACCCGCGGACGTCGATGCCGTCGTTGACCGCGGACTTCAGGTGACGCAGCGCTTCGGTGGTGTAGGCGATGCGGCGATCGTCGTCCGCGGTGGCGATGCCGTTCTCTGTGATGAGCAGCGGAACACCGCCGGCTTCGTCCCATGCTCGGCGCAGCGAGATTCCGAGCGCATCTGGGCGGTAGGCCCAGCCGGTGATCGTGTTGTCCTCGCTCGGCGAATGCGGGGTTACGCCATCCGGGCCGACCGTCTGGCTGGTGTACGACTGAACACCGACGAAGTCGTCCTCGCGAGACACGCTGAGGTAGAAGCCCTCCCACTGGTGGTGCACGCGGTCGAAGACATCTTCATTACCGGGAGTCGGCTCGAGGGCTTGCTGTGCGATGGTCCATCCGACGTTCGCGTCCGTGTGCTCGTGGAGGACATCGCGCGCGGCGCGATGCGCATTCGCGAAGATCTCGCCGATACGAAGGTCGGGGAGCGGCGAGGCCGGGTTCTGGACTTCGGGAAGCTTCGCATCGGGGTTATGAAGCTTGGCGAGCACGTTGAAGAGCGCCATCATGTTGGGCTCGTTGATCGTGCAGACCCAATCAACGTTGTCCAATGCGGGACTGACGTACTCGATGTAGCCGCGGAACCGATCAACGGCCCGAGGGTTCTCCCAGCCGCCATCATGAGCGAACCAGCGAGGGCTCGTGAAGTGCTGCAGCGTGACCACCGGCTGGATTCCCAGCTCAAGGGCAGTGTCGACCATCCGGCGGTAGTGGTCGAGCATCGCACGGGAGAACATGTCTTCCTCGGGCTGGATGCGGGCCCACTCGAACCCGAAGCGGTAGGCGTTCAACCCGGCTCCGGCCAGCAGCCTCATGTCCTCACCATAACGATGGAAGCTGTCGAGTGCGTCCCCGCTCCGGTCCGGGAACGGCACCCCGGGGGTGTTCTCGATCTCCCACCAATCCGCGTTGATGTTGTTTCCTTCGATCTGATGCGGCGCGGTGGATGCGCCCCACAGGAATGCGTCGGTTGCAGACACAGGTTCTCCTTCGAACAGTCCTATTGCTGCCCAGCCATTTACTTGCGCGCGCTAGTTAGGCACTGTAGCGTCCTTGCGACTAGCCCGCGCTAGTACCACCCGGCTTGACCTCACGACAATGGAGTCTTCATGAACAGTCCGGCGAGATACCCATCGTTGCGCCCCGCTCCCTGCCGCGTCTGCTGACCCGGCGGTGATCATGGCAGAGGCTGCGCCGGCCAAGGAGCTCCCGAAGGTCGGCAACCGCTACATCTGGCTGCTTGTGCTCGCCCAGTTCGGTGTGTTCATGGCCTTCATCACACCGCTTGCGATCTCGCTCTCAATCCGCGTAAACGCCTTGGCTCCGGGACACGAGGAATACCTCGGATACATCACCGGCGTCGGCGCCCTGGTTGTCATGCTCACGGGGCCGCTGCTGGGAGTCGCGAGCGACCGCACCCGCACGCGGTTGGGTCGCCGACGCCCGTTCATCATCGTCGGCACGCTCCTCGGCGTCATCTCCCTCCTCGTCATGGCGCTGGCGCCATCCGTCGTGGTACTCGGTCTTGGATGGATCCTGGCGCAACTCGGCTGGGGACAGGCTCTGGGTGGCCTGACCAACTCGCAAGCAGATCGTCTTCCCGAGTCGCAGCGTGGCAAGGTGGCTGGTCTCGGAGGATTCGCCACTCAGATCGCTCCCGTGTTCGGTGTGGTGATCGCGGGTGGCCTTTCCGGCAACCCGCTCCTGCTGTTCCTGATCCCCGGAGTGATCGGCGTCATCTCGGTTCTTCTTTTCGTGATCTTCGTCCACGAGGACGACAGCCGGGGTCTGCGCTTCGAAGACCGACTCACCGTCAAGACGCTGCTCGCGAAGTACGTGTTCAACCCGCGAAAGTTCCCGGACTTCTCCTGGAACTGGCTGGGCCGCTTCCTGTTCTACTTCGGCCTCACCTTCAACACCACGTTCACTGCGTTCTTCTTCGCCGCCCGCATGGGCGTCTCCGTCGACAAGGTCGGCGGCGTCATCGCCGCCGCTGGGGGCATCGGTGTGCTGGCCACGACGATCGGAGCCATCGGCGGCGGATTCCTCTCCGACAAGGTCAAGCGGCGGAAGCCGTTCGTCGTCCTCTCCGGGGCTGTGATGGCGGTCGGCATGCTCACGATGGCATTCTCCACCGCCGTGCCTGTTCTCATTGCCGGCTCGCTCATCGTCTCCCTCGGTCTTGGTGGATTCGCTGCCGTGGATCAGGCGCTGTTGCTCGACGTCCTCCCAGAGCGCGAGACGGATGCCGGCCGATACATGGGCATCGTCGGGTTCGCTGCATCAATCCCGCAGGCCGTCGCTCCCCTGATCGCCCCGCTCTTCCTTGCGATCGGGGTCGCCGCGGGCGGCAAGAACTACACGCTGCTGTTTATCGTCGCTGCCGCCTGTGTACTGCTCGGCGGAATCGTCGTTCTACGCGTCCGATCCGTCCGCTGAACCCGCATCATTCCTCGGACGTTCCCTCACAGGCAGGTACTGGAGCCATGCCCCACTCAACTGCGAACTTCATCACCCCGACTTTCCCGACCGGGAAGGAGGGAGACCTCGCACCGTACTTCCGTCGAAGCTTCACGGCACCGAGCAGCCCGATCAAGGCGACGCTGCGCATCACCGCGGTCGGGCTCGTCGAGCCGTGGATCAACGGCAACCGCGTCGGAGACGAGGTCCTGGCGCCTGGCTGGACCTCCTACCGGAACAGGCTCGCCGTGAGCACCCACGACGTGACGGATCTCATCACGCCTGGCGAGAACGTCTTGGGCGCGATCGTCGGCGACGGCTGGGCGCTCGGGCGGCTCGGTTGGGAGAACAAGCGCAACCACTACAGCGAACGCCCCGCCCTCTGGGCTGAACTCACCATCGAGTACGCCAACGACTCGCAGCTCGTCGTCACCGACGAGGACTTCCGTGCCTCGACCGGCGCGATCCTCTCATCATCGATTTACGACGGTGAAAGCGTGGACGCCCGGCTCGAACCGAATGGGTGGTCCGAGCCGGGATTCGACGACTCCGCTTGGTCGAAGGTGGAAACGTTCGAATGGCCGTCGGAAGCACTGTTCGACCGCACCGCCGACCCGATCCGTCGCGTGGAGCAGCTTGCCCCGGTCGAGATCACCAAGAGCCCGTCCGGTCGGACGATCGTCGACTTCGGCCAGAACATCTCCGGTTGGGTCCGCTTCACGGTGAGAGCTTCGGAAGGCGACACGATCACGCTGCGACATGCGGAGACCCTGACCGAGGGTGAACTCGACACCGAGACGTTGCGTACAGCGAAGGCGACGGATACCTTCACCGCGGCCGGCGGCGGGCCCGAGACCTTCGAACCGCGATTCACCTTCCACGGCTTCCGCTATGCCGAGGTCGACGGGTGGCCGGGGGAGCTTCGAGACGAGGATCTGCGCGCGGTCGTCGTGCACAGCGACATGCGCCGTACCGGCTGGTTCGAAACCTCCAACGAGCTGATCAACCGCATGCATCAGAACGCCGTGTGGTCGATGCGTGACAACTTCGTCGGCGTCCCCACCGACTGTCCGCAGCGCGATGAGCGTCTGGGATGGACCGGCGACCTGAACGCATTCGGTCCGACCGCAGCGTACCTCTACGACGTGCGCGCGGTCATCGGCTCCTGGCTGGACGACCTTGCCGCCGAACAGGCCGAAAAGGGATATGTCCCGTGGGTTGTTCCGGACATCCTCTCTACCCCATCGCCGCCGACCGCGCTGTGGAGCGACGTCGCAGTGAGCCTGCCGTGGGCTCTCTATCAGGAGTACGGCGACCAAGGGATACTCCGTCGCGCCTATCCGTCGATGACGACCTTCATCCGCAGCGTCGAGGCCGTTCTTGACGAGAACGGCTTGTGGTCCAGCGGCTTCCAGTACGGCGACTGGCTCGACCCTGACGCGCCGATGGACAACCCGGCCGGCGGCAAGACCGACCGCCACCTGGTTGCATCCGCATACCTCGCAAAGACCACCCGGGAGATGGCGGAGACGGCTGCGATCCTCGGAGAGGACGACGACGCACGCCACTTCGCGGCTCTCGCCGACCGCGTTCGCGGCGCCTTCCGACGCGAGTACGTGACTGCCGCCGGTCGTGTGACGAACGAGACCGCGACAGCGTACGCGCTGGCGATCTGCTTCGGCCTCCTCGATGAGGACCAGCGTCAGCACGCCGGCGACGAGCTCGCCCGGTTGGTCGCCAAAGCAGGCTTCACCATCTCGACCGGGTTCGCAGGAACGCCCATGGTCACCGACGCGCTTTCCAGCACCGGACATCTCGCGGAAGCGTACGCGCTGCTCACCGAGACCCGATGCCCCTCCTTCCTCTACCCGGTCACCATGGGTGCGACGACGATCTGGGAACGGTGGGACTCCATCCGTCCGGACGGCACCATCAACCCGTCGGGGATGACCTCTCTGAATCACTACGCATTCGGCGCGGTGTGCTCGTGGCTGCATCGGGTCGTCGGCGGCATTCAGGCCGCGGAGCCCGGTTACCGGCGCCTCCTGATCGCACCGCAGCCCGGCGGCGGTCTCACCCATGCCTCGGCTCGTCACGTGACCGTACACGGCGAGGTCGCCGTGACGTGGCGCATCGAAGAGGGCGTCATGACGGTGGACGTGACCGTTCCTCACGCGACGGAAGCACTCGTGCGGCTTCCCCTCCACCCGGAGGCGGCGGAGGTCACCGTCGAAGCCGGCACGCACTCATGGCGATACAGCGCCCCGGGGGCCGAGCGTCCCGAGTACTCGATGGACACCGCACTCAAAGTCCTCGCCGCAGACCCGATCGTGTGGCGGAGCCTGGCCGAAGTCTTCGCCAAGCATCTGCCCGGAATCCCTATCGACGGCAACGCGCCGGAAGCCGCCGGCATGACCCTGGAGCTCCTCCTGCAATACATCCCCGGCGCAGCCCCCGAGCTCCGGGAGGACCTCGAGCAGGCTGTCACGAGGGCGAGCGTGCCGGCGTGACCGCAATCGAGAATGACGTCGTTCGAGGTCGCCACGGCCCGATACCGATTCGCCGCTACCGACCCGAGACACCGGTAGCAGGAGCCGATCCGTTGGTGTGGCTGCATGGGGGAGCGTTCTCCTTCGGCGGCCTCGATCAGCCGGAGTCGCACGCGCCAGCCCTGGCCCTCGCTGCGACCGGGCGACCGGTCGTCGCCGTCGACTACCGACGAGTTCCCCGATGGAGTTCCATCCGCAAGACGAAGCCAGGGGTCTTGGAAGGGATACGATTCCCGATCCCGCTGGAGGACGTTCTGGATGCCGTCGACAGCATCCGTTCCGAGGCAATGGATGGGCGGATCATTCTCGGCGGAGCAAGCGCGGGCGCCTGCCTGGCCGCCGCGGCCACTCTCCGGCTCATCCGCGAGAACAGGCCCGGTCCGGCCGCTTTGGTCTTGGCCTATGGCACCTTCCATGCCGCCCTGCCTTCCATCCCGGATGAGCTCCGAGCCAGGATCCGCGGACGACACGCGATCGCCCAGTTCAGACCTCAAACGGTCGAGCGCATGAACCGCAACTACACGGGAAGGCGAGAAGCAATGGCCGACGCCACCGCATTCCCTGGTGGTCACGACCTCAGTGGGTTCCCACGGAGCCTTCTCGTGGACGCCGACCGCGATTCGCTCCGCGCTTCCGGCGGCGCCTTCGCCGCCGAGCTCGACCGCTTCAACGTCCCGGTCGACTACGAGATCGTCGCAGAGGCGCCGCACGGCTTTCTCAACCGACCGGAATCCGGCTACTTCGCCACCGGAATGGCAACGATCAGCGGCTGGCTCACCCGCACAGCGCATCTTATTCAGCAACCTGTGACACAGACGACCAGAGGAGCAGTCCAATGAGCGACCACTACAGCATCGAGGAACGCGCGTCGGCGCTCGGCGGCCAGGACTTCACCGGCTCCACCGCCGCGGCAGGTCTTCCCGCAATCGTTTTGAGCGACGGGCCGCACGGTGTGCGCAGGCAGGGCCGGACCGGTGACAACCTCGGCGTCTACGACAGCGAACCGGCGACATGTTTCCCGACCGGATCGGCGATCGCCTCCAGCTGGAACCCGCAGCTCGTCCGTGAAATCGGCGTCGCGCTCGGGCGCGAGGCCCGGGCGCGCGACGTACAGGTGCTTCTGGGCCCCGCGGTCAACCTCAAGCGTTCACCTCTCGGCGGCCGCAACTTCGAGTATTTCTCCGAGGATCCGCTGCTCGCCGGCGTACTGGGCGCAGAGTGGGTGAAAGGCGTCCAGAGCCAAGGCGTCGCAGCCTCTGTGAAGCACTTCGCCGTCAACAATCAAGAGACCGACCGCATGCGCGTCAGCGCCGAAGTGGACGAGCGCACTCTCCGGGAACTCTACTTGGCGGTCTTCGAACGGATCGTGACGGAAGCGACCCCGTGGACGGTGATGAGCTCGTACAACGCCATCAATGGTGTTTACTCCTCCGAGAACCGCTGGTTGCTGACCGACCTGCTGCGCGATGAGTGGGGCTTCGACGGCCTCGTGGTCTCCGACTGGGGCGCGATCAAGGACCGGGTAGTCGCACTCGCCGCCGGGCTCGATCTGGAGATGCCCTCGAGCAACGGCGCGGGAACCAGGGACATCGTCACCGCCGTGAGGGAAGGCCGACTCAGCGAGGACGTCATCGATGTCAGCATCGAGAGGCTCCGGCAGCTGATCGAGCGGACCGCCGAGCGAGGTGCGTCCTTCGATATCGAGACTCATCACCAGCTCGCGCGGCGGGCTGCAGCCGAGTCCGTCGTTCTCCTCCGAAATGAGAACAGCACGCTTCCGCTGAAGCCGGGGACCAAGCTTGCCGTCCTGGGTGCGCTGGCTGTCGAATCGCAGTTCCAGGGCGGTGGGTCCTCCCATGTGAATCCGACACGGGTCGACATCCCGCTTGAGGAACTGCGGACTGTGTTCGGCGACGTCGCATTCGCCACCGGTTACACCTCCGCCGGCACCGACGAGGAACAGCTGCAGGAGGCACGAGACATTGCCCGCGACGCGGACGTCGCGATCGTCTTCGCAGGGCTCTGGGAGAGCGAGCAGTCGGAGGGGTTCGACCGAGTAGATCTGCAACTGCCGGCAGGACAGGTGGAACTCATCCAGGCCGTCGCCGCCGTCGCACCTCGGACCGTCGTGGTGCTCGCCAACGGCGGAGTGGTCAGCCTCGAACCGTGGCACGACTCCGTCGACGCCATCGTCGAGGGCTGGACGCTCGGACAGGCGATCGGCGGGGCGATCACGGACGTGGTCACGGGCGTCACCAACCCGTCGGGGCGCCTTGCGGAGACCATCCCGGTGGCGCTCGCTGACGCGCCGTCGTACTTCAACTTCCCAGGCGAGCAGGAAGTCGTGCGGTATGGCGAGGGTGTCTTCGTCGGCTACCGGGCGCACGTAACCTCCGGGCAGGGCGCGCGCTATCCGTTCGGCCACGGCCTGTCATACACCACATTCGACGTCAGCGATCTGAGCGTCGAAGCGTCCGGGGCCGATGGTGCCGTGGTCCACGTCACAGTCACGAACACCGGCTCCGTCGCCGGTGCCGACGTCGTGCAGGTGTACGTCGCACCGCCCGCATCGCGCGTCCGGCGACCCGTTCGTGAGCTGGGTGCGTTCGCCAAGGTGACTCTGGAGCCCGGAGAGTCGACGAGAATCGACCTCGAACTGGATCGGACGACGTTCCGATTCTGGGACGCCGGAGGCCACCGCTGGTGGGTGGAACCCGGCAGCTACGGGGTCGAGATCGGCCGCTCCGCGACGGACATCGTCGCGCGCGTCGAGGTCGAGCTGGAAGGCGACACGGAAGCACCTCCGGAGCTGACTCGCACCTCGACGGTGAAGGAGTTCTTCGCCCACCCGGTTGTCGGGCCCGCGCTCATGGAGGGGATGCTCGCCAACGCCACCCCCGAGCAGCGCGAGGCGGCCGAAGCGGGAGCGGACATGCTGCGGATGGTCGATTCCATGCCGATGGACCAGTTCGCACGGTTCCCCGGCGTCGGTCTGCCCGACGAGACCCTCGACATGCTGATCGCTCTGAGCCGACAGCCCGCTGAGGTCTAGTCGGCGTGCGGGGAAGTCACGAATCGGAGGCGCGGTTTCCGAGGCTCACGAGGACCCGCGTCCTCCTCACCGGGGCAACCGGCAACTGGGGGCGCGCCGCGCTCCGCGAGTTCCGTGAGCGTGGTGACCGGATGCGCGTCGTCGCGTTCGCGCTGGACACCGAGCTGGACCGGGCCATCCTCGACGAGTTCGCCGACATGGAGAACCTCGAAGTCTTCTGGGGCGATCTGCTGAACCTCGCAGACGTGCAGCGCGCCATCCGCGATGTCGACCTGATCCTCCACGTCGGCGCCGTCGTCTCACCGCTCGCCGACCAGCATCCCGAACTCGCGCAGCGCGTGAACATCGGCAGCATGCAGAACATCATCCGCGCGATGGCGGCTCTGCCCGACCCGGGGTCGGTCGGGGTCGTGGGCATCGGCTCGGTGGCCGAGACCGGCGACCGCACGCCGCCGACCCACTGGGGCCGGGTCGGCGACCCGATCCGTGTGTCGCAGTTCGACGAGTACGGGCAGACGAAGGTCGTCGCCGAGAAGCTGCTGATCGAGTCAGGGCTGCCCAAGTGGGCATGGTTGCGCCAGACCGGCATCTTCCACCCGGGGATGCTCGCCCTCCGTGACCCGATCATGACCCACTCCACCCTGGGCGGCGTCATGGAGTGGACGACCGCCGAGGACTCGGCACGACTGCTCGTTGGCATCGCCGAACGCGACCTGCCCGAGGAGTTCTGGGGCGGCATCTACAACATCGGCGGCGGGGAGGAGTGGCGGCTGACGAACTGGCGACTGCAGACCGCGATCAGCGGTGCCCTCGGCGTCGCCGACGTGCGTGGCTGGTACAACCGCAACTGGTTCGCCACCCGCAACTTCCACGGCCACTGGTACACCGACAGCGACTGGCTCAATGATCTCGTTCCGTTCCGGCGGGACACGTTCAATCAGGCTCTTGAGCGAGCTGTCGCGACGCTCCCGGACTCCGTGCGGTCGGCCGGTCGCGTGCCAGGGTGGATGGTGAAGAACCTCGTCATGCGCCCGCTCACCCGAAAGCCCCGCGGGACGATGCACGCGATCGCCCACCACGATGAGGCCGCCATCCGAGCGCACTTCGGTTCGCTCGAGGAGTGGCGGGCGATCGGCGTGGATGACGTTTGTTGTGCCGGAGCCTTCACGCACTCCGTCGTACCTCGACCACGGGTTCGATGAGGACACGGCGGCCAGCGACTGGGATCGCGACGACTACGTGCGCGCGCACAGTTCCGCGGCGGCGAACTCGTGTCGCCTTCCGTGCAGCAGGGACAGCCGCGCGAGCCCTGATCTGGAGCTGCGCCTTCGGGCACATCTTCGCCGCCAGCCCGTTCCTCATCCTCGCCGGCGGCCACTGGTGCCCGGACTGCACGCGCGACAGCGCCGGTTACGAGCGCCAGGCTGAGCGCAACCCGTTCTTCGCCCAGCTCTACTCCGCCTCAACGCGATCCGCTCGGTTCGCGCAGCCGTCCTAATGAACCTCGCGGGAGCCGTCGTCCTCCGCATCCGGCCCCATCCGCTGACCTTCTAGGGAGCCCTTCATGTCGATCGAATCATCGAGTCCGGGAAACGCTCGAACGCCATCCGAAACTGGGCCCGGCCTGGTTGAGCGCGATAGCGCGCGAGAACGCACTGGGAGCGCCGGGTCGTGGGCTGGTGGCTACCTCGCCGTCGAAGGTAAGCCTTTCCCGGTCATCGGAGCAGAGGTGCATAACTCGAGGTCGAGCAGCATCCCCGCCATTGAGGCCTCGTTCACGACGGTGCAGGAACTCGGCGCTAACACCGTCCTCGCACCGGTGGCGTGGGACCTGCTCGAGCCGTCTGAGGGCACGTTCGACTTCACGCTTCTCGACCGGATGATCGGCGCGGCGCGCGAGCGGGGCCTTCGACTCATCCCGCTTTGGTTTGGATCGTGGAAGAACGCTGTCTCGACCTATGTGCCCGCGTGGGTCAAGACCGACGTGGCGCGGTTCCCGAGAAGTGAGCTGTCAGACGGGTCGAGGGTCGAGCAGGTCACGCCGTTCGGGATGGCAGCGCGCGACGCCGACGCGCGCGCGTTCGCGGCGTTGCTGCGCCATATCCGCGAGGTGGACGCCGATAGGACCGTGATCGCCGTCCAGGTGGAGAACGAGATCGGCCTGTTGGGCGACTGCCGGGATCGCAGCGCGGGCGCGGAGCGCGCATTCGCAGCGCCGGTCCCCGCTACGGTCATCGAGGCGATCGCCGGGGACGAGAGCGCCCCAATCCATGCCGAATGGCTAGGCGCGGGCGCTCGCCGAGAGGGTACCTGGGCGGAGCTCTTCCCCCCTGGCGACCGCGTGGACGAGGCCTTCATGGCCGCAGCCTTCGCTACATATACCGAGGTCGTCGCCGCCGCCGGGGCGGCAGAATACGACGTCCCCCTGTTCGTGAACGCCTGGCTCGACGCCGACAGCGTGCTCGATGGCACGGTGGCGCTGGCGGGCGGGAAGCGACCCGGACAGTACCCGAGCGGCGGGCCAGTCATGCCTGTCGCCGCGATCTGGGAGGCCTTGGCACCGTCCTTGCACTTCCTCGCCGTCGACGCGTACGTGAAGGATGCCGAGCCCGTCTTCGCCGCGTACCGCTCCCGCCGAGACCGCCTGTTCGTGCCGGAACTGCGGGCCGATGCTGAGGGCATGGCCCAGATGTTCGCCGCCGTCGGTGGGCACCGCGCCGTGGGGGTATCGTTCTTCGGCGTTGACGCCTGGCGAAGACGGCCGGCCTGAGTCACGCAGCCGCCCGGCGGGTCCTGGTCGAGGCCGGGGTGCTGGAAGCGCGGGGCAAGCAGGAGGCCAAACAGCGGTTCCTTCAGCTCGTCGGTGAGGGCTGGTCCTCGGCTCGCGCCGCGCGCGAGGTGGGGATCCACCCGCGTACCGCGCAGGACTGGCATCGGGGCGTCCGTAAGTCCAACGGGACGCGGGCCTACCCCGACGGGACGGTCGTGGACTCGAGTTCGGGGACCCGATACAAGACCTCCATGATCAAAGAGGCCGAAGCTGCTGCGATCAGCAGCCGGTACCTGTCACTGCAGGACCGGCTGGCGATCGCCGACGGGTTGATCAACAAGCAGTCCGTCACCGAGATCGCCGCGCGGCTGGGCAAGCACAAGTCGACGGTCTCCCGCGAGGTCAGCGGCCGCTCGGTCGAGGGCGTCTACCTGCCGTATCAAGCCCACCAGGCCGCCGCCGCCAGACGAACCTGGCCGAAGCCGTCCAAGCTGGTAGAACACACCGCGTTACGGGAGCAGGTCGAACACGGTCTGGAACGGAAGTTGTCTCCCGAGCAGATCTCCCGCAGGCTCGTCAAGGACTTCCCCGACGACGAGAGCATGCGCGTGAGTCACGAGACGATCTACCAAGCGCTCTACTTCCAGGCCCGCGGCGGGCTCAAACGCGAGGTCCAGAGCGCGCTGCGAACCGGCCGGACCCGCCGCAAGCCCCACCGGCAGCCCGGCCAGCGGCAGCACCGATTCGTGCAGGAGATGGTGATGATCTCCGACCGGCCCGCCGAGGTCGAGGACCGGGCCGTGCCCGGCGCCCGGGGAGATCCAGTCAGCCGAAACTTGCGGGAATTTCACCTTCTCGCAAGTTGCCAAGATTCGTCGCGACGCAACAGATCTTAATTATTGAATTTGAATTTCTAGAAAATCGAAAATGCTAGAGTCTGAGCGTGACGACTGAGATGGGCGGACGTAATGTGCGGGGCTCGCATCCGAAGCGGAGAGGATGACCGCGTGAAGTCCGGTCTCCCTAGAAGCCGCGCACGCCAAGTGGAACCGGGCATGCCGTTGGCGTGGCGCAGCGCCACGAGCGCTGACGACGGAGGCGGTGATAGCGCATGATGTGCCGATGATGAGGATCGAGACACCGTGGGGTCCCTGGGAGGCCGCGCCGCTTGGCGAGGTAGTCACGCTGATGCGCGGGCTGGCGACGCCGTGGTGGGTGGCCGGCGGCTACGCCATCGAGCTGGCCGTGGGTCATGCGTACCGCGAGCACGGGGACGTCGATATCGCGCTGCTGCGCCGGGACCAACTCGCGGTGCGGCGGCTGCTGGACGGCTGGGACGTACACGCCGCGGTCGTGCCCCAGACGCTGCGGCCATGGGCGCTTGGCGAGGTGTTGCCCGAACAGGCGCACGACATCTGGGTACGCGAGCATCCGGACGGCCCCTGGCGGTTCCAGCTCATGCTGGACGAGGCCGACGACGAGGAATGGATCTTCCGGCGTGATCCTCGGATCCGCCGCCCGCCGGCCGGGTTGACCGTCGAGCAGGATGGTTTCCGGAGGATCGTCCCGGAGGTGCAATTGCTCTACAAGTCCAAGGGACTGCGGCCGAAGGACGAGGCCGACTTCGAGGCGGTCCTGCCGCTGTTGGGCGAGGGGGAGCGGCGCTGGCTGGCGGAGGCGCTGGAGATCGAGCACACCACGCATCCCTGGCGCGAGCGCCTTGCGTCAGACGCACCAGACGCGCCCGATGGGCCCGATGGGCCTGATGACGTGCGGCGTCGTGAAATCGCGTGATTCTGCGCGTAAGGCCGCAGCCGACGTCTCGTTCCGCGAAATCCGCCACTTCACATGAGAAGGCAAGACCAGTGACCATCCCGGATACACAGGGCGAGCGGCAGGGCAGCGCTCGACAGATCAGCACAGAAGCCACAGTGGTTACGCCGTGTTTGCACTGTGGTGCCCCGATCGAGCAGCGGCGGGGGAGGGGGCGGCCCAAGGCGTACTGCCCTGAGGGCGACTGCCAGGCCGCCGCCAAGCGTGAGCGGGAGATGCGGCGCGCGACCCCCGGGCTGGAGGGGGCGCTGGCGCGGGCCGAGCAACTGTACGACCGGATGGAGAACGGGCTGGCCGCCGCCATCGAGCCACTGGCCAGGGCGCTGGCCCAGGAACTGAGTCCGGCCGGGGTCGAGGCGAAGCTGAGCGCCGTACAGGCTGAGGCGCACACGCGGGTCGCCATCGCGCGTACCGAGCGGGAGCAGGCATTCGAGCAGGTACGGCTGTCGCGAGAGGCCGCCGAGCACGCGCGCAGGGAGGCCGGCGTGATGCGGCTGCGCGTGGAGGAGGCCGAGGCCGAGCGGGATACGGCGCAGGCTGACGGTGAGCGGGCTCGCGAGCAGGCACTGGCCGCGCTGCGGGAGGCGGCCAGCACCGAGCGGCAGGCTCTGCAGTCGGCCGAGGAGGCCGGGCGCCGGGCCGATCTGGCCGAGCGGCAGGCCGATGAGGCGGTACGGCGGGCGGAGCTGACCGAGCGGGCCAGGGATCAGGCGCTCCAGGAGCTGGCGGAGCGGGTCGAGGCCGCCGATGGGCGGGCCGCTGAAGCGCAAGCGCAGGCCGTACGGGCTGAGACAGCGGCAGAGGCTCGGGTGGTACGCGCCGAGAAGGAGGCGCAGGCGCAGGTCGTACAGGTGCGGAAAGAAGCCGAAGCCCGCGCCGTACGGGCGGAAAAGGACGGGCAGGCGCGAGCCGAACAGGCCCGGAAGGAGGCGGCGGCGGCGCGGGCGGAGAGTGATCGCGCACGTGAGGAGGCGGCGGAAGCCAGGCGGGCCAGGCAGCTGGCCGAGCGGGACTTGGCCGCGGCCGAGGCCAGGGCGGAGGCGGCCGGACAGGAGCGGGAACGGGCCGTCGCCCGAGCGGAGAGCGCCGAACGTGCCGCGGCCGAGGCGCAACGAGACCGCGCCGTCGCCCTGAACGACGCGGCGAAGGCTCGGGAACTGGCCGCCGCGGAGATCGCCCAGGCGCGCGAGACGGCGCAGGGTGCGGTGGAGGAGCGGGATCGGTTGCGAGGGGAGCTACGGCTGGAGCGGGCTCGGCTGGAGGACGCCCGTGTTCAGCTGGAGGCGGCTCGGGCGGAGGCCACCCAGCTGCGGGAGCGGGCGGTCGCGGCGGAGCTGCGCGCGGGCTGAGGTCTGGCCGGCGCCCCGGGGCTGCGCCATCCGATCAGGCACGGGCCCTTCTCCACTGCCGGAACTCGACCTGATCGCCGAGAACGGCGCCGGCCCGAACGCGATCCTACGGCGTGCCGGGAAGCCGGACCGTGACCAAGAGACCGCCGTTGGGGCTGGGGGCGAGGTCGAGGGTCCCGTCGTGGGCGCGGACGATGGTGTGCACGATGGCCAGGCCGAGGCCGACGCCGGCGTGCTCGTCGGTGCGTACGCGTTCTGTTCCGCGCTGGAACGGTTCGATGAGGGTCGGTATGAGTTCCGGTGGGAGCGGGCGACCCGTGTTCTCGACCCGCAGCACGCTCGTGTCGCCGTGCGCCTCGGTGTGGACTGTCACGGCGCCGTCGGCGGGGAGGTTGTGGACGATGGCGTTCTGGACAAGGTTCGTCACCATCCGCGACAGGAGCTCGGCGGAGCCGCTGGTCTGGGCGGCCTCGCCGGTGACATCCAGCGTGATCCGGCGCTGTTCGGCGAGGGGGAGCAGCGTTTCGGCGGCTTCTTCGGCGATGAGGGAGAGGTCGACGCTCACGCGGGTGAAATTTCCGCGGCCGCCGCGGCTGAGCAGCAGGAGGGCCTCGGTGAGGTCGATCGCCCGCGTGTTGGCGGCGTGCAGGCGTTCGATGAGTTCGTTCCGGTCCTGAGTGGGGTCCTTGCGGGCGACGTCGAGCATCGTCCGCGAGATCGCCAGCGGGGTACGCAGTTCGTGGGAGGCGTTCGCGGCGAACCTCTGCTGCTCGGCGACGTGAGACTCGAGTTGTTCGAGCATCGAGTCGAACGCGTCGGAGTGTTCACGGAATTCGTCCTGGCGGCCCTTCATGCGAATCCGGTGGGACAGCGACCCGTTCGCGGCCATCCGTACCGCATCGGTGATCTGTGTGAGTGGTGCGAGCATGCGGCCGGCGAGAATCCACCCTCCCACGAGCCCGAACACCAGCAGGAACACCAGCGCTTGGGCCGCCCGCGGAGCGAAGGCCCGCAGGAGGTCGTCGCGGGTGGGATTTCGAAGGAGTGGTATGTGGGATCCGAGTGGGTTGGGGGCGAGACTTCCACGTGGTGGGTCGGGTACGTAGCGCAGGAGGAACACCCACACAGTGGCGAGCAGCAGGATACCCGCGAGCATGAGGAATCCGGCGTAGCTGAGGGTGAGTTTGAGGCGGACACTCAAGCCAGGCGCCCTATTCACGGCCTCCTCCCTCGCGTGCGGTGTCGGGTGCTGTGTCGATGCGGTAGCCGGCCCCGGCAACCGTCGCGATGATCCCGGGTTCGCCGAGCCGTTTGCGCAGTGCCGACACAGTGATGCGCACGGCGTTGGTGAACGGGTCGGCGTTCTCGTCCCATGCCCGCGCCAAGAGTTCTTCGGCGCTGACGACACCCCCTTCGGCGGCGACGAGAACCTCGAGTACGGCGAACTGCTTCCGGGTGAGCGCGACGTAGCGGCCGTCGCGGTAGACCTCGCGGCGGAACGGATCCACACGCAGACCCGCGATCTCCCGCACGGGTGGCCTGCTGTGGGCGCGCCTGCGGTCGAGCGCCCTGATACGGAGCACCAGCTCTTGGAGCTCGAAGGGCTTCGTGAGGTAGTCGTCGGCGCCGAGTTCGAACCCTGAGGCCTTGTCGTCGATCCGGTCGGCGGCGGTGAGCATGAGGATGGGCATGCCGCTGCCGGAGGCGACGATGCGGGTGGCGATCTCGTCGCCGGAGGGGCCCGGGATGTCGCGGTCAAGGACCGCGATGTCGTAGGCGTTGATGCCCAGCATTTCCAGCGCGGTGTCGCCGTCGCCGGCGATGTCGGCGGCGATCGCCTCCAGTCGCAGACCGTCACGGACGGCTTCTGCCAGATGGGGTTCGTCCTCGACGATCAGTACGCGCATGCCTGAAGACTATGACCACACTGGGCTCAGCCTGCCGGTGCCGGCACGGGGCGAGACTGGTCCGACGGCACCTCCGCCGTGGTGCGCCACCAGGGGCGCGCCGCCAGCGCGGCCAGGGCGGCGCCGGCGGCGTTGACCAGTACGTCATCCACCGAGGACACCCGGTCCAGCCGCAGAACGTACTGTGCGGTTTCGACCAGGACCGAGCAGCTCGCCCCGAGCGCCAGGATTCGTGGCACGGACGCCAGCGCCGCGAAACGCATCGGAGCGAAGAACCCCAGCGCCGCGAAGATCAGCAGGTTGGCGCCGATCCCGAAAAATCCCATCGTGAGCAGGTCTCGCAGCGGGACCAGGCTCACCCGGCCGGGGACGATGCCGGCCCCCGGACCCGGCATCATGGTCATCCATACGAACGGCACCGTCCCGTAGACCAGGCCCACCTCGGCCAGCGACATCCGCCACGCCGAGGGGAGGCCGGCGGCACACCGGCGGCGCGCCAGAGCCCACACCACCAGCGCGGCCAACGGCAGCGCGACCAGCGTCATGAGCACCACACCGTTCTCGGTGTCGAAGCAGCCGTGCCACCGCCCGGCCATGCACCGCGGAGCGGACATCATGAGCGGCCGCCGCACCACGAACGCGGCGCACGCCAGGCCGAGGATCGCCAGACTCAGGAGCACGATCCTGCGCCTACGGCGGGACTGTGCTGACAGGGAGTTCATGCGTTCATCGAAGCCGGAGGGCCGTTGCGGTGGCGTATGCGGTTTTCCATACATCCGCGATACACGCCTGGCCGGCTCGATCCAGCTGGGGCGCCCTGTCGATGTCGACCCCCGCATCTTCGATCGCGCGCAGCTGCCGGGCGGAGATGCGCGTCTCGATGGTGACCGGCGGCGATGACGCCGCCGCGCGGCAGGGTGACAGGCGTCGGCGGCTACGGTGCGGGATGAGAGCGGGCGACGGCCAGGGTGGGCGCGGTGACGTACTCGGCGAGCGCCGTGGCCGGCGCGGCCGGATGACGGACGGTGAAGGGCCAGGGCAGGCCAACGTGCCGGCCGAGGCCAAGGAACTGAAGGCCGAGTTGGCCGGGATGCTGCCGTTCGCGCCGATCGCCTCGCTGCTGATCGAGCTGGATGTGCGCACGCATTTCCTGGACTGCTTCACTCACGCCGGAGGCCGCAAGCAGGCCCGCTCGGCCGATCTCAAGCGCAACATCCTCAGCGTCTTGATCGCCAACGCGACGAATTTGGGGTTGGCCAGGATGGCGGAGGCCTGCGGCATCCCGTACGACGTGCTGCGCTGGACGCAGGAGTGGTACGTGCGGGAGGAGACACTGCGCGAGGCCAACACCTGCATCGTCAACCACCACCACGGGCTGGATCTGTCGAAGGTGTTCGGCGGCGGCACCATGTCCAGCTCAGATGGCCAGCGCTTCCCAGTGCGCGGCAAGAGCACGACCGCCCGGGACATGACCATCCACGGCGGCCAGGTGCTGTCTTCCTACACGCACGTGTCCGACCAGCACTCCACGTTCGGCACGAAAATCATCGTGCCGAACGCCCGCGAGGCGCACTTTGTGCTGGACGACTTCCTGGGCAACGCCACCGACCTACCGCTGTTCGAACACGCGACCGATACCCACGGCGTCACCTTAATCAACTTTGCCCTGTTCGACCTGGTGGGCAAGCTGCTCTCCCCGCGCATCCGCGACCTCGGCAAGATCACCCTGATCCGGGACGAGACGCCCACGGACACGGTCAAGCGCTACCCGCACGCTGGCCCCCTGCTGAGCGCCCGCTGGAACGAAGACCTCATCACCGAGTGCTGGCCCGACCTGCTGCGCATGGCCGGGTCGCTGAAATACGGCCAGGCCCACCGCCTCGCTGGTGGTGGGCAAATGGTCGGCCGCCTCCCGGCAGAACACCCTGGCCGCGGCGTTGAAGGAATGGGGCATGCTGCGCCGTACGCTGCACGCGGCGAAGTATCTGTCTGACCCGGCCTACCGCCGCAAGATCGCCCGCCAGCTGAACAAGGGCGAGAGCCTGCACGCGCTGCGGCGGGACCTGCACTACGCCCAGCAGGGCGCCATCACCAAGCCAGCCTTGGCCGATCAGACGGACCAGGCGTGGTGTTTGACCGTTTTGACCAACTCTGTCATCGCGTGGACAACCGAGTACTACTCCCTGGCCGTACGGCAGCTTCGGGCGGCTGGCCGGGACATTCCCGACGAACTGCTGGCCCACATCTCCCCGGCACACAGCGAGAACGTCAACTTCTTCGGCGTGATCACCGTGGACGTGGAGGCGGAGCTGGCCAAGCTGGACGGTGGCGGCTGGCGGCCGTTGCGGCTGACGGCGGACGCGAGTCTGATGTGATCGCTCAGGGGCTGATGTAGGTCATCAGGGTCAGGAGCTGGAGCACGCCGCAGGCGAAGGCCATGTTCTCGTCGTGCAACGCCACGGTGCGGCCGGTTCGGGCGAGGCCTGGTATGAGGGCGGCGATATCTGCCGAGCGCACCTGATGCAGGTCGACCTCGATGTCGAGCGAGCGCGGAACCGATATGGGTGGCGAAGACGGCCACTGACCGGGCCGCGGGCGCGCGGGCAACTTCTTGACCCTGTGGACCGTTAGGGCAAAGCAGACGTGCGGTAGGTCACCCGATATACGGGATGTGATGTCGGGAGGAAGACGATGGTGGCACCTCCGCCGGGGTCGGTGTTCTACATCGCCAGCCGGATCCAGCCGAACACTTCTGTGCAGCCCTATATGCTCGCGATCGAGGGGGACGCCACGGCGCCCGGAGCGCCCATCATCCTCTACCCGCAGGAGACAAGCCAGAGCCAACTGTGGACGATGACCGCCGACGGGCACATCATCAGCCAATTGAACGCGTGCGCGATCACGTGGGACGAGACCCAGAGCCTGCTCGTGACCCAGCAGGAGGGCGACCCCTCTTACCCGTGTCAGCTCTGGACCATCACCGACGACGGATACATCGAGAACCAGTCAGTGAACGGCGAGGTGCTCTCCGCGCCCGATCGCTACGGGTGGGGGAGAGGGACACTCGCTCTGGCCTCGCCCTCAGGCGCCGATCCGTGGGGGCAGCAGCACTGGACGCTCCTGGCATCGACGGCTCCGCCGGTCACGATCATGAAGCCCAGGTGGGTCTATTTCCAGAGCGCGCTCCAGGACGCCGACGGCAACACCTGCGTGCTCAACGTTAAGGGGGGCTCGACCACTCCCGGCGCCCAGGTGATCGTATGGCCGCTGGGCACCGGCGTCGGGAACAATGAGCTGTGGCAGGTTACGCAGGACGGGCGCATTCTGAGCCGGCAGGGCGGCGGTCTCATCCTGGCGCTGGGCTCGCCCTTCGACGGCGGCGGCAACTACACGGACGTGGACGCGTACCCGGACGGTATGACGGGATACTGGGACCTTTACACGCCGAACGAGATCCGCAACGCCTCATCCGCGAACTGCCTGGTCCCCTCCGGCATGACCGGGGGCCCGGGAGTCCTGACCGACGGAGACCCCGTCCTGGCGGCGCCGGGCACCTCCAGCGCGGCCTACACGTGGTACGCCGTCCCTTCCGCGCCTTTGGACGCGGTCCTGACGCAGCCCCTGGTACCGTTCCTGGAATTCACCGGCGAGGAGGCCCAGGCGTACACCGCTATCTGCCAAGGGCTCGGCGTCACCTCGCTGCGCGCTGAGTACTGCAACCTCGACCGCACCCTTTCCGACTACGGCTACCAGATCGCGACATGGACGCAGCCGCCCGAAGGCATCTCGCAGGATTCCTGGGACGCGGTTCGGCACCAGCTCACCACCGAGATCCAGTACGCCGACGCCACCCGCGACCTGTTCGCCAACTACCAGGAATTCCAGCTCGCCCTGTTCACCAACAACGACCAGCTCACCCAGGAGCTCATCTCCGACGCGGGGATCAGCGAGGGGACGAACGAGCCGATCGTCGGCGGAGTTATCCTTGCGGTCTTCGAGGGCCTGCTCTACACCGGGCTGAGCGCCGCCGGGGATGGGTTCGCGGTCGCGGCGAACCTGATGGAGATGGGCGTCAGCGTCGCCCTGGCCGCCTCGTCCGACGGTTCCGGCAGCATCTCGCCCGACCCGTTCCAGGTGACAGTCTCCGAACTCTGGAACGAGCTGAACAAGAACTACACCGCCGTGCTGAGCTCCATGGGCGACATGGAGCTCGCGATCCTGCAGGACTGGGGAAAGATGCAGAGCGTCTTCCAGTTGACGGAGAAGCCGAGCGGGGGCGACTCGCTGTACTGGGGCCCGACCACGACAGCGGACGCGGTCAAGGCCGCGACCCCGGGTTACAAAGCCTCCGTCATGCAGATGCTGCTGCCGTCGAAGTACCAGATCTACACGTCGTCGAACGGTTACCACCCGAGCGACATCCCCGGCTACGCACAGTGGTACGACTCGCAAGGGGTCCTGTACTGGATCGCGGCCATCGGCAATCCGCAGGAGTATCCGGGCTCCCAGGCCATGCAGCAGGACGTCTGGGACAACGGCGTGCGGCAGTCGGACTTCTTCCTGTCGGCCGCGGGCTGGGCCTTTCCCATGACCACGGACCAGGTGGACTGGTTCGGCTCCTACGGCTACAGCCGGTTCACCTTCACTAATCAGACGCCCGACGACGTGCAGGTGCAGGGGAATTGCGTGAGCGTCCAAAGACCCCCGTATACCTTCACCGTCGGCCCATACCAGAGCAGCTGGGTGGACATGGCCCCCGGCGTCTACCGGGTCACGGCCGGCGACCTGGAGAACACGCTCCTGCGCGGGGACTTCCAGCTGTCCGTGCAATGCACCAGCGTTTACTACCCCCCGAAGATCTGGATCAGCGAACAGTCCTCGACGTCCGGCTGCGCTCTCACGCCAGCGCTCTGCAACCAAGGGCTCGGCTGGTACCAGGGAGTGCACGCCGGGGCGTACGCTGGCGGGTCGGCCCAGATCGGCCTGGTCAAGACCTGATCCCGCGCGGGGGTACGGCTATCGCCATGCTGCTCGGCCGCACCGACATCGACCTCCGAGGTTGCCTGGCCGCCGCCGTGAGGATACCCCAGGGGTTGATACCTAGGAACAGCCGCTGGCGGCGAGGATGATCTTGGGTGAGATGTGGAAAGGATCTTCGCCGCGGCGAGGCAGGTTACTCAGCGTGTTGCTTGGTCGCGGCGCCGACGGGCAGCGCGGATCTCAGCAGCTGCGTCGTCTCGGTGGAGGCGTGGCCCAGGCGGCGGCGAACGGCCTCGATGGACACCCCGGCGTTGATGAGCTCGGTGGCGTGGGCATGCCGGAGTTGGTGGATGTCGATCTCGACACGTGCGATGGTGCAGTAGGTCTGCCAGCGGTGGTGGGCGGCGTCGTAGGACAGCGGCCCGGCGGCGCCGTTGATGGAGGCGCGGAACAGCGGTCCGGCGGCGTAGCCGGCGCGGGTCAGGTAGAGCTTGAGCAGGCTGACGTAGCCGCGGTCGTCGAGCAGCACAGTACGCACGCTGCCGCCCTTGCCGCAGATGCGCACGTGTTCGTCGTCCAGGCGCAGGTCGAGGTCCTCGACATGCAGGCCGCACACCTCCGAGGCGCGGGCTCCGCACACGTAAGCGGTCTCGAACAGCACCCGATCGCGCAGCCGGTCCAGCGGCAGATCCTTACGCGGCCGCCGCGAGCAGATCACGGCCAGGACCTTGGCGACATCGGCAGCCGCCGCCGGGCGCGGCAGATTTTTTGGCACCTTGACGGTGTCGATCCGGTCCATCGGGTTGGCGGCCAGGAGGTCGTGGCGGACCGCCCACTTGCAAAAGGAAGCGATGGCGGCGCGCTTACGCTTTCGGCTGGCCGGCGCCAGATCGGCGAGCTCGGCCAGGTAGGCGCGGATCGGCGTCGCGGTCAGCTCGCCGATCTCCTCGCCGTGGTGGGCGGCGAAGGCGATCAGGTCGCCGCGGTAGGCGCGCCGGGTGTGGGCGGAGGCGCCGGCGTTGGCCAGGTCGGTAAGGAAGTCGTTCAGGTGTGCCGCGAGCGGGTGGGCGCGGCCGAGCTGCTCGACGATGACCGGATCCACCGGGGTCGCCCTCCCTGATCCGCCAGGTTGCCAGATAACCGGGAAACGAAGCGTGCGCGCTGGACGACGACCGCCCAGCTCGCGCTACGCCCGTGATCACTATCTTGCCAGATAACAACAGTTATCTGAGAACCCGTCGCGCCCTGGCCCCTCACGCCGCCCACCGCCTGGGCGATTGCTCCGCCGGCGCAATCGGCTCCCACCCCTGGATACGCGCAGAGGACCTCCCCTGGCTGGGTGATGTCATCGCGTCTGCGGCCAGCTTCGTATGAACTGACGCAGCCGTGTGATGTCGCGCTGTTCGGTGTCGACGGAGCGCTGCCATGCCTGGCGAGCAGCGGGGTCGAACTGGGCGTGCACCATGAGGTGTTCCTTTCCTACGTGCCGGCCCGCACCACGGCGGGCACAGTGGACTCGAACGGTCGGGTGACCAGACCGCCGGACGGCGGCCTGGAGAAGAGGGGCAGGGCGGCTCAGGCCGCGAGGGCGGCGGATGAGCCCGTGCCGGGGTCGAGTTGGTCGACCGCGCCGGTGGCAATGTCGTAGACCCAGCCACGCAGCGTGAGCGTCTTCGCCGCCAGGCCCCGGCCGACGCAAGGATGCGTCGCCAGGTTCGCGAGCTGGGCGATCACGTTGCTCCGTACCAGAACGCTCACCTTGTCCTCCCCGGCCCCGGGCTCGGCACTGGCTGCGCGCGCCGCACGGGCCAGGGAGGCGTCCGCGTGTCGCAGCCAGTGGGCGACGGCCGGCAGGGCGGTGAGGTCGTGGTCGTCGGCCAAAGCGGTCATCGCGCCGCAGGCGGAATGACCGCAGACGACGATGTCGGGACACGCCCAGGACGGCGACGGCGTACTCGATGCTGGCCGCCACTCCGTCGGCGCCGGGGTGGTAGGCGGGGACGAGGTTGCCGGCGGTTCGGATCACGAAAAGGTCCCCGGCTCGCTCCCTGTGATCAGCTCGGGGACGACGCGAGCGTCCGAGCAGCCGATGAACAGCGTGTGCGGCGTGTGGTTCGTGGCCAAGTGGGCGAACAGGTCTACCTTGGCCGGGAGAACATCCCGCTGAAAACGCGCAACGCCCGCGGCGAGGTCTCGCATGGGCCACTCCCTTCGGTGGTGCGTCCTCAGAAGCCGAGATCGCTGAGGCCGGGGTGGTCGTCGGGACGGCGGCCCAGCGGCCAGAAGTACTTGCGCTCGGATTCGGCGATGGGGAGGGTGTTGATGGAGGCGTGGCGGGTGTGCATCAGGCCGTGCTCGTCGTATTCCCAGTTCTCGTTACCGTAGGAGCGGTACCAGTTCCCGGCGTCGTCGCGGTGCTCGTAGGCGAAGCGCACGGCGATGCGGTTGCCGTCGTAGGCCCACAGCTCCTTGATCAGCCGGTAGTCGAGCTCGGTGTTCCACTTGCGGGTCAGCAACGCGACGATCTCGTCTCGGCCCGTGGCGAACTCCGAGCGGTTGCGCCAGCGGGAGTCCACCGTGTAGCCCAGCGACACCTTCTGTGGGTCGCGGGTGTTCCACGCGTCCTCGGCCAATCGGGCCTTTTGGATGGCGGTCTCCCGGGTGAACGGCGGCACCGGCGGGCGGGTCATGTCAGCCATGTCGACTCAACTCCTTCGAACTCTGGGGACTCACCGCAGGTACGGTGAGCCCTGGAAACATCGGAGAACGTTCGTTCTCTCGACTACCTGCTAGAGTAGAGAACGTTGGTTCTCCGCGCAAGGGGGCACAGATGGTGGATCGGGAAGCGGCACGGGAACGGGTGCTCGACGCAGCCCAGGAGCTGTTCTACAGCCGGGGCATCCAGGCGGTCGGGATGGATGCGGTACGAAACGCCTCCGGGGTGTCTCTCAAGCGCCTCTACCAGCTGTTCCCCTCCAAGGAAGCGCTCGTGCTGGAATTCCTGCAGCAGCGGGATTCACGGTGGCAGCGGGCTCTCGCCAACTACGTCGAGGCGCAGCCGACGCCCGAGGAGCGGATCGCCGCGGTGTTCGACTGGCTGCACAAGTGGTTCTGTGAGCCGGATTACCGCGGATGCGCCTTCATCAACTCCTTCGGCGAGCTGGGCGCGGTCTCGCCCGAGATCGCCGAGCAGGCCCAGCACCACAAGAGGGCCTTCCACGACTACCTCGCCCGGCTCGTGACGGCATCTGGGCGGCCCGCCAAACTGGCCGATCAGCTCGCGCTCCTCGCCGAAGGAGCGATCACCACCGCAGCAATCTTCGGCACACCCGAAATCGCACACCAGGCACGAGACGCTGCGTGCCTCCTGATACACGCGCATCCCGGCCCTGATCTCCCAGAACTGCGGCGATGACAAGTAGCTGAGGGTGGCGCTCAAGCCGCCCGGGTTGGCGGCAGTGGCGATAGGGGAGCCCGGCAAGGGGTTTGTTTCATAGGTGACTACCTATGAAACGACCCGGCCCGCGGACTCGGCTGCTGTCAGCGCTTGGCGGCGATGCGGTCGATTGCCGAGGCGAGCGGTGCAAAGACCTGATCGATCAGCGCATCCAGGCTCTGGGCCCCGTCGCCATCCGCCCAGCTGCGCAGCGCGGTCTGGAACGCGGTGAGCGTGAGCCCGGCGGCAAGGGACGGATACAGGCCGGCTTCGGCGTCCGTTCTGGCGCGTTGGGCGAGGATGCCGGCCATCTCCTGCTGCCAGTGGGACTGCCGCTCCAAGAGCCGGGCCAGCAGGGCCGGAGTGCCGAGGATCAGCTGGGCGATGCGCAGCGCCTTGGCGGGATCGTCCCCGCCGATGTGGGTGAACACCCTCAGGGCCTGGCGCAGTGCAGCAGCGGGCGGCTCGCTGGCGGGGCGGGCACGCAGCTCCGCGCACAGCTGAGTACCGGCTTCGGCGAGCTTGTGGACCACTACGTCTTCCTTGGACTGGAAGTAGCGCGAGAACGTACGCCGCGACATGCCCACCGCCGCGACGATCTGGTCGACGGTCGTCTCCTCGAACCCCTGCGAGGCCAGTAGCGCGAAGGCGGCCTCGGCCAGCTCGTCGCGCACCAGTCGGCGCTTGCGCGTCGTATGAATGTGAGCGCTCAAGCATGGACTGCCGAGAGCATTCCGGATCAGACGGGCCGGACCTTCGTGGTCACCGGCGCCAACAGCGGCCTCGGCCTGGCCACCACCCGGCAGCTCGCCCGGCGCGGCGCTCACGTGGTGATGGCCGTGCGCAACCTGGACCGGGGCCGGGCAGCCGCCGCAGGGATCACGGCCGCCCAGCCGGATGCCGACCTTGAGGTGCGCTGCCTGGACCTGGCCGACCTGGACTCGGTCGCGGCCTTCGCCTCCGCCGCCCACGCCGACGGCCTCCGTATCGACGTCCTGGTCAACAACGCCGGGGTGATGGCACCGCCCCGCAGTCTCAGCCCGCAGGGTCATGAGTCGCAGTTCGCCGCCAATCACCTGGGCCACTTCGCCCTGACCGGACTGCTGCTGGACCTGCTCCAGCGCGGCCGGGATCCCTGCGTGGTCACCGTCACCTCCATCGTGCACCACGGCGGATTCATCCACTTCGACGACCTGTCCGGCGCGAAGAAGTACGCGCGCGTGGAGTTCTACGACCAGTCGAAGTTCGCCAACGTCCTGTTCGGTCTCGAACTCGACCGGCGCCTGCGCTCGGCCGGCAGCCGTGTCACCAGCGTGCTCGCGCATCCCGGCGTCTCGGCCACCGGCCTGCAGACCAGCGGCCCGACCGGTTGGATGAAGCTGGCCGGCGCCCTGGTCCACCGGTTCTTCGCCCAGGACGTCGAACAGGGTGTGCTACCCCAGCTGTATGCGGCGACCGCGGCCGGCGTCGAGGGCGGGCAGCTGTACGGCCCCGACGGCTGGCGGGAATTGCGCGGCCGCCCCACCGTCGTGCGCCCCGACCCCAACGCCGAGGACCCGACCACCGCGGGCCGGTTGTGGGAAGTGTCCGAAGACCTGACCGGCGTCTCCTACGCCTTCCCCGCCTCGGCATGAGCGGCACCCGGCGCCGACCGGTCAGGAGCCCGGAGCCTCGGCGGCGCGCTCGCGATTGGCCCGGATCTCGTCGTGGTGGTCGGCGGCCCAGCCGATCAGCGAGGTGACGATCTGGTGTAGGTCGCGGCCGAGCGGGGCGAGGGTGTACTCGACGCGCGGGGGGACCTCGGCGTAGGCGGTGCGGATGATCAGGCCGTCCTGCTGGAGCTGGCGAAGGGTGAGGCTGAGCATGCGCTGGGAGATGCCGGGGACCTGGCGTTGCAGGTCGGTGTAGCGCAGCGGTCCGGACTCCAGGACCGCGATGATCAGCAGGCTCCACTTGTCGCCGACGCGGTCGAGGGTCTGGCGGATGAAGTCCATGTGCTCGGCAGGGATGGCCGCGCACGGTCCGACCGCCGCTGCTGCCGTCACCTCTGCTCCGTCGGCTGTCTCCATGACGCACATTCCTCTCCGGCACGCACACCGGTGTGCCTTTTGTATCGCTTTCCATGCTGGTCCATCATGGCGTTACGCACAAGTTGTAAGAAATGGAGGTGCGTGATGAAGGTGGCTATTTGGGCCGAGGTGACCTGCCCCTGGTGCGGCCTGGGGAACCACCGGGTGGCCAAGGCCATCGAGCGGTTTGAGCACGCGGACGAGGTGGAACTGGTCCACCACTCGTTCCCGCTCAGCAGCGGCTTCCCCGAGGGGGACACCTTCTCCGTCCGCGAGGCCCTGCTCCGCCGGCACGGTATGGGCGGCAGCCAGGCCGAGACCTCGACCCGGCGGATCGAGAGGCTCGCCGAGAGCGAGGGGCTGACCCCGTACCAGGTGCTGGACAACCAGGTCGGCAACACCGATCTGGCGCACGAGTTCCTCGCCCATGCCAGCGCCCAGGGCAAGAACCGCGAGGCCTGGGACGCGATCTTTACCACCTACTTCGGCAGGGCCGAACCGGTCTTCTCCCTGGACGACCTCCTGGGGCTCTCCGACGAGCTCGGCCTGGACCGCGAGCAGACCCGCCAGGCCCTCACCGAGCGCCGCTACCGCCGGCAGGTCCGCGACGACGCGGCCCGCGCCCAGCGCTTGGGGGCGACCGGCGCGCCGTTCATCGTCGTCGACGACCGCTACGGCGTGCCCGGCGCCCAGGACAGCGACAGCCTCCTTGAGCTGCTGCGCAAGGTGTGGGACGACAGCCACCCCCTCACCCTCGCCGACCACGCCGGCGATGCCCCAGTCTGCGGACCGGACGGCTGTGCCGTCCCCGAGCGCGCCTGATCCCGGCTGCCCTCAGGCAGCCGCGGACATCCGCCGTCCGCGACGGCTCAGCACCACGACACCCACCATCCGACGCTGGAAAGGCTCAGAACCCTCATGTCGCACGACGAGGCGCGCCGCCTGGGCTCTGCCCTGACCGGTCGGCTGGCTGCCTGATCCACCCCTGAACTGCGCGAAAGGCATTTGATCACCATGAGTGACCTCCTCGTCTTCGGCGGCAGCGGCCGCACCGGCGCTCACGTGCTGGCGTACGCGGCTCAGCGCGGCCACCGCGTCCGCGCCCTCGTCCGCAACCCCGACAAGGTGCAGGCACCGGCCGGCGTCGAGCTGATCCAGGGCAGCCCCGCGAACATCGACGACATCCGCCGGGCTGCCGAAGGCACCGAGGCGGTGATCAGCGTGCTGAACAACGGCCGCGCCTCCGACAACCCTTGGGCCAAGCCGGTCAGCCCGCCGATGTTCATGACCGCCGCCGCCCGCCACACTCTCACCGTCATGGCCGAGCAGGGCATCCGCCGCATCGTTCTGACGTCCACGCAGGGCGCGGGCGACGACTGGGCCCGGCTCAACCCGCTGGTCAAGGCATTCATCAAGCTGTCGAACATCAAGGCAGGCTTCGCGGACCACACCGGCGTCGACCAGGTCATCCGCGCCTCGTCCGGCATCGACTGGACCCTGGCCCGCGCCGTAACCCTGACCGACAAGCCCGCCGGTGGCCCGGTGCGGGCCGCCGAGGCGGGCACCGAAAAGCCCGGCGCACGGATCAACCGCGCCGACCTCGCCCAGTTCCTCGTCCAGACGATCGAGGACGACACATGGACCCGCAAAGTGCCCCTGGTCTGGAACACCCGCGGCTGACCTGTCCCGCCAGGCCGCGGGTGGTCCCCTCATCAGCAGGAACCCTCCGCCTCACGTCCAGGCCACTGCTCACCGCCGCCCCGCGCTGGCCCAGCTGCGCACCGAACACCCGGGCCTGTCCTGCCACACTCTCGGCGGCCACTTCCGCGACTCCGAGCCGTTCTGGACCGCCGCCGGCCAGGGCGTGCCCGGCCGCTACACCCAGCGCGAGATCTGTCCTCACCTCACCGGGTGAACCACACCATCAGGACCAGCCGCGCCCGAAACGCCGGGCCGCCACGACAATTCCACGACAGCCAGGCCCGCCCGACGCCGGCCGTTGAAACGGACCCCTGTTTTTCGAGAAAAACGTCCCGTGACCGAGGACCACGGCTCCACCGAGCGCTTCACCGTCTCCATCGCCGTCCTGGTCCTGCTGCTGCAGCAAAGCCGCCGGCAGCAGGCCGGCCTGGTACTGGCGCAGGTGCCGGCCCCGCTGGAACGCATCCTGTCGATCACCAGCCTGCGCACCACATTCCAGATAGCACCGTCACTCGAACAGGCCATCCAGACCGTGACCGTGACACGGGCCGTGACACCCGCCTCGGGGCCCTCGCCCAAGCCGCTGGAAGCAGGCGGCTGACCACCCCGTTCCTGGCCGTCACGACCAGGATTGCTCCGGCCGCAACGGCAGGGGCTCACTCGCGCGGGAGAACCCCGCTGAACGCCGGATTCCGTTCCAAGTAGCCAGCCACCCGGACCCACCGCCTCGGCACCCAGCCAACTGGCGTCGTGGCCTGCTTCCTCACCGCGATGAGCTTGCGGTAGGCCGCCGCCGTGTTCGGGATGACCTCGGCGACGGCGAGGCGGGTAGAGGCACTGCCGCAGTGTCACTCCGCCCTCGTAAGCGGTGCTGGCCAGACGGGCCTGCTCGACGACCTCAACCCACTTGATACGGCCCGGGTACATGTACCGGCTATTCCCGAAACGAGGCTTTCCCTTGCCGGGCCATCAGAGGGACCCGCGCATCAGTGCAGGTCAGCGATATCCGACCAAAATTTCCCCAGGACTACAGACACCCCGTGCTGGCCCAGCGGCGACGACGCGGCATCCGAGGAGTTCAGCGCTCTGGCTCCGCAGGCCGTCACCGTGCCGGTCAAACGCGGTCTCGGCCGGCACGCGGCCGACGGCGTGCACCCCGACGAAGCGCACGATCTCCTGCAGCGCGGTGCTGGCCAGGGGATGCGGTTGCGCGCCACCAGAGCGCCGACCTCGGCGCCGCAGCCGCTCGTTGGGCGCGTTGCCCGTCAAGGACAGCATGTACATGCCAGTCAGCTTCTGGTGCGGGAACCCGGAGGCAGAGCTGGGGCCATCGGGGCGAGGCCCAGGTCGGCGAGCAGCGCCGCGCCGCGCTCGGCATGCCGGCCGCCGGCGAGCACCATGGTCCGTGCGGACTGGTAGCGGCAGCCGGCCGTGTCAAACGCGTCCGCTGTGGCCAGCAACGCCTTTTGATCGCCGTTGAGCAGGGCTTCGGCTCGCTCCACGATGGCGGCGGAGACTGGGTTGCCGGCCACAATGGTCCGGGCCTCGGCCGCACGGTCGCGAGCGTCGGGGGTTCCGGCCAGCACGGCGGCCTCGGCACGCAGCGCGACATACCAGTGGTGCCAGATCCAGGTGACCCACTTCCACACCTGCCTGGGCTCGGGGGCCAGCCGCTCCAGCGCCTCCGCCGCCTGACCGCGGTGCAGCAGAAGTATCGCGTCGAAGACCGCCCCGTAGCCGTAAGCACGCTCCGGTGGGGTGTCGAGCCGATCCAGGATCTCCTGCCATTCGCGCCGGGCGTCCTGATCACCGCGGAGGCCGTGGATCATCGCCACCCCGGCCACCGCCGGGCGAAGGAGCGACCAGGCGGAGCTGCCTGCCCGCCGCCACGAGTCGAGGAACCGGACGCCGCCGGTGAGCACCTCGTCAACGTTGCCCGCCAGCGCGTCGACCATCAGCAGCCGGCAGGTGGCGCGGTCACCGGCCTCCGCCAGCGATGGGTGGTCGGCCAGTTGGCGCGCCCATCGGCGGGCGCCTGGCACCTCCCCGGTGCCGAGATCAGCCTCGGCGACGATGCCGAGCGCGTCGATCAGCTCGTGGGTACCGGCCGGCGTGATCGGCAGGGAGGACAGGATCGTGATCCGGCGCCGGGCCGTAGTCGCGGTGGCGAACGTGTCGCCGGCCCAGCTCTGAGCGCCGGTGAGCGCGTCGAGCGCGGCCGACTCGGCGAGTGGGTCGCCGGTCCGGCGGGCGAGCTCGACCGCGCGTTCGGCGCGCGCGATCGTCTCCGGTACGGCATTGCCGGGCGGCCCTTGGGCGGCGCCGAACGCGTCGGCGACCACCGCGGCCTCGGCCAATGCGACCGCGGCCCGCGCGGCCGGATCGTCGCCGGCCGACTCTCGCGCCTCGGCGATCAGCGCGAGCGCCTCCTCCCGGGGCGGGAGCCGCAAGAACGTGGGCGAGAACCGGAATGCGATGGTGGCGGCGCTCGCCAGGTCCGCGGCGGCGCCGGCGGTGTCACCGCCGGCGCGGGCGGCGTCCGCGGCCGCGCGGCGCAGACGGTACATGTCATCACCGATCGTCCGGCAGCCTGCCACGGCTGAGGCCTGCCGCAGCAACGACGCGGTGGCGGTGGGGTCGGTCGCGAGCGCGGCCGCCTGCTCATAGTGCCGCTGGGACTCTCCGACGAGGTTGCGGGTGAAGGTCAGTTCCGCCAGGTGCCGGGCGAGCTGGTACGCGTCCGCGCGCTGCTCCGGCAGGTCGGCCGCCCACGCCAGGGCCGCGCGGAGGTCGTCGGCCACCAGGTCGAACCGGGCCCGCCAGTCCGCTCGTACCGTCTCCAGCCCGGCGGCTCTGGTCAGGCACCAGCGAAGGTGCCGCGATCGAGCGTCGACCAGCTCGCCGGCCTCGGCGAGCCGTTCCATGCCGTACTGGCGGATGGTCTCCAGCGCGCGGTACTCGGTCCCGCCGGGGGACGCCGTCACCGTCAGCAGGCTCTGTTCGGTCAGCCGGGCCAGCCCGTCGGCGACGAGGCCCTCCTCGGACCCGGTCACCTCGGCCGCGGCGGCCGCGGTGAACGGCGCCACGAACACCGACACCCGGCGCAGCAGCGCCCGGTCGGCCGGCTCCAGCAGGGCATGGCTCCAGTCGAGCGCGGCGCGTACCGAACGGTGCCGTTCGTCGGCGCGGGAGCCACCGGTGAGCATCCGGAGCGGGTGGGACAGAGCGGCGGCGATACCGTCCAGCCCGAGCGCGGGATACCGGGCGGCGGCCAGTTCGATCGCCAGCGCCATGCCGTCCAGCCGCTCGCAGATCGAGACGACCTGGTCGAGCGGCGGCGGGTCGAGCGGCCGGCCGGCCGCCGCCGCCCGTTCCATGAACAGCGCGACCGCGTCCGACCCGCCATCGACGGTCAGCGACAGCGGCGGAACCGGATACACCCGTTCGAACGGCACCATCAGCCGCGTCCGGCTGGTCGCCAGCACCGTCAAGCGCGGGCAGGCCACCAGCAGCCGCTCCAGGAACAGCGCGACCCCGTCCGCCACATGCTCGCAGTTGTCCAGGACCAGCAGCGCATGGCGGTCGGCCAGCGCGGCGACCACGGACGCGCTCATGTCGCGGCCGGGCGGCTCACCGAGGCCGAGCGCCCCGGCGACCGCGGTCGCGATCATGCCCGGATCGGTGACCGGGACCAGGTCGACGAACCACACCCCGTCGCCGTAATCGCCGGCCGCCTGCGTGGCCACCGCCAGCGCGAGCCGGGTCTTGCCCACTCCGCCGGGGCCGAGCGCGGTCACCTGGCGGTGTGTCCTGATCTGCTCGCTCAGCACGGCCCGCTCACTCACCCGGCCGATGAACGAGGTCAGCGGGTCCGGCAGCACCGGTGCCGGTTGAGCCGGGCCCGTGCCGGCCGGCTGGGGGGCGCGCTGGGCGAGCGCCCGCCGATCCGGCACCTCCAGCTTGCGCAGCAGCGAGGAGACATGGCTCTCCACCGTACGTACCGAGATGCACAGCCGTGCCGCGATCTCGGCGTTGCTGAGATGGGCTCCGACCAGTTCCAGCACCTCGGCTTCCCGAGGCGAGGTCTCCACTTCTGTCGCCACTGTGCAAGTTTGCCGCATCCCTTCCGTGCTCCCTTCCGTGATGGCCGCCGTACGCGATCCGTGCCGTCGATCCGTGTGCGGTTCCGTGGTCACCACGGATGTGGACCGGCCAGGCCGGAGGAGAGGCTGTGCACACGCACACAGCGGGTCGATATGACCCACGACTACAGGAGCGACCATGACCGGCTCTTCCACGCAAGGCATCAAGACCGTGCTGCACCCCGTGTCCGACCTGGCGAAGGCCAAGGCGGTGTACGCGGCCCTGCTCGGTATCGCGCCACAGAGCGACTCCTCCTACTACGTCGGCTTCGAGGCCGAGGGCCAGCACATCGGGCTGGTGCCGGGCGGTGGACCCCAGGGCATGACCTCGCCGGTGGCCTACTGGCACGTGCCGGACCTCGAGGCGAAGCTGGCCCAGGTGACCGCCGCGGGGGCCGTCGTGAGGGAGCCCCTGCACGACGTCGGCGGCGGCCGTCTGGTGGCCACCGTCACCGACCTCGACGGCAACGTCCTCGGACTGCTTGAGGACCGATGAACGCCGACGTCGACATTGAGCAGCAGCCCAAGGGGCGCGGAATGAGGTTCACGCTCAACGGCGCACTCTGGTCACTTCGAGCGCTGTTCGGCTTCTTCTTCGCCGGCAGCGGTTTCGGCAAAGTGCTGCTGTACGACGGAGCTCTGTACGCGGCGGCGCCCCTGAGGCCCATCGCACCCGCGATCCTCACCACCTCACGCGCACTCAGGTCGTTCGCGGTCCTGGGCGCAGTGGTCCTGCTGACATTCGTTCCGACGTGGTACACGATGACCAACGTCCAATTCTGATCCCTCCGTTGTGTCGTCCTTGCCGGGTACGCGAACGCGCCGCTGTATCGCGGGCGTATCAAAAATCGCATACGCCACCGCAACAGTGATTCGTCTTCAGTGGACGTCGACCACAGCGCATCACTGTCAGCGCCAGGTTCGTCGACCGGGAAGGATTGTGATCATGGACTGCGATTCGGTAGGTGGCATCGACCGGCGGCGGCTTGTCAAATGGGGCGGGCTCGCCGCCGCCGGCTTGGTGGCGGCCGGCGCGCCGTTGGTAGGCGCCCAGCCCAGCCACGCCGACCCGTCCGGGGACGATCGGATCCCACCGGATACCCGGCCCGGCGGGGCCTACGACCGGTACGTGGCGAAGCTGGCCGCCGAGGGCAAGTTCTCCGGCGTGGTGCTGCTGGCGTACCAGGGCCGGACGGTGCTGTCGCGCAGCTACGGCATGGCCGACAAGGAGAAGGGGATTCGCAATCACGAGGACGTGGCGTTCAACCTCTCTTCGGGGAGCCAGCCTTTCTTATCGGTGGCCGTCTTGCAGTTGGTGCAGCAGGGCAGGGTGGCTCTGTCGGACCCGGTGGGCGAACACCTGACGGGCTTTCCCAAGGAGATCGCCGAGAAGGTGACCATCCACCACCTGCTCACCAGCACCTCCGGGCTGGACGCCCCGATGCCGGACTGGCAACGCGTCTTCCACAGCCGGGAGGAGGTGCACGAGTACAAGGAGCAGTGGGCCCGGCAGGCGACGCTGGTGGGGGTCCCCGGCGCGGGGTCCAACGGCCACCTTCCCGGCGGCGGCGTCGGCCTGGCCATGGCGGCGCTGATCGTGGAGGCGGTGTCCGGCATGACGTTCTGGGATTACGTGCATCAGCATGTCTTCGGGCGCTCCGGCATGAGCGGCTCGGCGTTCTACACCAGGGAGCAGTGGCTCACCGACAAGCACATCGCGCACCCGTACATGCTGCAAGCCGACGGCAGCCTGGTGGACGCCGTCCGCAACCTGGACAAGGGCAGCCTGGACCCGAACACACAAGGCAGGAATCCGGGCCGCGCCTTCATCGGTTACGCCTCGGGCGACGGCTTCGCCACCGCGCCGGACCTGGTCCGGTTCGCCGAAGCGCTGCGCGACGGCACAGTGCTGGAGCGGCCCTACGCCGACTTGTTCGCCGGGGCCAAGCTCCCCGGCCCGGAGCCCACCTCGTACGGGGCGTACACGATGCCGATCAGCATCATCAACGGCCAGTGGGTGATCGGGCGCGGCGGCGGGGCCGGTGGCATCGGCGCCAACTGGAGCATCTACCGGGACACCGGCTGGGTCGGCGTCATCCTCACCAACTGCGATGGCGTGCCGCTGCTGGACATCTGCCTGCGGGAGGCTGCGGCCGTCACCGGCGCGCCGGTCAACCCACCAGGCGGCGGCTGACGCGCGGCCACGGCCGGGCCGACACGCGAAGGACCGCATCGCGCCATCGTGCCGGTCGATCCGCCGTCGCCGTCGGGTCGCGCGGGAGGTCGATGGTGATGTCGAGGCCGCCGCCGCTGCGGGCGGTGACCGCGATGCGTCCCTGGTGGGCGAGGGTGATCGCGCGGACGATCGTCAGTCCCAGCCCCAGGCCGTGGGTGCGGACGCGGGTGCCTTGCCCGTGCACGAACGGTTCCAGCAGCGTCTCGGCCTCTTCGGGCGGGATCTGCCGGCCGGAGCCGGGGCCGCACCGTTATGCCGGCGGCCGCCGCTCGCGCTTGGACGGCGTCGAGGGCGGCGGCCGCGATGGCGGTCAGGTCGGCCGGTTGCCGCGCCGCCAGGCCGGCTTGGCTGCGGGCCAGCAGCAGCAGCCCGTTCAGGACGCGTCGCATGTGCTCGACGGCGTCGCGTACGTCGCCGGCCATCGCGAGCAGCTCGGCGCGGCTGGGGTGTCCGTCGAGGGTGACATCGATCGCGGCGCGGGCGGTGGTCAGCGGGGTACGCAGCTCGTGGGCGGCGTTGGCGGTGAACAGCCGCTGGCTGTCCAGGATCCGGTCGCGCTCGGCGATGCCGCGCTGGATGCGGTCCAGCATGTCGTTGACCGTGCCCGCCAGCGCCGACAGCTCGTCGGCCGGGGTGGTGACCGGGACCCGCTCGGTGAGGTCCTTGACCTCCGGTGGGTCGGAGCCGGTCGGGTCCAGGTAGGTGAAGAGCGCGCGGCGCCGCATCAGCAGGTAGGTCAGCCCGGTCAGCGCGGCGCCGGCGGTCAGTACGAGGGCGGTCTGCAGCAGCGCGAGCCTGGCCCGCGCGGTCTGCAAGGGCAGCGGAACTCCGAGCTGACCACCTATGCGGGCGCCCAGCCTGAGCTTCACGCCGGCGGCGGGGCGAGTTTGGCGGCCACGGCGTCCAGGACCCACTCCAGGCCGGTCGCGAAGGACGTCTCGGCGTCCACCTCCGTGCCGTCGCGCACGGCCTTGGCCAGCGTCGGGAAGCGGCCCGTGGCCAGCATCCTGCGCACATGCGGGCCGGAGGCGCGCTGCCAGTCGCGCTTGGACAGGCCCGTGGCGCGCTCGGCCCGCACGTCCGCGATCTCGCGCCTGATCGCGCCGGTGAAGTAGGCGCTGACGGTCTCCACAGCGCGCCTGACGGTGTCGACGTCGGCGAGGCCGTCGAGGGCGGCCAGCGTGGCCTCCGTCACGGCGAGGGCGTTCGGGCCCAGGGCCGGACGGCCGCCGAGCAGGTCGGCCAGCCATTCGTGACGGCGGGTTGCCTGCCTGGTGCGGTGGGCTCGGACGCGCAGCGCCTCCCGCCAGTCAGCGGGCTGCTCCTCGGGGAGGATCTCGGCGTGCACCTCGTCCACCATGAGGTCGAACAGCTCCTCCTTGGTGGAGATGTATCCGTACAGCCGCATCGGGCCGGCATCCAGCCGGGCGGCGACCTTACGCAACGACACCGCCTCCAGCCCGCCCTCGTCGGCCAGCGCGATGGCGGCGGCGACGATTCGCTCCCGGTCGAGCGGCACGGGTCGTGTCGGCGGCTCCGGCCGGTCCCACACAGTCATGGGTACATCGTACTGTTGCGATACGCTGTATCCATCAAATACAGTGTATCGACATGAGCCATCGTATCGCCGTGATTGGGGGAGGCCCCGCCGGCCTTACCTTCGCCCGCGTCCTGCACCGCCACGATCACCCCGCCACCGTCTTCGAACGCGATCCCGCCCCCGACGCCCGTCCTCCGGGCGGCACGCTGGACCTGCACGAAGGGCTGGGCCAGCGTGCACTGGACAAGGCGGGGCTGCTGGGGGAGTACCAGGCGCTGTCCCGTCCCGAGGGGCAGGCCATGCGCATCCTGGACACGGACGGGACCGTCCTGCGCGACTGGCGACCCGGTCCGGATGAGCGGGCCAATCCCGAGATCGACCGCGGGCAACTCCGTGACCTGCTGCTCGGCCCCATGGAGGTTCAGTGGGGGCGGGGCGTGACGGAGGTGGTGCCGGGGACCCGGGATGGCGTGCTGGTCCATTTCGCGGACGGGCGACAGGAGAGGTTCGACCTCGTGGTCGGCGCGGACGGCGCCTGGTCCCGGGTCCGCCCGGCGCTCTCGCCGGTGACGCCGCACTACACCGGCGTCAGCTCGGTCGAGACCTCCCTGGACGACGTCGACACCCGCCACCCCGACCTCGCCCGGTTGATCGGCGACGGTTCGGTGGCCGTGTACGGCGTGAACCGCTCCCTCGTCGCCCAGCGCAACAGCGGCGGCCACGTCAAGGTCTACACCAAGTTCCGCGCGCCGCTGGACTGGCACGCGGGCCTGGACCCGGCCGACGTCGAGGCCATGCGATCGAGCCTGCTGACTCTGTTCGACGGCTGGGCCGCTCCCGTCCTCGACCTCCTCCGCCACGGCACCGCTTTCGTCCACCGCCCCTTCTACGTCCTGCCCGTCTCCCACACCTGGGACCACGTCCCCGGGGTGACACTGCTGGGCGACGCCGCCCACCTGATGCCCCCCTTGGGGGTCGGCGCGAACCTCGCGATGCTGGAAGGCGCCGAACTCGCCGAGTCCATCGCCGCCGCCCCCGGCGACCTGGACGAGGTCGTCCGCGCCTTCGAGGAACAGATGTGGGCACGGGCCGGCAAGTGGGCGAAGATCACGACGGCCGGTCTGGAACGCCTCGTGAGCCCGGACCCCGCCGAAGCCCTCGCCCTCTTCGACCAAGTCCAGCCATCCTGACGGAGGATGCCTGTCAGCCGGGGCGGCGCAGGGTGCGGCGTACGGCCAGACCGCCGAGGGCCGCCGACGCGAGCGTCAGGATCGCCGCCTCGGTCCACTGGAAGCGCCAGAACCTGGACGACGGATGGTAGTAGACCGCGTACCGGTAACCCTTGCCGAACAGGCACGCCTGCCACGCCCTGGCGTTCTTGTCGCTCTGCCCCACATCCACCCGCCGCGGGCAGCCGCTGCCGACCGGCTCGGCGACCTCTCTCCCGGACGGCTCCACCCAGGCGGCGCTCACCAGCCGGGCGTCGGGATCGTCCAGCAGCACCGTGCCGGACAACTCGGTACGCGCCGGCTCGGCGTAGAAGTCGCTCAGTTTGAACAGCGTGACCATCGTGACCACCACCACGGCCACGACCAGTGCCATCGCGGGCAGCGTACGCCGGAACAGGGTGCCGGCGGCGGTGCCGAGCGCGAAGGCGTACAGCCACCACGCCGCCGGCTCCACCCCGACCATGTTGAACACGCCGATGTTGCCGAACGTGGAGTCGACCCCCGCCCTGAACACCGGCCGCCACAGGCTGACCATGAGCGACAGCAGCAGCCCACCCGCCACCACCGCCCCGCCCAGGATCGACAGCTTGACCGCCAGCCACCGCCACACGGGCACGGACTGGGTCCAGGCCAGGCGGTGGGTGCCGCGCTCGTACTCACGGCCCAGCAGCGGCGCGCCCCAGAACGCCCCGATCAGTGCCGGCGCCACCAGCGGCATCCAGCCGAACACCGAGTAGGCCGCGTCGTAACGCTGCCCGAGGGCCACCGCCAGGTCTCCGCACGCCACAGCGGGCCCCGGGCAGCCGGGCGGGGCGTGCTCGGCCACGTACCGGCTCGCCTCCAGCGCCGAGCCCAGCAGCAGTATTCCCAGCAGCGCCAGGAAGCCCGCCGTCACGAGGAGCTGTGCCCGGTGCTGGCGCCACGTCACCCAGATCACGCGCCCACCCCCGTCAGGCCCGGTAGCGCCGCCGACTCGGGGCTGCGCAGGTAGCCCATGACGAGCTCTTCCAGCCCCGGGCGCCGCGCCTGCCAGCGCGGATCGAGCGGGGGCGCGCCCCTGATCAACATGCTGACCTGCCTGCCGGTACGGCTCGCGCCCACCACCCGCGTCCCCGCCGCCGACGCCTCCTCCGGCCCGGTGAGCACGAGATGCCCGTCGAGCAGGTCCTCGATGTCACCGCTGACCTGCAGCCGGCCTCCGTTCAGCACGATCAGCCAGTCGCACGTCTCCTCCAGGTCGGAGACGACGTGCGAGGACAGCAGTACGGTCAGCTCCCGCTCGGCCACCTCCGCCATGATCGAGCGCATCACCTCGTGGCGGGCCAAGGGGTCGAGATTGGCCAGCGGTTCGTCCAGCACCAGCAGGTCAGGTCGGCAGGCCAGCGCCAGCGTGACCGCCACCTGCGCCTGCTGCCCGCCCGACAGGCCGCTCACCTTCCGCTCCAGCGGGATGCCCAGCCCGGCGAGCCGGTCGGCAGCGGCGGCGGCGTCCCAGCGGGTGTTCATGCGGCGGCCGAAGGTGAGCATCTCGGCGACGGTGAAGTTGTCGTACAGCGGCTTGTCCTGCGCCACGAACGCCGCCTCGCCGGCCACGCGGACGCTTCCCCGCGCGGGTCGCAGCAGGCCGACGGCCGCGTGCATGAGCGTGGTCTTGCCCGCGCCGTTGGGCCCGACGAGCGCCGCCACACGTCCCGTGGGCACGGACAGCGAACAGTCGCGCAACGCCCACGTACGGCGATAGCGGACTCCCAGGCCGGTGGCCTCCAGTCCGGGACTCATGCCACGCCCTCCTTGGCGACGTCGGCCAGGACCACATTGAACAGCGCCCGCAGGTCTTCCTGATCAAGCCCGGCCCCGCGGGCCTCGCGCACCCACGCCTCCAGGCCGCGCCGCAGCCGCGTGTGCTCGGCGAGCGTCGCACCCGCGATGCCCTGCCGGACGAACGTCCCCATCCCCGGGCGTCCCTCGACCAGCCCTTCGCGCTCCAGTTCCCGGTACGCCTTGAGCACGGTGTTGGGGTTGATGGCCAAGGTCTCGACCACCTCGCGAGCGGTCGGCAACTGGTCGCCGGGCCGCAGCGTACCGAGCCGGAGCGCCTGTTTGACCTGGTGAACGAGCTGCAGGTACGTCGAAACCCCCGAGCCGCGGTCCAGGTTGAACTCGATCAACCGAAAGCACCCTTTCACTATTCGAATAGTGAAAGGGTGTTGGATTCGACCGTCTGTTGTCAACCTGGGGGCGATATCTTCCGATGGTGCTGCCCACATGCAGCTAGGGGGGTCGATCGATGAGAGCGGGCTATCCGAAGGGGCGACGGCGGCGTGCTGAGATCGTCGAGGCCGCGTTCGCCAAGTTCGCCTCGGTCGGGTACCGCAACGCGAGCATGGTGCGGATCGCCGCGGACTGCGGGGTGTCACGGATGGGCCTGGCGCATCACTTTCCGACGAAGGAAGCGCTCCTGGCCGCTGTGCTGGAAGAACGGGATCGAGTCAACGGCGAGTTGTGCTTCGCCGGATTCGACGCGACGGCGGATGGCCTGAACTATTTCTCCCGGCTCGCGCGATTGGTGGACTACAACGCGACAGTCCCAGAGCTTGTGAGCCTGTACGCTGTGCTGCCGGTCGAGGCCGCTGATCCGGCGCATCCGGCGCACGCGTACTTCGTCGACCGATATACGCACATCCGCCGGGATATTCGCGATGCGCTCGAGGGACTCCACTCCCGAGGACTCGTGCGGCCGGGGACGAGCATCGCGGGCGCCGAATCGGATCTCATCGCGTTGATCGACGGCCTGCAGGTGCAGTGGCTCCTCGACCCGGCCAGCGTGGACATGGGTGCCCGCTTCCGGCGGCGGCTCAGCGAGATGCTCCTGGTCGAAGTGCCCTGATGACCGGCTGCGCGGCGGCTCAAGCCGTCACCGTCTTGGGCCGGCCGAACCTCCACAGCAGGCCGGCGGCGGCCACGACCGAGATCACTTCACCGATCGGCAGGCTGATCCAGATTCCGGTGGGCCCGCGCGTCCCGAGCGCCAGGACGAGCGGCGCCTTGATGATCACGAGCGTGCCGATCGAGATCAGGTACGACGGCGTGGCTCGGCCGAGGGACTGGAAGTAGGCGGAGATCAGCGGCGGGACGCCGGCGAAGACGAATCCGATCGCGATGACGCGCAGCGCGTCGACCGTGACGGACGTGGTGTGTGGATCACTGATGAACAGCCCTACGAGCGGCCGCGCGAGCAGGGCGATGAGCGTCGCGGTCGTCGCCCCGTAGCTGACGGTGGCGCGCATGGCCAGCGTGAGAGTCCGGTTGACGCGGCCGGTCAGCCGGCGGCCGGCGTTGTAGCCGACGATCGGCTGGATCCCTTGGGTGATGCCGATCTGCGGCGTGAACACGAAGGTCTGCAGCCGCGCGCACACCGCGTAGGCGGCCAGAGCGACCGCGCCGCTCGCGGCGAGAGTCGTGTTGATCAGGGCTGCCAGCAACGTGGCACCGAAGCCGGCGAGGAAGGAGGGGGCGCCCACCGCGAGCACGGCCCCGATCGTCGCCGGGTGCGGGCGCAGGTCGGCCGGCCGGATCCGGTACGGCCGAGCGCGCTGGAGGAAGAAGAACCAGAGCACCATGCCGGCCGACACGGCCTGGCCACCGACCGTGCCGAGAGCCGCGCCGGCGACACCCAGGCCGCAGACGAAGATCAGCAGCGGATCGAGGGCGATCTGCACCAGCACGGTTCGTCACGAAGCCGAATGCAATACACCACGTTGAACCAGCCGTGTGTGATCTCCTCGGCGAAGTCGTCGCCGTCGGGCACCCGGGCGGTCCCATAGGCCCGCTCGATCATCGCCCGAAGCATCTTCAGCGGCTGCCGGTTCTTCGTGATGCTCTGCATCGGGACTCCCATCCGGCCGCCCTTGCCGTGCCGCGGCTCGATTGCCCGCCGAGGGATGCTACAAGAAACCGGCAGGGGTGACGGGATTAGCCTGTACGTCCTGCACGGGCACAGCCGGTCGAGAACTCGCGATGGCTTCGGCGGACGTGCCAGGCCTCAGGATTGAGCGCAGGTCGCGGGGCAGAATTTGACCTCGGGGTAGCGCGATGACGGCTTGTCCAGGAGGGGCTGCCGCTTGGACTTCAGGTGCTGGTCGAGGAAGGCCGCCACGTATGTGCGGGTGAGCTCGGCGGCGCGCGCCGCAGGCGGAACGCCGTAGGCGGGCTTGACGCCGAGGGCGCCCGCCAGCAGCGAGGCGTCGGTGAAGGTCGAGTGTTCCGCGCCGGTCACCACGAGCCAGCGCTTCCACCCGGTCAGCAGCTTCCAGTCGCGGTCCCAGGAGGTGTCGCGGCCACCGGGGACGTGCTGCGCCGAGCCCAGGAACATGAACGGCCGGGTGAACCCGCTCTTGGGGATCCGGGCGTAGGTGGTGCCGTCCATGTCGATTCCGGCCCGCACGCGGGGGTCCTTGAGCATGGCGGCCATGGCGCCGGCCCCGCCGATCGACTGGCCGACCATGGCGATTCTGGAGCGGTCGATCACGCTGGAGCCGTCCCATTTCGCGGGCAACTGGTCGAGTACGAAGGAGACGTCGGCCGCCCGGCCCGCGACCACTCCCGTGCCGAAGCCCGGGTCGGTGTCGCTGTCACAGGCGAGGCATTCGGCGACCCGCCCGTCGGCCAGGGTCGTGGCGTAGCTTTCGTAGGTGTGGTCGATGCCGGCCACGACGTACCCTCGGCTGGCCAGGTCCTCGGCCAGCGACGTGAGCGTGCTCATCGGGTTGGTGAAACCGGGGGACAGCACCACCAGCGGCAGCTTTTCCCCTGCGAGTTTCGCGTCTTTGATGGCGTTCGTGCGGGTCTTGCTCAGCGTGTCGTCCGGGACGCCCCCGACCCCATAGCGCCTTATGGCGAGCTCCGATTCCTTCGGTGTCATGTACGGCGCACGCTTCCCGTCCCGCTGCTTGGCCGGATACCACAGGGTGACCTTGAGCTCCCTGGCGTCGACGTCGAGGTTCCACGGATCGGGGCGGGAGGTGTCCTTCAGATACAGGGCGGTGGTGCCGACCGGGTGGGCGCCGGTGGGGGCGGGCAGGGTGGCGGGGCCGGTCGGTGTGGCCGAGGGGGCGGCGGAACGGGGTGGGACGGGTGCCGTGCAGGCGGACGTGGCCAGGACGGTCAGTGCCGCGGCGACTGCCAAAAGGTGTCTCATCGCGAGGTCCGTTCAGGTGTGCAGCAAGGTCAGGGCCTTGGCCAGGGCGGGGTCACGCCCGGCGGCCGCGTCCTCGGGGCTCAGGGGCACGTAGTGATCGGGCGGTACGCCGATCCGGTCGATCACCTCGCGATCAGGCCCCAGGTGGTGCCTGGCGGGGAAGCCCAGCAGGGTGTTGTTGCCGAGCAGGTGTGACTGCGCCGGGCCGGAGATGACTCCGGCGGTTCTGGTGCCGACCAGCCGGCCAAGGCGATGGTCCTTGACCGCGGAGCTGAAATGCTCACACGCCGAGGCGCAGCCGCGGTCGGTGAGCACCACCAGCGGCAGGTTGACCAGCTCGACGGTGTCGTCGGTCCGCGAGGTCTCGCACTTGCCGTCCACGGTGCACTGGTAGGCGGTGACCTTGCCGTGGCCGAACGCGCTCACCAGCCGGGTCGCCTCGGTGGGGCTGCCGCCGCCGTTGCCGCGCACGTCCAGTACGACGCCGGTGAGGGTGCGGCCGGTGCGCAGCCTGGAGATCGCTTTGAGTACCCGGTCCGCGGAGTCGGGGGCGAACCCGCGCAGCCGTACGTAGGCGATGCTGTCGTCCAGCAGTTTGGACTGCACCACTTGCAGGGCGGCCAGGTCCCGTTGGTAGAGGCCGGGCTTGAGCGTCATGCTCCAGCGGCGGCCGGTGCTCTGGCGCAGGAGCCGCAGCCGGACCGGGCGCGCTTCGGGGTATTGCGGGTAGAGGGCGGCGATCGCGGGGCTGGGCTTGCCGTCGATGAAGGGCGCCGATCCGTTGATCGATTCGATGATGTCGCCAGGGCGCAGTCCGGCGGCCTGCGCCGCGCCGCCCTGCACGGTGGTGACGAACAGCGGGGGCAGGGCGACGCCGGGGTTGCCGTCCACCTGCGGGCCTTCGATGTTCGCGAAAAGGCCCAGGCCGTAGCCGTCGCCGTCGTAGTAGTCGGGCGGCCGCTTGACGCCGTGTGTCCAGCGGGCGTGGTTGTCGCCGAGGGCGGCCACGATGGCCTCGAGGGTGACGATCGCCAGCTTGTCGCGGAGGTCGGGGACCCGGTCGGTGACCTTGCGGTAGGCGGTCTCGAAGGCGGTCCAGTCGGCTTTGCGGTCGCCGGTCAGCGCGGGCATGGTGGCCTCGGGCAGGTCGCGGCCGTTGCGGTTGAGCTCTTGGGTCAGTGCGACGAATCCGGCGGCCAGCAGCGCGCGGGCGTCGAGGGTGGGGCCGCTGTAGTAATTGCCGAGGATGCAGAAGTAGGCCTGCTCGATGATGTCGACCGTGGTGGCCGTCTCCGCCCCGGGGGGTCCCTGGGGCGCCGCGCAGACCGTACTGGCCGCCGTGCTCGCCTGGCTGCGCGGTGGCGCCGGCGCCGTGCAGGCCGCCGCCAGCAGGAGGGCGAGCCCGGCGGTCGCGATCTTGACGGCGGTCATGACAGGCGCCTGCGGATCCACCAGAAGGAGAGCCAGGTGAGGCCGAGGGTGAGCAGAGCGTAGATCCCGGTCTCGATCCACTGGAAGGGCCAGAAGCGGTCGAGGGGCTGGTAGGTCGCCTGCTGCCGGTAGCCGAGCCGGTTGATCTCCGTCGGGCAGGCGCCCATTGTCGACGACGACGGTGCGCAGGGTCCCGACGTCGTCGAGATCTTGACGATGCCTATTCCGGGCTCTGGGCCGGCAGTCGGACGTCCGGAGGGATCGACGAGACCGCTGGACAGGACCCAGGCGCCCGCGTGGCCGGGAATAGCCGCATTCAGGCGAAGCTCCACTTGTCCGCCTTGATCCCGGTTTATTCCGATGCCGTCCACGTTCGTCTCGCTGAGCTCGAAGGTCCCCGTGACCGGGGGCATCAGGTGGGGCCGAACCAGCAGCGGCATAGCGAGCTGGATCGCGGCGAAGACGGCCAGCGTCAGGGCCATCGCGGGCAGTGTGCGGCGCACCAGCATGCCCACGGTCACGCCCAGGACGAAGGCGAACGCGGCGTACCCCATCGGGGCGATGCCGCGCGCGCCGAACACCAGGGGAGCCATCAAAGCCAGGTCGCCCGGGGCCGACTTGTCCAGGGGATCGGACCACCAGGTCACCGCGAGGCCGCACAGGCCGGCGGCGGCCATGGCGACCAGGCCGGTCAACGCGAGCTTGACCGCCAGCCAGCGGCCGCGAGTGACAGTCTGGTTCCACACCAGCAGGTGCGTGCCGGTCTCCAGCTCGCGGGTGATCAACGGTGCTCCCCAGAAGAGCCCGACGACAGCGGGCAGGAGCAGCACGACGAGGCTGACGGCCATGAAGGGCATGTCGTGCGCGCCGAAGAACCGGTCGTAGAAGCGGCCGCAGGTGTCGTCCTGAATGCAAGCGGCGATACCGGTGGAGTAGTCGGAGGCCAGGTCCGGGCCGGTCAGAGCCAGGGCGGTGGCGAGGATGACGAGCAGCGCGGCCAACATCGCGGCCGAGCCGCGCAGCTGGCGCCAGGTCAGCCAGATCATCGCTGCACCTCCAGGGCGACGTGCCGGTTCTCGGCGGTGCGCTTCTCCATGTAGGCCAGGACGAGGTCCTCAAGGCTGAGCTGGCTGACCGTCCAGGCGGGGTCGTGGATCGGGGCGTCGGTACGGATGATGAACGTGCTCTGCCGGTCGGTGTGGCGCGCGGAGATGACTTGCTGGTCGGCGGGGAGCCGGTCGGGATCGCGGCGTGGGCCGACGAGCCGGTGATGGGTGGCCAGCAGCTCGTCGACCTCCCCGGCGACCTGGACGCGGGAGTCGACGAGCACGATCAGGAAGTCGCAGACCCGTTCCAGGTCGGAGACCAGGTGGGAGGAGAGCAGCACGCTGAACTTGTGCTCGACCGTGGCCTCCATCAGGCTCTGCAGGAACTCGCGGCGGGCCAGCGGGTCGAGCGAGGCGACCGGCTCGTCCAGGATCAGCAGTTCAGGTCGCTTGGCCAGGCCCAGGGTGAGGGCGAGCTGAGCGCGCTGCCCGCCGGACAGCTTGCCGGCCCGATGGCCGGGATCGAGACCGAGTCGCGCGATACGCTCCCGCGCCATGGTGGCGTCCCAGCGAGGGTTGAGCCGTGTCCCTAACCGCAGGTGATCGGCGACGGTCAGTGCCGCGTAGACAGGGGTGTCCTGGGCGACGAAGCCGACTCTGGCCAGCTGCGCGGGCGTGGCCGCGGGCCGGCCGCCGAGCACGGTGATGCCGCCCGCCGTCGGCTCCAGCTGGCCGCCGGCCAGCTTCAGCAGCGTGGTCTTACCGGCCCCGTTGGGCCCCACCAGTCCGACGACGTGGCCCGCCGGGATGTCGATGGTGCACTCGCGCAGCGCCCAGCGCTTGCCGTATCTCTTGCCCAGTCCCTGAGCCTGCAGGACAGCGTTCACGCTATGTCCTCCTGAGCGGTGGTCCGAAAGGTGGTCATGAAGAGGGCCTCGATGCTTTCCTCGTCGAGGCCGGCCCGGCGGGCCTTGGCCAGCCAGCGCCGCAGTTCCATCCGCAGCGGGCCGTGCGCGGCCAGGGAGGTGTCGGTGAGCGTCGCCGTCACGAACGTCCCCACCCCTGGCCGGGCGGCCACCAGGCCCTCGTGCTCGAGCTCCCGGTAGGCCTTCAGGACGGTGTTGGCGTTGATCGCCAGGTGCGCCACCACCTCCTTGACGGTCGGTAGTTGGTCGCCCTCGCGCAACAGTCCGAGCCGTAGCGCATGCCGTACCTGCTGGACCAACTGCAGGTACGGCGAAACACCCGACCTGCCGTCCAGATGGAACTCGATCACTGGCTTCTCCATTTATCTAGCCTGCTAGTACTTTAGACTCCTACATGTTAAAGGATCATAAGGATCGCCGTCTCGGTACGCGGTGTGAGAACGGCCGATGTCGTACCACTTCGCGATGACATCCCCCGGACCGGTCCGACCGGGGTCAGCGGAGTTGGCGGAAGAAGCCGCGGATGTCGTCGATCAGCAGGTCGGGGGCGTCGTGTGCGGCGAAGTGGCTGCCGGTGTCGTAGACGTTCCAGGACACGATGTTCTTGTGGTCGCGTTCGGCGAAGGGGCGGATCGACTGGAAGTCCCAGGCGAAGTTGGCCAGCCCGAGCGGCACGGTGGTGGGTTCGGCCGGCTTGTCCACCGCGTGGAAGTCCTCGTAGTAGAGGCGTGCCGATGACGCGGCGGTGTTGGTGAGCCAGTAGATCATCGTGTTGGTCAGCACGTAGTCCGGGTCGAGGTTGGGGCCGAGCAACTGCGCGTTCCAGCCCAGTTGCCCGACCGGCGAGTCGGCCAGCGCGTGTGCCAGGGTCTGCGGCGCGGTGGACTGCAGCTTGTCGTAGGCGCCGCCGTTCTCCAGCCACCACCGCAGGAACTGGACCTTCTTCTGGTCCTCCTCCGACAGGTCGGCCAGCTCGGCCGGGTCGCCGGAGGGGAAGGAGAAGACCTGGGTGACGTGCACGCCGATGACGTGCTCGGGGTCGTTCCGGCCCACTTCGGGGGAGATGAGCGAGCCGCCGTCGTTGCCGTGCGCGCCGTAGCGCTCGTAGCCGAGCCGGCGCATCAGCTCGGCCCACGCCTTCGCGATCCGGTACCGGTTCCAGCCCCGCTCGGTGGTGGGGCCGGAGAAGCCGAAACCGGGCACCGAGGGGATCACCAGGTGGAAGGCGTCGGCCGGGTCGCCGCCGTGGGCTCGGGGGTCGCTTAGCGGGCCGATGACATCGAGGTACTCCACGATGGTGGTCGGCCAGCCGTGCGTGAGCAGCAATGGCGTGGCGTCCGGCTCGGGTGAGCGGACGTGCAGGAAGTGCACGTTCTGCCCGTCGATGGTGGTGGTGAACTGCGGGTACGCGTTGAGCTTCGCCTCCCACGCGCGCCAGTCGTAGCCGTCGCGCCAGCGCTGGACAAGGCCTCGCAGGTACTGCAGTGAGACGCCGTAGTCGCTGCCGGCGTCGGGCAGCTCGTCGGCCCAGCGGACCCTGGCCAGGCGCTCGGTCAGATCGTCCAGGTCGGCCTGCGGGATGTCGATGCGGAAATCGCGGATCTCGTTCATGTCATCGACTCTGCCGGGCCATTAGGAAGACATCGCTCCTAATTGTCGGGGATCCTTGAGGAATGTTGGAAACCTCGGCCCGCCTCCTGCGGCTGCTCTCCCTCCTGCAAACCCCACGCGACTGGACCGGAACCGAACTCGCCGAACGCCTCGGGGTGAGCGGGCGGACCGTGCGGACCGACGTGGAGCGCCTGCGCGGCCTCGGCTATCCAGTGCTGGCCACGCGCGGCGCCACCGGCGGCTACCGGCTCGGCGCCGGCGCCGCGCTGCCGCCGCTGCTGCTCGACGACGAGGAAGCGGTCGCCGTCACGGTCGGCCTGCGGACCGCGACGAGTGGCGCCATCGCGGGGATCGAGGAGGCGTCCTTGCGGGCGCTGGCCAAGCTGGAGCAGGTGCTGCCGTCACGGCTGCGGCGCCGGGTCAACACCCTGCAGACCTACACCGTGCCGGTGCCCCGGGACGACCCCGGTCCCAGCGTCGACCCGTCGATCCTGACCACGTTGAGCGCGGTCTGCCGCGATCGGGAACGGCTCCGGTTCGACTACCACGACCATGCCGGTGCGGCCACTGAGCGCACTGTCGAGCCGTACCGGCTGGTCAACTGGGGACGCCGCTGGTACCTGCTGGCCTGGGACGTCGAACGGGACGACTGGCGCACCTTCCGCGTCGACCGGATCCGGCCCCGCACCCCGACCGGCCCCCGCTTCACCCCGCGCGACCTGCCCGACGACGACATCGCCGCATACGTATCACGCCGGGTGTCCGCCGCCGCCTGGCGTTACCGGGCGCAGGTCACCGTGCACGCGCCGGCCGAGGTCATCGCCGATCGGATCAGCCCGGCGGTCGGAACAGTGGAACGCGTCGACGAACGCACCTGCGTCCTGCACACCGGCGCCGACACGATCGAGACCCTCGGCGTCTACCTGGGCCTGCTCGACGCGGACTTCGACGTCACCGGGCCACCGGAACTCCGCACGCACCTGCGCCGTCTCGCCGACCGGTACGCACGAGCGACTGGCTGACAGCTTTGCCGTGTCCGCTCAACCTCCGGGAAACTTCGTCTCCTCGGCCGCGCCCGTCCAGTAGACGGCCAAGGCCCGGGCCTCGGCCTCGTCCTCGGGTCCGCCAAAGGTCGCATAGTGATCGCCGAGCTCGGCGTAAGCAGCTGCCGCCAACTCCGGGAACCGGGCACCGGCCGTTTCCGCGATGCACCGCACGTCCTCGGGCAAATGCATGGCCATCGTCATCCGCATCAGGCGCTCACCGATGGCGGCGGCGACCTCCTGCGGGTAGGCGTTCTCGCTTTCGAGCACGTACCGCCACATCGTCGACCCGAGTTCGGCCGTCACACGCAATTCCAGCAGGGCGGCCACCATGTCGTCGTGACCCTCGCGGGCATGGACGAACACCAGGTCGGCGGCGATCAGCGCCATGCGGGTGCGGTCGAGGTCGCCGCCGGCCCACGTCGCGTCCGCGGTCTCGAAGTCGCCGTCGAGCAGGGCCACGGCGAAGTCGATCACCTCGTCTCCGCCGTCGTACGCCCGCCTTAATTCGTTCAGCGCCCCGGGGCGGTCGCCCTCACGCATGAGCCGATGCGCGCGCTCGGCCGGGGACACCATTCCCGCGCGCTTTCGGGCCTCGCCCATGAACTCCGGCGTTCCGAACTTCTGCCCGATCAGGTACGCGGCCCGCGCGTCCGCGTACCGGCCCTCCCCGGAGAGCCGGACGCAGAGCTCCAAGGCGGCCCTCGCCTCGTGGGCGATCTGGTCGTCGAAGCGCAGGGCGTCGAGATCGGTGTCGAGATCGTCAAGGGCCAGCAGCGCCCGTACCCTGGCCTCGGGGTCGTCGACGGTGGTCGCGCGCCGGAACGCGTGCGCCGCCCCTTCCCTGTCGCCCTGGTCCTTGAGGATCAGGCCGAGACGTACCAACTGACCGCCCGCCACCGTCCGGCCCCATGACGCGAAGCCGGTGCCCATTCCCTGCCCCTCGCGGAGCGGCTCCAGCCAGCGCTTGTCGGTGACAACTACGTCGTAGTCGGCTTGGATGAGCAGGTCCTCGTGTTCCCATCGTTCGTGCCACCGGTGGAGGCGCCGATCGAGTTCCGTGTAGTGGGTTTCGTACAGGCTGGCGAGCTCATCGCCAGGAGGGAGGTTCCGGGCACTGACTCTCTCCACGCTCTCAATGAAGCGGCCTGCGTTCGCTTCGACCCAGTCCAGGTCGAGGGTGTCTTCAAGCGCGACGCGGCCGTTGAGCGGGCCGCGCCGTCGTCCCGCCTCCCCGTCAGCGGCCTGCCACAACACGCCGAAGAAGAAGATCCGCCCCTGAGGAAGAAGATCGCTGTGAGACTGGGACGGATCGTAGTCGGCCAGGAACACGCGGAGCCGCACGCGGCACTCGTCGAGCTTCAGGACGCGGACGCCGTGGGTGTAGATGATCATTCGGCCCTCAATCGTCGATCATGAGCACGGTCGGCGGTCATGAACTATAGGGCGGACAGCGACCATTCCCACCACGCGGTCGCGCCTGCTTCGCCCAGGTGAGCCGGCGCCGGGCTCCTAGGGTGCGGTGCGGTAGAACTCGGCCGCGGTGACGGTGGCGGGGATGCCGAGTTCGGCGGCGACCGCGGTGATCGCGGTGGCGCCGACGTCGAGGTCGACTTGGCCGTCAGGGTTGAAATACGGTGCGATGAACGTCTCGTAGTGGGCCCGGACTTCGTCCGCGGTGTGTCGGCCGATGAACGTCCGCATGTGCCGCAGCGTGATGTCGGGTTCGGTGCGGATCGTCTCCAGGGCGCGCCGGTGGGCTCGTACGACCGCCTGGACCGCGGGGTCGTCAGGCTGGACGTAGGTGGGATCGACGGCCACGCCCACGGTGGGGATCTGGAAGTGGTCGCCGATCCAGGCCAGCACCTGCCAGCCGTTCTCGGCGGCTACCGCCTCCGGCGCCATGGTGGTGCCGACCAAGGCGGCGTCGATCGTTCCGTCACGCAGCCGGCGCAGGTCCATGCCGTAGTCGCCGGGCGGGCGGACAATGGTCTGGATGTCGCGGTCCGGGTCGAGGCCGGCCTGGCGCAGGACGATCCGGGCGAAGCAGCCAGGTGCGGTGTGGGGGGCGTGTATCGCCAGCCGCCGGCCGGCCAGGTCGGCCAGACAGGTCAGGCCGGAGCGGGCGAGGAACCAGAACAGCGGGCGGTGGGTGTTGACGTTGAGTGCGACCCAGGGGATGCCATCGGCCAGCCGGGTCAGCAGTGCCCGGCCGAGCCCGATGGTGGCGCCGTGGCGCACCCGCTCGTTGTCCCAGGCGCAGCCGTCACGCAGCGCGACGTGGACGCCCTCGTCGGCATAGTAGTCCTGCTGGTCGGCGATGTAGGCGGCCAGTTCCTCGTGCAGACCCCGCCCGACGAAGGTGAGATCGATCGTGTCCATGGACGTCTTTCCTTGATCGTGTCACCGCGCGTGCCGTGACGGTGTACCGGATGCCGGCCGGACCGAGGGGGTCACTACATGGACATCCCGCCGTCGACCGCGGCCGTCGTGCCGGTCATGAAGCCGTTGTCCTCGCCGGCGTAGAAGGCGACCACTTGGGCGACGTCGCTTGTCTGTGCCAGGCGGCCCAGGGGAGTGGCGGCCAATTGCTGCCTCTTCTGCTCCTCGTCGAGCGCCTTGGCCGCGATGCGGGTGTCCTCCACCGGGCCGGGCTCGACGACGTTGACCGTAATGCCCCGCGGGCCCAGCTCCTGGGCGAGGTAGCGGGCGAACTGCACCAGCGCGGCCTTGGCCGTGCCCAGTGCGATCATGTTCTTCCGGGGCCGGTGGCTGAGGCCGGTACCGATGTAGACGATGCGTCCCCAGCCCTGTTCGGTCATGGAGGGCAGGACGGCTTTGGTGATCACGTACGCCGCGCGCATCTCGTCGTCGAGCTTGCCGCCCAGCTCTTCCCACGTCATGTCCTGGAACGGCTTGATCGCGTACGGGGTGAGAGCGTTGTGCACGAGCACGTCGATGCCGCCCCATGCCGCCCGTACCCGCTCGGTCAGGCTCTCGACCGCCGCCGCCTCGCGTACGTCGGCCTGCACGGCCATGGCCTGGCCGCCCGCGGCCTCGATGCCGGCCACGATCTCCTCGGCTGCCGCGCCGCTGCGAAGGTAGTTGACCACCACGCGCATCCCTCGCTCGGCCAGAAGGCGCGCGGTGGCCGCGCCGATTCCGCTGCTGGACCCTGTCACCAATGCCACCCTGCTGGTCACCCCAGTCACGGGCCCACCTCCTGCTCAATCGCGGGCGTCGGCATGACCGCCCGGAGTCGTACATCGTCGATGGCGGGGGTCTGTCAAAAGGGGATCGCTCCGAAGAGGTGGATGCGCGCGAGCTATCCGCGGTCGCCTAACGACTCGACTTCGCGGTGCTCCCCCATGAGCTCCGCATACCCGGTCACATGGGGTTCTATCGCTTCGGTCGGTTGCCGGTCATGGCGTCATCCGACCCGCTGCAGGGCGCGCTCGCGGCGTGCCGTCATGGTTGAGCCGGACTCGCCGCGTGCCATCCGGCGCAGCACCACCGGCGCCAGGAGCAGGCCGAGCACCGCCCAGGCACCGAGTACGCCGACGGTCTCCAGGTGTCGCCAGGATTGGCCGATCTCGATGGCCGCCGCCGAGTCCGGCAGCAGGGCTGACCGCATGCCCAGGCCCATCCAGTAGATGGGGAAGGTCTGGGCGATCCATTGCAGCCATTCGGGCAGCGCGGTGATCGGGTAGAAGATGCCGGAGATGCCGATCACGGCCAGGAACGGTAGCTGGATGAGCCCTTGGGCGCGTGCGCTGGTGAACACCGAGCCCAGGACCGCGCCGAGCGGCAGGGTCGCGACCAGGCCGAGCACCAGCGTCCAGGCCAGGGTGGGCCAGGAACCGAGGCCGATCCGCAGGCCCTCGACGAGGAGCATGGCGGGCACCAGGAAGATGACCAGATCGGCTAAGAGACCGCCGGCGACCGAGATCACCTTGCCGATGAGATAGGCGGGCATCCCGTGCGGGGTCGCCTTGGCACGCAGCAGAGTGCCGTCCTCGCGGTCGGCGGTGAGCTGCTGGCTCATGCTGAGCATGCCGGTCGCGGCGTTCATGCCCAGGATGCTCGGCAGCGCCAGCACTCCTAGCAGGAGCCCGCTGGATCCGAAGGGCAGGTCCCGGATGAAGAACATGGTGGCCACCATCAGTCCGGGCCAGAGGAAGTGGGAGAACAGATCGGCGCCATTGGTGAACGACTGCCGCAGCTCGATGCGGCCACGGGTCCAGCCGGTGCGCAGTACGGTCGTGGCCGGGCTCATCGGGTGGCCTCCTGGGGAGATTCGGCCTGGCGGACCAGGGAGAGGTAGGTCTGTTCCAGCGAGGCACGGTGGACTTCGAGCTCGTGGATGTCGTCGCCGTATCGGGCGAACAGCTCGCGGGCGAGCTTGGTCGAGTCGGTGCTCCGCTCCGTGAAACGCTGCCCGCCGCGCAGCCAGCGCACCTCGTCCTCACCGGTGATCCGCTGGGCGAGTTCGCCGGCCGTGCCGTCGGCGATGATCCGCCCGCCGTTGAGTACGAGGATGCGGTCGGCCAGCTTCTCGGCCTCGTCCAGATCGTGGGTGGTGAGCAGGACTGTGGTCTCGCCGGTGCCGACGACGCGTCGTACCAGATCGTGGAACTCGCGTCTGGCCTGCGGGTCGAACGAGGCGGTGGGCTCGTCGAGGAACAGCAGCTCCGGACGGCCCACCAGGCCGATCGCCACGTCCAGCCTGCGCCGTTGTCCGCCGGACAGCGTCCTGAGCTTCTTGCCGGCGTGCTCGGTCAGGCCGACCGCCTCGATCAGCTCGTCGGGGTGCCAGGGCCGCTGTATCCGCGGGGTGGTGTACGGGGCGTAGTAGGTGCCGAGGTGGGTTAGGAACTCGCGTACGCGCCATTTGCCGTGATCGCGCCAGGACTGCAGCACAACCCCGAGCCGGGCCCGCCACCGCTCGTCGCCGTCCGCGGGGTCGGTGCCGAGCACCTTGACCTGGCCCTGTGAGCGGGTGCGGAAGCCCTCCAGGATCTCGATCGTGGTGGTCTTGCCGGCGCCGTTCGGGCCCAGCAGGGCCAGCACCTCGCCGTGGCGGGCGTGGAAGGTGACGTCGTGCAGGACGTCGACCGAGCCGTAGCGCATGCGCAGCCCGCCGACGTCGAGCACGACCTTGTCGCTCGTCGTCATGAGATGACCTTTCTTCGTGCATTGAGCGCCTCGGCCTCGCCGCACATGCCGGTGTGAGGCGTTGCGAGGGCATGCCTGATCACGGCCTGAGCCGAGCGGCCCGCTTCGCTGCGCGGGCGGCCGCGGCCCAGGCCGGGGCATAGGGAAAGGGAATGAGAATCAGGTGGCGTCAAGGAACGCCTGGCCGCAACCGTTCAGTTGGCGAAGCGGTGGGCCGGTCTACCAGCTGTTTCCGGCTCTACCAGCTGTTTCCGGCGAGCGCCTCCCGAGCGCGCGCCATCAGATCCACCCGGTCCAGACCGGCCAGGGCGAGCGCGCGGGGGACCGTGCCGATCCCGGTGTCCAGGACGCCGAGCAGCAGATGCGCCGGCCGCAGGTCCTTCTTGCCGGTGGCGGCGGTGAAGCCGCGTTCGATCGCGAGCCGCGCCGAAGCGCCGAGCTTCGGCGGCTCGGGGGCGGCGGCGGGCTTGGGGAGGTCGAAGGCGGCGACGCTCACGCCGACCGCACTCAGGCTGTGCTCGAACTCCCTGTCGAGCGCGTCCCGGATCGCCTGCCGCCCGAGCCCGGCAGCGGCCAGGACGCGGTGGGCGGCGGTGCCTTCGTCGGCCGCGATCGCCAGCAGAAGATGGTGGGCCTCGATCGCCGAGGACCCATCCTCTTGTGCCTCCGCCGCTCCCCGCTCCATGATCGCGTTGATGTAGTGATCCATCGCACTCACTGTCGTCTCCTCAGCGCGACTCCGGCGGCGATGAGCCGCTTGACGTGCTTCTTGTGCACCGCCTGGCGGGTGACGCCGAGGGCCTCGGCGACATCCGGCCAGCTCCAGCCCGCGCGCATGGCCTGCTCCACGGCGGCGTCCTCCAGCCGATCGGCCAAGAGCCGCAGCGCCACGACGGCCGCCAGCGAGTCGGCGGGATCCTTGGGAACGGGTACGTCTTCGACCGGCATATAAGCAACCGTAGTTGACTAGCCGTAGATAGTCAACATCGGTTGCTTAGAGTCTCAGGCCGCGGGCAGCTCGTGGAACCTCGCGATCATCGGGTTCGTTGACCGGGGGTGGGGAGCAACAGCAGCAAGAGACGCCCGCGGAAACGGGATCGCCGACGCGACAGCAGAGCTCCGTACCCAGCCAACGCACCGCGCCGCCCCCAGGCCCCCGACAATCTCTGGTTGACCTGGGGGCTGCCCGCGGCCGGCGTGGTCATCACCTTCGAGCTCCTGTACTACACCGTCTTCGCCGACAAACTGGGCGGTACGAGCGTTCTCGGGGTTCTGGGGGCCGCCGCCTGCGCGTTCGCCGCCCAGTTCGCCAGTGGCTTGTCCGGGTACGTCAGGAACCGGCGAACCGAAGAATTCCCCTTCGCGGTCGTGGGCACCGTCATGGGGGCCGGGGCGGCGGTCGCCGTACTCATCCAGGTCGTCTTCATGAGCTGAGGACGGTCCGGGCTCTCGGCTCGGCGGTTGTCCCCGGGCCTTCTGGCGGTGGGCGCGCTATGCCGGGATGAGGCCGAGTTGCCGCAGCTGTGAGTAGAGGTCGACGACTCCCCAGATGTCGGTGATCTGGCCGTCGGCGAAGCGGATGATGAAGATCTCGTGGTAGGTGACGGATTTGCCGGTCGGGGGCATGCTCCGGTATTCACCGGAATTGGTCCCGGTGACCGTCTGCCGAGCGACGATCTTGTCTTCCTCGGCGATCAGGTCCTCGAGCGTTATACGGATGTCGGGATACGCGCGCAGGAGGACCTCCCAGATGCGCTTTTGCGCCTGCACCGCGTTCACGGCGGTCCGCTCCGCCGTGTGGAAGCGCCCGTCCGGGTGAATGAGCTCGTCGATCGCCTTTGAGATGACCTCCAGATCGCCGCTGTTGATGGCCTCGTGGAAGCGGTGGTACGTCTCCTTGTTGCGTGCTTCCTGAGCTGTGGACACGTCGCCTTCTCCTTGGATCGAGATCATGCGGTCATGGACGCCTGGCGATGAAACCGGCGCCTCGATACCTACCGACGAGATAGCCCCTCGGAGTGTGACGCCGATGCCGGCCGGCTGTGATGATCCGCTTCCCCGATCCTGGCGCCACCCTTCACCGCCGACGGGGCGGCTCGCGACACCGCCCCGCGCCGGCGGCGCCCAGCATCACCATGTCGTACGCCATCCAGGCCAGGCCCGCCCTCGGCTGGCGCGAGATCATCATGGCCGGGCTGTCGGTCTGGGCGCTCTACGTCATCGTCACCCAGATGCTGACAGGGTAGGACGCCAGGAACAGCGGTCGTCGCTACGCCTCGGCGTTCATGGCGGCCAGCGGATGATCCCGCGCAACGACCTGCTCACCTCGGTGGCCGTGCTGGGGGGTGTGGCCGTCGCTGCCGCATGATGCCCGCTCACTTGTCGACGGCCCATACCGCGGCGGCGATCGGCTCGAGCTCCGTGACCAGCTCGTCGAGCTCGTCCGCACTGAGCACGTCGTACGCCGGCGCTGCCAGCTCGTCGGTGAGGGCATCGATCCGCTCCCTGGTCTCCCGGCCGGCGTCGGTGAACCCGCCGGCGGCGTCCACGAGGCCGCGGCCACGCAGCCTATCGACGACGGCGGCCAGCTGTGCCTTGGGCAGGTGGTGGATCCGGCCGAACTCCTCCGCCCTCATCCCGAGGGAAAGAGCCATGAGGACGTGGGCCTCGGTGCCGCCGATGCCGTGGGCGAGAAGGGCGGCGTTGTGGCCGTCCCCGCGATGCTCCCGCAACAGCGTCGCCGCGTGCCATAGCCTGGCCACTGGCTCCTCGGGCACGTCGAGCGCCTGGAGCCCGGCGTACAGCGCTCGACCCTCGGCCGGCGCGCTGACCGCTGCCCGGGTGGCGAGGTCGGCGACCCGCACCAGACCAGGGGAGTCGGCGAGCTCCCCGATCATCTGCCGCAGCGCGGCGGCGCTACCCCGCTCGCGCACGGCGATCGCCTCCTCCGGGCTGACCTTCCCCCACACCCATGGGATGTGGCGCGCCACCTCGCCATCGGCGAAGTTGTAGAAGACCGCGTGCACCACCGCGGCCGGTGCCGGCCCCAGCGGCGCGGCCCGGCCCGCGAAATACCCGTCCCAGTAGTTGCGCATACCGAGGGCCAGGAACGCCTCGTTCACCACCTCGGAGAAGGTGACGGTGGCGATCGGCTCGACGAGCTCGAACATGCGGTGGACCTTGGCCCGTGGGTGCTGCAGCATCGCTCGGCATCTCCCTTGGTCGTGACAGCTGGTCGTGACAGCTGGTCGTGACAGCTGGTCGTGACAGCGCCCTTGTGGGCGACCGCTCACCCTAGCTACGAACAACGCGGCCCAGATCCGACAACTCCGGTCGATAATCCCAGTCGATTCTGCCGGACAGCGTCGGGGTATCGCCCGGACTCGGTTGCCGCGGTCTGGTTGCTGGCTGGGCCAGACTTGGTCCGTGCTCACCACAGCTCATATCGACCATCCGTCTGCGTAAGGAGCCCACGTCCGCAGGTTTGGACGTACGCCGATGAGCCTGGCCCAGCGGAAGCGCCCGCGACACCGTTCCTCGAAACCGCCGACAGCATCCAACGACGGCGAAGGCGACCGAGGCGCGTACCTCGGGTTCGAGGAACATTTCGACCAGCGCGCGGTTAGCCGAACTCAGCACGAGGGCTGGCTCGGAGAAGCATCGACCTCACTCTCGCCTTCCTGCGGCAGAAACGGGATCAGACCGCAGCCTGGCCCGGGTCGCTCCAGTCGACCTCGGGATGCCGGGCGTGATCTGCGCAGGTCCGCCCGGAGCGAGTCGACTCGGCGTTCTATTCCCGCAGCCTGGTCCGCGCCGGCGGCTCGATGCCTATTTCGCGCAGTGCTCGTTCGATGAACGCGCTCTTGGCGTTGGAGTAGGCGTTGCGGTTGTCGTGGTGCTGGTCGGCGAGGTCCAGCTTCAACAGTTCGTATTCCTGTCGCAGTTCTTGGTCGGCTCGCAGGGCGTCTCGGAAGCCGAGCAACGCGCGAGCATTTGGGTGATCATGCTCGATCAGATGCAGATGGTGAGTTCTGGCTTCCGGCCTGGGGCGCAGGAACCACAGCCGATAGTGACGGCAGGGATCGTCCGGCCAGAACAACCAGCCGTCCGCCTCGAGCACGCACACCGCATCCTGCGCCTCTGCCAGCGAGCGGACCGGCGCCAGCATGTCGATGACCGGCTTGGCCCCAAGCCCCGGAACCGAGGTCGAGCCAACGTGCTCGACCGGAGCGGCCAGCCACTGAGCAAGCACCGCCGACACCTTGCCTTGCTGGTCGGCGAACCTCGCAGGCCATTGCGGGTCGTACTCAACGATCTCCACACGCTGATCAGGCATACGAGAAACCTACAAGCCTCCCGAACCTCCACCACCGAGGCCAGCACACGAAGGCCCACACCCAACCCGCCAACAAGCTCAGCTCGACAAGGTGCAGAGAAGGCTGCTGTGGGCGGTTGACGTCGGCTGGGAACACGCCACCGAGGCCGAGGCCGCAACATCGGTGGGGTGGTTGCGATCGGAGCGCAATCCGCAGCGGCAGCGGCGACGCGAGGCGGGCTACCCTGCCGGGTCGGTCAATCCCAAGACTGGCAAGCCGATGGTGGCGGCTGGCTAGGCGCCGCGCACAACCTTTCGGTGGTGCACAGCTTCTACGCCTTCCACCTGCGCTTCGGCGACAGCTTCCGGAGCAAAGGCCCCATGACTAACCGAGTCCCGCGTTGCCGGTCCTGTCCCAGCACGTCACGACAAGTGGCACCGGCTGGGCGAACTCCTGAACGAGGCTCAGAAAGTCGGCTTGGGCGAAGAATTCACGGCGCTCGGTGCTACCTAGATAATCAATTCCAAGGGATGCCTGCGGAGGGTGTGGGGTGGGCGGCGGCCGAAGCCTCCGCGAGACGGTCAGGCGGCGGGCTGCCGGCCCTGGTTGTCGAGGCGGCAGCGGGCGGTCAGGCATCAGGGTCGACTTCGGGGTGCGTGAACCGCACGGGCTTGCCCAGCGACCGGGCGTAGGCGATTTCGGCTCGGGTGCTGTCTCCGATGTAGTCGCCGACTACGAGCAACTCATCAGCGAGCCGGATCTTCGCCCGGTGCAGATCGTCGAGTCGAACCTTTAGCGCCTCAGCCTCGACAGGATCGGACCGAAGTTCGTGCGGCGACTTCATGTCACAGCCCGGTTTGACGACAATCTTTCCGGCTTTGGTCTCCCGCAGATCGGCCTCGTTCATCTCGGCCATGAAGCGGGTGGAGCCGCAGATCACGACGATACGCGGAAGGCTCAACAGCTTCTTCGCGTCGGCGAGCTTCTCCTCGGGGGTGAGCAGTTGCGGGTATGACACTGGTTCCTCCTGGTGGTGTGGTCCAAGGGGTGCCTGCGGAGACGAGAACGAGGGTGTCCAAGATCGTTTGTGACGAACGACGTGGACACCCTCGCGACAGCACTCTATGCAACGATCGACGACACGCTGAAGGAGCATCCCGACCTGGCGCCGTGGCGCCCGCCGGCCGGCATTACGCCCCGCCTGAGCGATGCCGAACTGGTCACCCTCGCCACGATGCAGGCCATACTCGGCTACACCTCCGAGGCCAAATGGCTCCGCCATGCCCGTGCCCACCTGCGCCACCTCTTCCCCTGCCTGCCCCAGCAACCCGGCTACGACAAGCGGCTGCGCAAGGCCGCCGGTCTGATGCGAAGCGTCAACCGGATCCTGGCCACCACCACCTCGGTGTGGAGCGACGACGTATGGGGCGTGGACTCCACCCCGGTGGAGTACGGCCGCTCCCGCGAGACCGACGTCGGGCGTAGTGCTCCAGGCAGCGGGTGAGAGCCCAACGCGGAGGGTGCTCGGCGAGGATGAGCGGGCTGTCCGGTGGCCCGCATCACCTCCGCCGGGTCGTATGCCGCCTCGCCGGCGTCAGGCGATCTTGGGGGTGGCGCGCATGCCGACGTACACGCAGGCCGTGCCATCGGCCAGGGTGGAGAAGACGACGGGCATGTAGTCCTCGCTGAAGGATGGGCCCGCCCCCGTGGCCGCGAAGACGGTCTGGGTCACCGGGAGGAGTTCCATGTCCAGGGGCGGGGACATGTCCTTCATGTCGTCCACGAACTCGTAACGCATGCGCAGGCCGTCACCGGCGCCTCTGCTGTCCTGGCTGATGGTGATGACGACGCCGGCGCGCCGGTACGTGCCGAGCAGCGGGGTGACGTCCACGGTAGGGGGTTCGGCGGGCGGGCCGAAGGGGGCGGGCATGGTGACGCCGGCGAGTTCGGCGAGCAGGTCGCGGAACAGGTCGGCGTACAGGAGCCGGGCGCTGCCGCCGTTGGTCAGCAGGACCAGGGCGAGGCCGGCGTGCGGGACGACGCGCAGGTAGGCGTACTGGCCGATGGCGGCGCCGTCGTGACCGTAGCCGGGCACGCCGTTCCAGTCGTAGAGGGTCCAGCCGAGCCCCCAGCCGTCGGCGGAGACGGTCCACTTGTCGGGCACGTCGGTCTCGCGGCGCTGCATGGCGGCGACCGCCTCGGCCGACAGCACCGGGCCGCCGCCGGCCAGATGCATGGCGGCCAGGCGGGCCATGTCGCCGGCGGAGGTGATGACGCGGCCGGCGGGGCCGGCCGAGCGCGGCATGAGGTCCCAGGCGGGGGCCGGGTCGGGGTCGGCGCCGGGTTCGCCCAGGTGGCTCATCGCGGTCGGGAAGCGCAGCGCCTCCTCCGGCAGCGTCATCGAGCGCTCCAGGCCGAGCGGGGTGAACAGCAGGTCCTTGAGGGCCTGGTCCCAGGTGCGGCCGGTGAGGACCTCGATGAGGCGGCCCAGCACGATGTAGCCGAGCCCGCCGTAGGAGATCGCGGTGCCGGGCGGGCAGTCCAGCGGCACGTCCCGGGCGGCCTCGACGTAGCGGGCCAGGCAGTCGTCGCCGCGCCCGCCGTCGTAATTGAAGTCGTTGGTGACGCCGCCGGTGTGCGACAGGAGCTGGCGGACGGTGATCGTCCGGGTGGCCACGGGGTCGGGGGTAGCGAACTCGGGCAAGACGTCGGCCACCCGGGTGTCCAGCGTCAGCCGGCCCTCGTCGATCAGCCGCATTACCAGAGTGGCCGTGTAGACCTTGGCGATCGAGCCGGACAGGAACACCGAGTCAGTCGTCACCTCCACGCCGGTGCCCCGGTGCAGCACGCCGCTCGCCAGCTCGTGCACCCGCCCGTTGACCAGCACCGCCAGTGACGCGCCCGGCACGTGGTGCCGCCGGCGCAGCTCGTCGAAGCGCGCCTGCCAGCGGGCCAGGTCAAAGGTCTGCCCCTGCGAGCCGGCACTTCCCCAGTCGCCGCTGGCCGTCCAGCCACCCTGCTCGGTCCACTGCACGTTCGTCGCCATGCTTCCTCCTGTACGCTGTTCCCCGATGCGCACACTGTACGCATAGTGGATCGATGTACGCAACCGCGCACGCTGCTACGGCCGAGACGGTCAGCAGACGTGAGGCACCACCCGGCGGCGGCGCGGCTGTGTAGCAGCGCAGCGGTGCGGCGATCCAGCCGTGCGGCCGTGCAGCTTGGCGGTTACCAGCGAACGTGTAGCGCACGTGCGCGTTCTCGGCGCACGACGCACTTGGGGCGAGCCTTCGATGCTCACAGAAGGGGATCGCTGTACGCATGCTGCGAACGCCGTACGCTACCATGGGCGTCCCGCGACGAGGAGGCCTGTATGCCAGCCGAGAAGCAGCCCATCCCCTCGGTATGGGCTCGCCCGCGTCCCAAGCGGGAGCAGCCGTCGCTTAGTCGCGACCGGATCGTGTCCGAGGCCATCCAACTGCTGGACGCCGAGGGCATCGACGCCCTGAGCATGCGCAGCCTCGGCGTCCGGCTCGGCGCCGGAGCCACATCTCTCTATCGGCACGTGGCCAACAAGGACGAGCTGATCGAGCTGGTCGTGGACGAGATCTACGGCGAGGTACGGGTGCCCGCCGCCGACCCCGCACGCTGGCGGGCGGCCGTCACCGAATCCGCCCACAGCCTGCGCTCGATGGTGCTGCGTCATCCCTGGGTCGCCTCCGTGCTCGGCCAGATCGGGCTCGCCTACCTCGGGCCCAATCTGATGCGGCAGTCGGAGCGCATGCTCGCCCTGTTCAAAGCGGCGGGCTTTGCCGTTGACGAGGCCGATCAGGCCATGAATCTGCTCATCGCCTACGTCATCGGGATGACCACCAGCGAGGCCGCCTACCTGTCGGTGCTCGCCCGCAGCGGCCAGAACGAGCAAGACTGGCTTGAGAGCCTGCGACCGACCACCGAACAGGTCCTGCGGGACTACCCGCTCCTGCGCGACGGGCGCGCCGCGGAGCAGACCAAGGATCCGGAGCAGATCCGCGCGGAGTCCTTCGTCTACGGCGTCGAGCGCATCCTGGATGGCTTGGAGACCAGGCTCGGCCGCACCCCCGCCCGTTGAGACTCGGCTGGAGGGCGACGGGCTGGAAGCAAGGAAACGTCGGCTCGCTGATCAGCGGGAACCCCGTCAACGCCGGATTCCGTTCCAATCTCTCTGACCCCGGACCCCGCCCACATCCACCGCGCCCGCACCGAACACTCACACCGCCACCGACCGGTTCAACGCCTCCTTCATCCCCGCCCCGGACACAACCGCCGCCGCTGTGCGCATCCACTCCAACGGCGACACCTTCTTGCGGCAGGGCCTGTCAGGGACTACGGCCGTTGCTTCGCATCGTCGGCTCCGGCGCCCAGCTCGGTGATGCTGGTGTCGTGGTCGCGGAGCATGCGCATGACGGTGGCCGGGGAGGGGTGCCGGCCCCTCTTGGCGCCCTGGGTGATGACCAGGCGGGAGGCGATCTCGCGGAGGCTGAGGTCTTGGTCGCGCAGATGCAGTGCCATGGAAAGCATGGCCTCATCGGTGACGGTGGCGCCGCCGATGGCCTTGCCGTTCTTGCGGGCGGACTCGTGGCCTTCCAGGGTGCGGTCGCGGATGTATTCGCGTTCCATCCCCGGTAGGGCCGCGAGCACGGTGAACACCACGCCGGACGGATCGTGGCTGCCTTGCAGCTCGCCGGTGAGGAACTCCAGGCCGACGTCGCAGGCGCGCAGCTGTTCGGCGAGCTCGGCCAGCGCCAGGCCGCGGCCGAGCCGCTTGTGCTCGTGGACGACCAAGGTGACCGCGACGCCGGAAGCGCGCATCTCACGGGCCAGGGTGACGACCCGCTCGAGTTCGGGGCGCCGCGTGGCGCGGGTGGAGATCTTCTCGGAGAAGACCCGGGTGACCCCGGCGGCCTCGAGGGAGTCGAGCTGGGTCTGCAGCGACTGGCGCACCGTCGAGGCGCGGGCGTATCCGATCTTGGCGTGTCCGGACGCCTGGCCGCTGTTTCATAGGCGTTTCGCTTATGAAACACCTCTCTGGTTTAGGGTCAGCCACCGAACCTCCTTGCGATGTGTCCTGGACGCGGCGGAGCAAGGGCCATGGCAATGGGAGCGAGCTCCGCGGCAGCGAGGACTCCTCCGGCTACCCGTTGCCGGGATCGCTGTGGTCTCGGTGACCTGGGGCGGTGAAGCGGATCTCGTGTGACGCTTTGGCAGCGAGGAAGTCCAGCAGGCCGCCGCCCTCGACGGTCAACGCGTCGCGATCGGGCGCGGACAGCGGTGCGAACGGGTGCACGGTCAGTGTCGCCGTGCCGTGTGCGGTGGCGAACGTCCAGGTCGCTGCCGTGAAGCCGTCGAGGAGCACCAGGCGAGGGACGGGTCCGTGCGGTTTGAAGTTCTGCTGGCGGAGGCCGTCCGTGATCACCCTGGTGCGGTCGTGGTGTGACAGCAGCAGGTTGTCGAAGTCGTACAGGAACCGGGCGGGCGCACTGGTCTGCGGATCGGGCCGGGGCGCGTCGGGCAGGTCGAACAGTTCCGCGCCGTTCTCGTCGCGGAACGTGGCCAGGCGGGGCCGGAGCCGGTCGAGCACCTCTGCCAGCCGGGTCAGGCCGCACCAGGTCTGCACGTCGCGTACGGTCGCCGGGCCGAACGCGGCCAGGTAACGCAGAACCATCTGGTCGATCGTGTGGTCGGTGCGCAGCGGCGCGTCTGCCCACGACTCGAGAGGAGCGTGGACGGTCCGGCCGCCGGCGCCCCACACCCCGCGGGGTGGGGTCTGCACGATCGGCAGGAGGTTACGCACCGCGTAGGCGAGGCTCGCCGGGTTGCGGTCCGGCCACCGCTGGGCCAGCAGCCGGCCGAGCTCGCCCGGTGTGCGGGGCCGCTCGTCAAGCAGTTCCCGGCCCGCGGCCACCACCAGGCCGGTGTCCAGGTCGCGCATCGCCCGGCCGTGGGTGTGGTTGGCGAACAGGTCGCGGTCCAGCGACGGCTGCACGAGCGGGCGCAGCGCGAGCGCGTCGGCCGTGCTGACGAGGTGGATCGTCGAGCGCATGAGGGCGATCCGCACGGCCTGGCGCTGGGTGAGCAGCGCCGCGATCTCCTCGGGCCGGCACGCGGTGAGCCGGCTCCACAGTCCCATGTACCAGGTGTGCGGGGTCTGCGCCTGCAGGCCCACCAGGTGCTCGATGGCCTGCAGCGGGGTGAGGTCGGCGCGGCGCAGGAGCAGCTGCCGATCGAGGGTGGCGCGGTTGAGGGCGCGGCGGGTCAGGGTCTGCATGGCGGTGCTCCCGAAAGGTCTAACAGGAGGTGCGCGCGGCGCGCACCCCGATCGGCATGGTTCAGCGCAGCCGGCGGAAGAAGCCGTGGATGTCGTCGATCAGCAGGTTGGGCACGTCGTGTGCGGCGAAGTGGCTGCCGGCGTCGGGCAGCTCGTCGGTCCAGCGGGCCCGGGCCAGGCGCTCGGCCCGGTCGGCTTGCGGGATGTCGATACGGAAATCACGGATCTCGGCCGTGTCACTCTCGGTCATGGCGCCGATCGTGCCGGACTATTAGGAAGAAATCGCTCCTAATTGTCGGGGATCCTTGAGGAATGTTGGAAACCTCGGCCCGCCTCCTGCGGCTGCTCTCCCTCCTGCAAACCCCACGCGACTGGACCGGAACCGAACTCGCCGAACGCCTCGGCGTGAGCGGGCGAACCGTGCGCGCCGACGTGGAGCGCCTGCGCACCCTCGGCTACCCGGTGCCGGCCACCCGCAGTTCCGCCAGCGGCTACCGGCTCGGCGCCGGTGCCGTGCTGCCGCCGTTGCTGCTCGACGACGAGGAGGCGGTCGCCGTCCCCAGCGTCGATGCGTCGCTCCTGACCACGTTGAGTGCGGTCTGCCGCGATCGGGAACGGCTCCGGTTCGACTACCACGACCATGCCGGTGCGGCCACCGTGCGCACTGTCGAGCCGTACCGGCTCGTCATCTGGGGACGCCGCTGGTACCTGCTGGCCTGGGACGTCGAACGGGACGACCGGCGTACCTTCCGCGTCGACCGGATCCGACCTCGCACCCCGACCGGCCCCCGCTTCACCCCGCGCGACCTGCCCGACGACGACGTCGCCGCATACGTATCACGCCGGGTGTCCGCCGCCGCCTGGCGTTACCGGGCGCGGGTCACCGTGCACGCGCCGGCCGAGGTGACCGGAGACGTTGATTTGATGGAGTTCAGCCCCGTCCATTACGATACGGGGCGTGACGTATCGAAATAACGTTGAGGGGGCGGCGCGCGGCCGTCCCCGTGATGCAGCTCTGGATCAGCGGATCACTGGTGTCGTACTGGAGGTGCTGGCGGAGTCCGGTTACGAGGGGGTGTCCTTCGAGGAGGTCGCCCGACGGTGCCAGACATCCAAGGCGAGCCTGTATCGACGGTGGGGGTCCAAACGGGAGATGGTGATCGCTGCGGTCAAGGCTGGGCCCGCACAGCGCGGGGCCGGCGAGCCGATCGCCACGGGCAGCCTGCGCGGGGACGTGTTGAGCCTGTGTCGGCGCCTGGACCAGACCATGCGCGCTGCGGACAGTCAGACCGCGATGCTGCTCTTGCAGGCGGGTCTGGAGGACCCGGACCTGTGCGAGGCCATCGAGAACGCCGTCGGCCCGACAGGAGCTCGGTTGCCGCGACAGGTCATCGACGCCGCGATCGCACGCGGCGAGCTGCCCGACGGCGCGGACCCTTTCGCATTCGAGGAGGTGGTCGGTGCCGCCCTCCTGCTGCGACGGGTCAACGACCTCGCAGTCGACGAGGAGTACCTGTCCGCACTCGTCGACACCATCGTCATCCCAGCCCTGAAGGCATCGTCCGGGCGGGCCCCCCTGCCCGCCGGGATCTTCTCCGGCCACCCGGCCCCCACCGCCCATGAGACCGCCGCGCCTGCCGCGAAGGAGAACGCATGACCAGCCGACTGACGATCAACGGCTTCGACTACCAGGCCATCCCCGGCGCCAACGGCGTCAACCTCAACGTCGCCGTCGGCGGGAGCGGGCCGGCCGTGGTCCTCCTGCATGGGTTCCCGCAGACCCACTACATGTGGCGCCACGTCGCGGCGAGGCTCGCCGACGACCACACGGTCATCGTCCCTGACCTGCGCGGATACGGCGACAGCGACAAGCCGGACGGGAGTGACCCCGCCACGTACTCCAAGCGCACGATGGCTCAGGACATCGTGACGGTCGCGTCCACTCTCGGCGTGGACCACTTCGGGCTCGTCGGGCACGACCGCGGTGCACTGGTCGCCGTCCGCGCAGGCTTGGACCACCCCGCCGTCGTGGACTACCTGGGGATCCTCGACGTCCTGCCCACCCTCGACACGTGGGCCGTTCTGCAGGGAGTCGACGCCAAGGTCGCCTGGCATCTGTACCTGATGGCTCAGCCCATCGGGCTTCCCGAGAAGATGATCCGCGCAGTCGCTCCGGAGTTCTTCGGCTCCTTCCTGGACGCATGGGACCCCAGCGGCACGACTTTCACCCATGAGGAGCGCGCCTACTACATCGACAGCTCGGTCGCCGCGATCGACTCCATCGTGGCCGACTACCGGGCCACCGCGAGCATCGATCTGGAGATGGATCGAGCCAACCGTGAACGTGGCGCGCAGCTCGCGATGCCGGTTGGCGTCATCTCACAAGACTGGGGCTCCCAGCTCGGCTTCGACGCCGCATCGCTGTGGCGGGCCTGGGCGCCGGACCTGACCTACCAGCCGACCACGTCCGGGCACTTCATGGCCGAAGAGAACCCCGACGAGATCGCCACCTTCATCACCACCCTCGCGACGCGCCTGAGCGCGCGGAACCACTGATCGCACCCACCTCACCGCACCGAGGGGGCCGCCACCATTGGCGGCCTCCTCGACCTATCGAAGGGACGCCATGCGTTTCTACGGGCGGCCGAACCCGCACTACTTCGGCCAGTCCAAACGGTCCAAGGGAGCGACATGGCTGGCGGTGATGAAGGCCGCCATCGCCTGGTGGTGCGCCCGCGGCTGGCTGGCCGGCAACCCGATCATCGGCATCGAGCGCCGGCCCGCACCACCAAACCGCACCCGGGCACTGACGCGCGAGCAGATCACCGACCTGTTCGAGCTGAAGGCCGGCTTGCGCGAACGCGCGCTCTGGAAGGCCCTGTATGAAACGTGCGCCCGGGCCGAGGAGATCCTCTGCCTCGACATCGAGGACCTGCTGCCGGTCGACAAGCGCGGCCGGGTTACCTCCAAGGGCGGCAGCATCGACTGGGTGCACTGGCAGTCCGGCACCGCCCAACTGCTGCCCCGACTGCTGAAGGGCCGCACCCGCGGCCCGGTGTTCCTCACCGACCGCCGCGCGCCCGCCCGCACCCCGAGCGGCGATGTCTGCCCAGCCACCGGGCGGGCCCGGCTGTCGTACCGGCGCGCCGCCGAACTGTTCGAGACGCTCACCCGACCGCTGGCCCACCCCGGCATCACCGACCCGGCCGAGCTCGAGGCTCGCGGCGGGTGGACATTGCACCAATTGCGTCACTCCGCCTTGACCCATGAAGCGGAGGACGGGACCAACACCCCCACCCTGCTGGTCCGCTCCCGCCACGCCTCCGTCCGCTCCCTGGAACGCTACGCCCGGCCCGGCGTCGACGCCGTCGCCGACCACGTCGCCCGCGATCCACTCCGGCGGGGCAACCGCAGGCGGGCGTGAACCCCGCACCCGGGCTGGTTGTGTAGCGCTGCCCCCGCACCTCCCGACCGAGGGTGGCATCTGCCGGTGACGAGCCTCAGCCCGCGACGATCGCCTCTTCGCCGGAGCGCTCTCACTCGCCCGGGGTGAAATCCGGCAGCGTGTTGGCCCGGCCAGCCAACCCGCGCCTGGGGAAGCGCTCGGCCCACATCGCGGACATCACCGCCATCGTCGTCGCCGGGCTCGGGAGCGTCACTGCGCCTGAAGCCGCAGGTGAGAGTTAGCCATGGACTCCCTACGGCCCGTTTCTGGCGTATTCCGGCCGCCCCCCAGAAAGATCGTCCTGACCACGTTCTGACCCCGGGTTGCCACGTCACTAAACACATGTTTATTATAGTAAATGTGTGTTCATCTCTCTTATCGGATCTGACCGCTCAGGCCAAGATCCGTAATGCCGCCATCGCGCACTTCGCCCGCGACGGCTTCCAGAAGACAAACCTGCGTGCCATCGCGGCCACCGCAGGAGTGAGCGCCGCCCTGATCATTCGCCACTTCGGAAGCAAGGACCATCTGCGCAGCGTCTGCGACGACCATGTCCTGCAGATACTGGTGCGGCGCGCCCGGACCTCCGCCCGCCCGGCCGGCGTGCCGGATCTGTCCCGCGAATATCTGGCGAACCCGGAGGAATACGGCCTCCACGTGCAGTACATGGTGCGCGCGATCGAGGAGGACTCCTCGGCGGCCACCACGTTCGTCAACACGCTGGTGGAGGAGACCGAGGAGTTCTTCCGGGCCGGAATCGCCGATGGCTCGATGCGCCCCTCCTCGGACGTGCGGGCACTGGCCGTGCTCACCGTGCTGATCAGCCTCGCCACGCTGACCATGGCGCCGGCCCTGACGCGGGCGCTCGGTTACGACCGCATGGGCCTCGACGTGCTGCAGCGCGTCGGGCTGCCCATGCTCGAGATCTACACCCACGGCATGTACGTGGACGACACGATGCTCAAGGCCGCCCGGACCGCCTGGGAGGCCGAGCAGGGAGATCATTTCCAGCGCAAGGACACCCATCATGGCTGAGACCGATGCCATCACTATGGCCGGACTGGTCAAGTCGTTCGGCCCGACCCGGGCACTGAACGGCCTCGACCTCGTCGTACGGGTCGGCGAGGTGCACGGATTCCTCGGGCCCAACGGCGCGGGCAAGAGCACCACCATCAGGATCCTGCTGGGCCTGATGCGCCCCGACGCGGGCACCGCCCGGCTGCTCGGCGGCGACCCCTGGACACAGGCCGGCGAACTGCACCGCCGCCTGGCGTACGTGCCCGGCGACGTCACCCTGTGGCCCAACCTGTCCGGCGGCGAGACCATCGACCTGCTCGGCCGGCTGCGCGGCGGCCTCGACCGGCGGCGCCGGGACGAACTGATCGAACGCTTCGACCTCGACCCGCGCAAGAAGGGCCGCACCTACTCCAAAGGCAACCGGCAGAAGGTGGCCCTGGTCGCCGCGCTGTGCTCCGATGCCGAACTCCTCGTCTTCGACGAACCCACCTCCGGCCTGGACCCGCTGATGGAGGAGGTCTTCCGGCAGACGATCCAGGAAGTGCAGCGCGCGGGTGACCGTACGGTGCTGCTGTCCAGCCACATCCTCTCCGAGGTCGAGGCGCTCTGCGACCACGTCACGATCATCCGCGACGGCCGTACCGTGGAGTCCGGCACCATGGCCGAACTGCGCCACCTCACCCGCACCGCCATCGAGGCCGAGCTGGCCGGCTCACCGGACGGGCTGGCAGGCCTGCCGGGGGTGCACGGTCTGCGTGCCGACGGCGGCCGGGTGCGCTTCAGCGTCGACGCCGCCGCGCTGGACGCGGCGTTGCGTCAGCTCACCGCAGCGGGCGTGCGCAGCCTGGTCAGCCGGCCGCCGACGCTGGAGGAGCTGTTCCTGCGGCATTACGACCGCGCGGGCGCGAGCGCCGGTGGCAGGCACGCGGAGGCGGCACGATGAACCCCTTGACAGGCACCGGAAAGCTCGTCCGCCTGGTGTTGCGGCGTGACCGGTGGCTGCTGCCCCTGTGGGTGGTCTTCATCTGCCTGGTCCCCGTGGTGTTCGTCGGCGCGTTCACCGGGGCGTACCCTACGGCCGAGGCTCGTCAGGCCTACTACGAGACCAGCGTCCACACCAGGGCCTTCACCGTCGCCTACGGCGTGCTGAACGGCTCCAGCCTCGGCGAGCTTGTGGCCTGGCGGTCGGGGTTCGTCACGTTCATGGTCGGGCTGCTCGCCCTGCTCACGGTCGTCCGGCACACGCGTACGGAAGAGGAGGCCGGGCGGCGCGAGTTGGTCGGGGCGACCGCGGTGGCGCGGCACGCGAACCTGGCCGCCGCCCTGATCGTCACCTGTGTGGCCAGCCTCGTCCTGGGCGTGGCGTCGGCGTTGGCGTTGATCGGCCAGGACCTGCCGGTGGCGGGTTCCCTGGCGCTCGGGCTCGGGTTAGCGACGGCTGGCTGCGTGTTCGCCGCGATCGGCGCCGTGACCGCGCAGCTCACGACGGGCGCGGGCGGCGCACGCGCCATCGGGATCACCGTGCTCGGCGCCGCGCTCATCCTGCGCGGCATCGGGGACATCGCGGGACAGACCAGTGACGGGCCGGCCTGGGTGTCGTGGCTGACGCCGCTCGGCTGGGCGGAGGCGCTGCGGCCCTACAGCGGCGAGCGTTGGTGGGTCCTCGCGCCCGCAGCCATCGTCGTCATCGCACTCAGTGCGCTGGCCGTAGTGCTGTCGGCGCGGCGCGACCTCGGCAGCGGCATGTTCCAGGCCCGGCTGGGGCCGGCCGCCGCGGGACCGCGCCTGCGCAGCCCGCTGGCGCTGGCCTGGCGGCTGCACCGCGGCCCGCTGATCAGCAGGGTCGTGGGGCTCACGCTGGTCGGGTTGGTGATCGGCGCGATGTCGGCGAGCCTCGGCGCGCTGATGGACAACGGCGGTGCCGCGGCGCGAGAGGCGCTCGCCCGGCTCGGCGGTCCGGGCACGCTCGTCGACCAGTTCCTCGGGCCCTTGATGACCATGCTCGGCCTGGTCAGCGCCTGCTTCGCTATCCAGTCCGCGCTGTTGCTCAGGAATGAAGAGCGCGACGGCCGGGCCGAGCCTCTGCTGGCCACGCCGGCCAACCGGCTGCGCTGGGCGGGCAGCCACTTCGCCTTCGCGCTGCTCGGTCCTGCGCTCGGGGTGGTGGCCTTCGGGGCGGCCGCCGGCCTGGCGCACGGACTCAACACCGGCGACGTCGCCCGTGAGCTGCCCCGTCTCCTGACCGCAGCACTCGTGCAGCTCCCGGTGGTGTGGGTGTTCACCGGGATCGCGTTCGCGCTGTTCGGGCTGCTGCCCCGGCTGGTCGCCGGCACGTTCGCCGTGGCCATGGTGAGCATGCTGTTCGGCTGGGTCGGCGGAGAACTGCAGCTCGACCAATGGGTCATCGACCTGTCGGTCTTCGAGCACGTACCGAAACTTCCCGGCGGGGACATGGCGGCCGCGCCTCTGATCATCATGACCGTCGCCGCGGCAGCCTTCGTCGCGGCCGGCCTGGCCGGATTCACCCGACGCGACATGCCCACCACCTGAGCCTGGAGGACATCATTGGGAGTGACTCTTCCTACCCTGACCCCGTTGCAGGAAACCCTGTGGGTGACGCTGTGCGGCCGAGCACTCGACAGCCGCCTGCCAAGCCCCATGCTCGGAGACCGCATGGCCTACGAGATCATCCAAAAGACCGGCTACGACCACCGCAAACTCCGCTGGAGCGCGGCCTCGGCCATCGACGTCGCCCAGCGCGCCAAGAAACTGGACGAGATCGCGCAGCAGTTCATCGCCCGCCATCCCAACGCGATCGGCATCGACCTGGGGGCCGGCCTCGACACCCGGGCCCTCCGCATCGACCCGCCGCACACGGCTGACTGGTATGACGTCGACTTCCCCGAAGTCGTGGACGCCCGGCACCGGGTCATCCCCGATCGGCCGCACACGCACACGATCGGCGCGGACCTGACCGAGCCCGGCTGGCTGGAGGCGCTCCCCGCCGACCGCCCCGCCGTGATCGTCGCCGACGGCGTGCTGCCCTTCCTCTCCCAGGAAGAGATGATCACTCTGCTGGACCGTCTCACCAGCCACTTTCCCAGCGGGGAGATAGCGTTCAACGTCTACACCCGATTCACCGTCTGGGCCGCGAAACACTACTCTGGCAGCCGGTTCCTAATCCCCCTCTTCAAGTCCCCCGGCTTCGACCGCCTCGACCCCGTACGGTGGAACCCGCGACTGACCCTGATCCGGCACATCCTGCTCACCCGGGAGCCCGAGGTCGACCAGTTCCCGACGGCCCTGCGCCTGTGGACCCGACTGTCGGCGCTCAGCACGACCTTCTCCAGGCTAGGCACCACGGTCGCGCACTACCGTTTCTGACGATTCCGGCCGGCGACTCACGCCGGGTCGGGCAGGTCCATCGCCGCCAGCCGGGCCGGGTCGACCAGGGCCGCGATCCCGCGATCCATCAGCTCCAGACACCGCCGCACGTGCTCCACCACCACGACTGGCACCTCGCGAGCCTTGGCGAAGCGGCCCAGCCGCTGAGAGCACTTGAGCGCGAGCGTCAACGCCAACAGGTGTTCATCGGTGTCGGTCTTCTCCTGCGCCCACGCCCTCTCCTCCTGTGAAGGAGAGAAGAACAGATACAACTCACGCGTCGTCATCAACCGCGGCAACACCCGATAGGCGGTCCGCTCCACCGACGTCACCGCACACGCCTCCCGGCCGGCCCGCTCAACAAACGAGACACACCGTAGCGAGACGAACACGCACACAACAGACGAAGAAGATCACAGCTTCATCAAACCCACCCGCCCAACCCTTCAAGACCATCTCAATGTGGGTTTTGGGCTTTTGTGGGCTGACCCCCTTCTTTCTCCTGGGTTTCTCCTGGGCAAGCTCGGCGACGAACGTGCCGCACGAACACGATGAGACGGCCCGCCCAATCAGCCACATTCACCGCACCGAAACGATCACGAACCGCAATCGCGATCTCTCACTCCGCAACCTGGCGGCTGGGGACATCTTCGGGAGCGGAGGCCCACCGGGTGACACACGACCAGTCCCCACGAACGCAGTGGTTGACCAGGCCTCGGCGGCGGCCCATGCGGCGGCGGAACGTCGAAGGGTGCGATAGGACCGCGCAGAGCACATCCAGGCAGGCCTCTTCATCGCCTACGCGCCGATGGCATCCGTAATCGTGTAGGTCCCATGGCGTACAACGGCGTCATGGACACCTTCGACGTGGTCGTGACGGCTCGTTCCAACGGCGAGTTGAATTCCGAGCAGTTCGACCGGCAAGTGGCGATGATCAGGCCCGTGATGACCTGGGCTCCGGTCACCACGCTCTGGCACTACCGGCTGAGCGGCTCCCACGCCGAGCACCTCAGCAACGTCCTCAACACCCTGTTCGAGGCCGCACGCATGTACGGGACCACGATCACCGTGCGGTTGGTGACGGCAGAGCCGGCGGGTGAGGCTGTGGCATCTGGCTGACCTCGGCACGGTCGCCGGAGCGGCTCTCGAATGGTGGAGAAGTGCCTCCACTCACCACGAGAACCGGCTCAGTTCAGATCTTCGGTGATCGTCCAGCCCCGGCTACCGCCGATCTTGGCGATCTGCCGGCGCAGCACCGCGATCCGCTCACGCGCGTCCGGCCCAGCGATCCCGATCGTGATGCGCCCATCGGTCGCGTGATACCTGGTCCGCCGATCGCCCGCCGCGACCCTGCACGCCGCATTGATTGCGACTCGCAGCCGGGCCACCTTCCGTGGATCACCTTGCCCGCCGAACCCTTCGATGGTCACGGACGAGAACAGCGGCGCAAGACGCAGGCCAGCCTGTCGCTGGACAGCGTCCAGCTCTTCCTGATCGGCGCTCAGATCCTTCAGGATCCGATCCCGGTCGACCGAGCTGATCGGCCTACGGCCGAGCCAGTCCGGCCAGCCATCCCTACCCGCACCGGCTCGAACGAAGGCGCCGCCTTCGCGGCCTCGTTGTCAGCATCAGCGGCCCCGCTATCGCTCAACCGGTCTCCTCATTCCACGCCCGCGCGACAGCTCGTGATCTTCTCCCGATCGTACCGGTCGTTTCCAGGCCGATGACCTACAGATAGGGCAGGCGTGCCGCATCTGGGGCACCCCATCCACCAACGCCCCTTCGCACGCACCCCTGACCTGCGGTGGAGGCTTATCGTTCAATTCCGGCCGGATAGTCCCAAGACCCCGCCCACGCCCTCGATGGTGTAGCCGATGTGGAACAGCCGGCCGATCAGCATCTTGATGCGGCCCAGCGTCCAGCACTGGTTTTCGTCGTATCCCCAGGCCAGCGGGCCGCGCCGAAGCTCGGTCTCGAGTCGCTCCCACTGCTTGGCCGACAGCTTCTCCTTCGACACGGGCCCCTTCGAGCGCAGCGCCTGCGTCCCGCCCTCGCGCCAGGCCTTGCGCCAGCAGGTCCCCGACCGCTCGTGGACCCGTAACCGTGCGGCGACCGTTTTGGTCGTTCTCCGGCCTCGAACCACTCGGCCGCTTGCAGCCGTAGACGCTCGCGCCGTTCCTGCTTGTCAGCGGTCTTTCCGGCTCAATTAGAAGACCGCCGACACTGCTCGGCGGGCGTGTACCCGCCCATTTGCCCGTACCGCATACCACGGTCGTATCGCACCGGGCGCTATCCGTCACGCCGTGAAGACTCTACGCATTCAACCTGTATACCTGGCCGCCGAGCCCATGCATGACCGCTCGTCCCGGCCGAAGTCGTCGCCGAACAAGACGTCCAAGGCCGTGTCGAAGCGGTGCGTGAGCTTGCGAATGCGGTTGCGGGAAGGGCCCCGTTCAGCCACGTCGACGTGAAGGAGCTCGGGAACATCCCCGACGGCGGCGGCCGGCGCTACGTCGGCCGCCGCCAAGGTGACCGCAACCGAGCCGGCACCCCCGGCAAGCCACGCAACCAGTACGGTGGCCCAAAGCTCGGCTGCGCCTACGTCCACACCGTCCTCGACGACTACTCCCGCTTCGCGTACACCGAGGTCCACGAGGACGAAACCGCCATCACGGCTGCAGGCGTGCTGCACCGAGCCGTCGACTGGTTCGCCCAGCGCGGCGTCACCATCGAGCGCGTCCTGTCCGACAACGGCAGCGCCTACCGGTCCCACCTATGGCGGGACACCCGCGAGGCGCTGTCGATCCGGCCGAAGTACACCCGGCCGTACCGGCCCCAGACCAACGGAACGTCGAGCGCCTCCACCGCACCATGGCCGACGGATGGGCCTGCGCCCGCTGCTACGCCTCAGAGGCAGAACGCCGAGACGCGCTCCCGGACTGGCTGCACGACTACAACCACCACCGGCCCCACACCGCGTGCGCCAACCAGCCGCCCTTCTCGCGGTTGGTCAACGTCCCCGATCAGTACACCTAGCCAAGGCGCTCGTCGGCGGACTCCACCGTCCGCTTGAAGACGCTCAGGCCGTGGTCCATTCCGGCGCCCATCGGGAGGGCAAGGTCGTCCGGTCGCACGTCGTGGATCCAGATGAACCGGCTGCCGCCGTCCCCGCGCGGGATGACCTGCATCGAGGCGTTGTCGTGGTCCGGCTGCATGGTGCCGCCGATGACTGAGAAGACGAGCCGGCGCGGCTCCTCGTCGAGCGCGATGAGCCGCTCCCGCAGCACCGTTCCGTCGGCGAACGTGACGACCCTGACGTCCGGTTCGTGTTCGTCGAGCCGGCTGTCGGTGACGAAGCCCGGCGCCATCCGGACGGGCCCGTCTGTGAAGTCACTGATGATCTCCCACACGGCCGCGGGGTCGGCGTCGATGATGATTTCCTTCTGCACGGAGGCCATGTCTGTCTCTTCTGTAGTGGGGATGGGATGCCTATGCGGCTACGACGCAGAACTGGTTGCCCTCGGGGTCGGCCAGCACGATCCAGCCGTCGAAACGCTGGACTTCGGTCGCGCCGAGAGCCCGGATCCGGTCCACCTCGCCTGCCAGGTCATCGGTGAACAGGTCCAGGTGCAGCCGGTTCTTGCCCTCCCGGCTTTCGGGCACGGACTGCAGGGACAGGCCGACGCCGTTCTTGTTCGCGTCCTGCAGGTAGGTGGTGCCTTCGTCCGAGGACGCGACCTGGTACCCCGTAACCGCCCGCCAGAAGGCGGTGCCGCCGGCCAGGTCGTTGGTGTCGATGCAGATGTTGCCGATGCTGATGCTCACCAGCGATCCCTTCGATCTAACTGACGTATCGGTTACGCCAGTTAGATAACCTACCATCGCCGATAGCCGGGTAGGCTACGAGGCGTGATGGATGAGCGTGCTGCCGAGCCCGTGCCGGACAACCTCGAGGCCGGGACGGCGCCGATGCCGCTGCGCGTGATCGAGGAATTCATCAACACCCGCCGCCGCGACGGCGACGACATCGCAACCCCGCAACAGCTGGCGACGTGGTTGCGCGCCCGCGGCCTTGTGCCAGCCGACACGGTGGTGAACGCCGAGCAGCGCAACCGTGCCGAACGCATCCGCGAGGGACTACGCGCGCTGATCGCCGAGAACAACACCGAGCCGGTCTCCAGTCCGCGCCCGGACGGCCTCAATCCCGCCGCCCGCGCCGAACTCGCCGACCTCACCCGCGACTTCCCGCTGATGCTCGACGTGACCGTCTTCCCGCCCCGGCTGATCGCCCGCACCGCGGCACCGGTGGAGGCGGCGCTGGCCAGGCTGCTCGCCGTCGTGGCCGAGACCGTAGCGGAGGGCACGTGGACGCGGCTGAAGGCCTGCCGGGAGCCGAGCTGCCGATGGGCCTACTACGACCACTCCCGCAATCGGCGCCGGACCTGGTGCTCCATGGACATCTGCGGGAACCGCGCCAAAGCCCGCGCCTCTCACCACCGCAAGTCCACCGCGCCCTTGATCGCGAGCCAGCCGACGAACCGATAACCCCCGCGCCGTTGGCCCACCGGCCTCGCACTCCGTCCGGGCAGGTGCGGGGCTTTGTGCCTCTTCGAGGGACCCAGGTCACGGGGTCAGCCCCGGTTGGCGCAGTTGGACGGGCCGAAGCGGTCGCCATCCGCTGGTGTCGAGCTTGGCCGGTGCCGCCTCGACGTCCACGTTGATGACGCCGAAGAAGTTGATGTTGTCGCTGTGGCCGGGCGAGATGTGTGACAGGATCTCGTCGCTCACCTCCCGGCCCTGGGAGCGCAGCTCCAGCACAGCTCTGGAATAATATTCGGCCGTCCACGCGACCACCGAGTTGGTCAGCAGGGTCAGGCACCACGCCTGCTCCGTCTGCTGTTCCGGGTACGGGCGGGTGATGGTGCCCTGCTGGGCGCAGTGCAGGTCGCGGCGCAGTGCGTGCAGGCTTTCCCTCTTGTTCAGTTGTCGCGAGATCTTCCTTCTGAAGGCTGGGTCCGACAGGTATTTGGCCAGATGGACGGTCCTGCGCAGCATGCCCCATTCCTTCAGAGCGGCGGCCAGGGTGTTCTGCCGGGAGGCGGCCGACCACTTGCCGACGATCAGCGAGGCGGTGGCCTGTCCGTATTTCAGCGATCCAGCTATCCGCAGCAGGTCCAGCCAGCAGTCGGCGATGAGGTCCTCATTCCAGCGCGCGCCTAGCAGCGGCCCGGCGCGCGGGTAGCGCTTGGCGATCTCGGTCGGGGTGTCGTCCCGTGCCAGGGTGACCCGGGTCAGGTCCCGCAATCGCGGGGTGAGCGCCTTAGCAAGGCGGCGCTTATGCGTCACCGTCGCGGTTCTACTCATTGCGATGACCGCGCTGATCACGAGCCCCGCCTCAGCGGCCGAACCCGCCGTCGTCAGTCATTCGCGCGTATCGCTCGCCAAGCAGATCCGTCAACTCTGCATTCTGGCCCTCCCCGCCCGCGGAGCCGCTCTCCCTCCAGGGGGCAGACCAAGTACGGGAGAAAGGGACAGTGGGGCTGCTGAACGGCTAGTCAGAGGGGGTGTTCCTCGGATGATGTGGCCCTCTGCTTGGGCTTGATTGCGGTTTGGTGAACAAGGCGTCTGCTGGAGTTGGTCGTCGCTACGGTTTCGGCGTCTGGACGCCGGGATCGAGGCGAGGGACGGCCTTGGATGACGTGGATCGAGCGGACCGCCTATCCGCAGTTCAAGCGGCTGACCTCGGCGCAGGTGCTGCACGTGTTCTTCACGCCGTCGCCGGAAGAGGTGGATTGGGCTGAAAAACGGACCGGCAGCCCGGAGTCGTGCTTCGCGCTGGTGCTGGCGTTGAAGTGCTTCCAGAAGATGGCGCGCTTCCCGTCCCCGGACGAGATCCCCGAGGTGGTGATCGACCACGTTCGGCGCTGCCTGGAGTTGGCCGACGATGTCTGGCCGGACCATGGCTCCTCCGGCAGCGCAAAGGCGCATCGCAAGCTGGTGCGCCAGCGTCAGGGCGTGAAGTACGACGCGGGCCGGGCCCGGGCGATTGCCGCAGTGGCGATCCGGAAGGCGGCCCAAGCCAAGAACAACCCGGCAGACCTGATCAACGTCGCGATCGAGGAATTACTCCGGCTCCGGCTGGAACTACTCGGATACACGACGCTGGAGGACCTGGCCACCAGCATTCGGGCCGAGGTGAACACCACCATCTTCGCCACGATCCTGCAGCGGATGGGCGAGGCCGGCCGGGCCCGGATGGAAGGTCTGCTCGTCGTCGGGCCGGATGGCAAATCGACGTTCAACCGGCTCAAGAAGCCCGCCCAGCGGGCCACCTGGTCGCGATTCCGCGAGCAGGTGAGATGGCTGGACCAGGTGGACGCGCTCGGCGACACCGACGCCTGGCTGGACGGCATCGCGCCGTCGAAGATCGCCGACTTCGCTGGTGAGGCCGACGCCCAGGATGTCGACATTCTGTCGCGCTACGACCCGGTCAAGCAGGTGGCGTTGCTGGCGTGCCTGACGCACACCGCCCGGATGCGGGCCTGAGATGACCTGGCCGAGATGTTGTGCAAGCGGATGGCCTCCCACGTCAAGCGGGCCAAGGCGGAGCTGGAGGAGATCCGCGCTCGCCAGCGCGCGATGAGCGAGCGGCTGATCGGCACCTACCGCCAGGTGTTGGAACGTCTCGACCCCGGCAGCGAGGCCTCGGCCGCCGGAGTCGAGGCGGTGGCGCGGGCCATGGAGGCGGTGACCTCTTGCGCGGCAGGCGCCGGGCAGGTCCAAGCGCTCGGCGAGATGCTGTCGGCGCTCGTAGTGCAGACCCACAGCATGCAGACCGTACGGGCGGCGGTGGAGCAGGCCGGCGGGTTCGCCGCGCAGCTGGCCGACATCGAGGAGGTCGCTGCCTTCCACGGCGACGCCCACGAGCTGCTGGTGTACCGGTTCTTCAAGAAGGACCGGCCGGCGCCGTTCGAACTGGCGGGCAAGCTGCGGCTGAAGGCCACCTCCAGCGACGATTCGGTACTGGCCGCGCTGGCGCACCCCCGCGAGCACTCACCCAAGCGGCGCGACTTCATCCCGCTGCCGCCCCCGGTGGAGGAGGACGTCCCGGAGTCGGGCATCGCGTTCGCCTCGGGCAACTGGCGGCGCGCGGTGACCGACCGCAGACGGCCCGGCATGGTCGCGCGGCGGCACTTCGAGGCCATGGTGTTCTGCTACCTGGCCGAGGAACTGCGCACCGGCGACGTGGCCGTGCTCGGCTCGAACGATTACGCCGACTGGAGCGCTCACCTGCTGCCCTGGGACGAATGCCAGCCGAAACTGGCGGCGTTCTGCGAGAAGGTCGGCCTGCCCGACACCCCCGCCGGTTTCGTCGCCCACCTCAAGGGCGCCCATCTGAGCGCGGCCGCGCATTTGGACGCCGGCTACCTCGACAACGCCGACCTGGTCATCGACGAGGGTGGTGTGCCCACCCTCAAGCGCCGCCGCGGTAAGGGCAGCGATGCGGAGGCCGAGCGGCTGGCGGCCGAGATCGAGCGGCGCATGCCCGAACGCTCGCTGCTGTCGATCGTGGCGCGCACGGCCCACTGGCTCACCTGGTATCGCCACTTCGGCCCGGCCTCCGGCTCCGACCCCAAGATCAAGGACAAGCTGGGGCGGTACTCGCTGGCCGTGTTCACCGGCGGCATCAACATCGGCCCGTACGAGGCGGCCAAGCACATCGCCGGCGTCACCGCCCGCGAGCTGTCCATGGTCCGCAACCGGCACATCACCCTGAAGAAGCTGAACGCCGCGATCGCCGACGTGGTCAACGCCTTCGCCGAGCTGGACGTGATCAAGGCATGGGGGGACGGCAGCACGGTGGCCGCCGACGGCACCCAGGTGGACACCTACATCGACAATCTCCTGGCCGAGACCAGCATCCGGTACGGAGGATTCGGCGGCATCGCCTACCACTACATCTCCGACACCTACGTGGCGCTGTTCTCCCGGTTCATCCCGTGCGGGGTGTGGGAGGCGGTGCACCTGATCGAAGGGTTGCTGGCCAACGACTCCGACATCCAGCCCTCCACCGTGCATGCCGACACCCAGGGCCAGAACTTCCCGGTCTTCACCCTGGACACGTTGTTCGGGTTCGACCTGATGCCGCGTATCCGCAATTTCAAGGACCTGATCTTCTTCCGCGCCTCTGAGAAGATCGCCTATCCGCACATCGACCAGCTGTTCGGGGAGAGCGGCCGCAACGTCATCGACTGGAAGCTGATCGACAAGCACTGGATCGACCTGATGCAGGTGGCGATCTCCATCAGTGAGGGCCGCCTGTCCTCGGCCACGCTGATGCGGCGGCTGCGGTCCAACTCCCGTAAGAACCGCATCTACAAGGCCTTCCGTGAGGTCGGCCGCAGCGTGCGCACAGTGGCGTTGTTGCGGTATCTGGCCGACCCGGCGTTGCGGGCGCGGGTGACCGCGGCGACCAACAAGGTCGAGTCCTACAACGGATTCTCCAAGTGGCTCGGGTTCGGCGGGGTGCTGGCCGACAACGACCCCGAAGAGCAGGAGAAACTGATCAAGTTCAACACCCTGCTGGCCAACCTGGTCGTCTTCCACAACGCGCTGGACATCTCCGACGTCGTGCGGCAGCTTGTCGCCGAAGGCTGGAGCATCACCGCCGACCACCTCGGCCAGATCGCCCCCTACCTGCGGGCCCACATCAGCCGCTTCGGTGCGTACGCGACCGATGAGCTTCGTCACCGGCCCGATCCATTCGATCCGCTGCTGAAGGAGGTCGACTTCAGCGACGTCGAGCTGGCCGCTTGATCATGGAGGCGTTTGGTGCTGGCTGGCCGCCCCGCGATGACAGCCCGGACATGACAGGCACCGCCCGCCTAGCACTTGCCGCGAAGAGTCCAGGCATGTACGTGATAACAGCCTATTCTCCGGTACATGACCCTCCCGGCCATCCCCGCGACCTGCGTCCGAGCATTCGTTCGACGAAGTTGGGGTGCCGGTAAGAAACGTGTCATGAGCCCCAAACGAGCTGCTGGCCCAAGCTCGCGCTTGGCTGACTCTCTTCAGGAAATGACCCTTCCGTGAAGTAATGTGGCTGCATGCCGTCCTCCACCCCCAGCTCGGCGTCCCTGCTCGCCGGGCAGGATCGCGCCGAAATCACTTCACGAAAGGTGGTCGGGCTTCCCGAACGCCTCGATCCGGCCGACGACAGCCTCCCGGTCTGGACGGAGCGCTACCTCGATCTCGCCGTGCGCGGAGTCCGCTCAGCTGAGGTCACCGCCAAGATCTCCCGGCACCTGGAGCGCTTCGGCGCCTGGATCACCGGCGGCCTCGGGCACGACCGGCTCTCGGCCGTCACCCCGCGCGAGATCGCAGCCTGGCGCGACCACCTGGCCGCCGCCGGCAACCGCGGCCGCGACAACATGCCCGCGCCGATGACGCCAGCGACCGTCAACAACCACCTCGCGCACCTGTCAGCGCTGTTCACCTGGATCACCGCGCACGCCCCCGAAGGGTTGCTGCGCCACGGCGACCCGACCAAGAAAGTCCCCCCGCTACCACTGCCCGCCCCGCAGCCGCGAGCGCTGGCCGCCGCCCAGGTGCGCACCGTCAAGAACGTCGTGGACCGGATCGAGACCTTCCACGAGCTCAAGGGCCGCCGTCACCGTGGCGCCGCCACGCCCCGGGTGCACGCCCACGCTCGCCCGCTGCGCGACCGGGCCATCATCTACCTGCTGTTCGGCACCGGGCTGCGCCGCGCGGAGCTGGTCGGCCTGGAGCTGGACCAGCTGGAGCCGGCCGCGCCCGAGCGGCTGCGCCAGGCCAAGAAGGCGCGCCTTGTCGGCGTGCGCGGCAAGGGCCGCACCAGCCGCACCGTGTTCCTGGGCCGCGACGCCCGCCAGGCGCTGGCCGACTACCTCGACCAGGAGCGGCCCGGCGACGCCGCCGCCAGCTCCGGCCCGGCCGCGCTGCTGCTGTCGGCCGCCTCCATCGCCGCCCGCCGCCCCGACGGCCGCCTCTCGGCCCGCTCCATCAACACCATCGTCGGCGAGATCGGCCGCCTGCACGACGCCCAGATGCCCGACCCCGACCGCAAGCTCGGCACCCTGCGCCCGCACGACGCCCGGCACACCTTCGCCTACGGCCTGTCGCAGGCCTCCGGCCACAACCGCGCCGAACTCGAGCGCCGCCTCGGCCACGCCAACGACCGCTACCTGCGCCTGTACACCAACCCACCCGACGACATCGCCGCCGACTACGTCGAAGACCTATGACCGCGAGACCTGAGCACCCCAACGCGACGGGCAGCGTAGCCATCCGCCCAGTCGACGATCCGGGTCGGCGAGTGCTATGACGGCAGGCGCGACGCCGGGAGCGCCTGGACCGCCAGCTGCGTCGATGACGCTGAGTGTGGGCCGAGTATGGAACACCGCTTGGCCTGGCGTCGGTTCGACCAAGCTGTACCGATACCACATCGCCATGGTGGTGGCGCGCTCCGCGCCGGCTGCTGATCCAACTCAACCGCCACCAGATCTCGGCCCGCCGGGGCGCGATCATCTGACGCGGCCACCATCGCCAGCGCCGTTGCGTTGCTTCCTGGACTTCCCGGTGGCGCCTACGACCTCCGTAGCCGATACCCGGGTGCGACGCTCAGGAGTCGCGGCGGGCATTCCTTCGCGGCGCGATGAAGACGGCCCAGGCGGCCACACCCAGGCCCGGACCTAGCGCGACGCCGAGAGCGACGTTGTCGAAAAGACCCCCGACGAGGAGGCCGAAGGCAGCGCCAAATGCGATCCAGATCCCGAGATTTGCCCAGATCCCGAGACCTGCGGGCGGGGGCGTGTTGTTGCTCGTCATTGCATCTCTCCTAAGGACGCGGGCGGACAGGGCTGACAATCTGGCGGCCCATCACGGCGGAGTTGGTGTTCGCGTTGTTCGGTGGTGCGGAGCGGCCGTGTGCCCGCCGCGGCTACGCCGTGGCACGGCGGATGAGCGTGTACCCGCCGACGGCGAACGCGGCGGCGACCAGGACCGGCCAGCCGGCGAGCAGCGCCGTGGGGGACTGGTCGAGCAACCAGCGGCCGATCGCGTGCCATTGCCGGGTCCACGTGATCAGCGCGGCGGCCAGCCCGAGCGCGGTGAAGGCCAGGGTGAGGCTGGCGAGGACGCCGGTGGTGCCCCAGCGCAGGTACAACGTGCCGAGCAGGATCCCGAGGTGGGTTACGACCAGCATGGGTACCGCGTACCCGAGCAGGAGCAGCACCGGGTTGGCGTCATCCATGAACGGCAGGCCGAAGAAGCGCATCCCCATCCCCCAGTAGCCAGTGGCCTGTTCCACGGCGCGCAGCAGGCAGAGCACCAGCGCGTAGACCACCGACTGGACGACCGCGAGCAGCGACCAGGCCAGGTAGAACTCCCGGCGGGTCACGCTCATGCCCACCGCGTACGGGAAGATCTGGGTGACCGAGACGGTGGCCATCCCGATCGCGACGCCGCACAGGCTGACCAGGCCGCCGGTGTTCGTCACGCCGTCGCCCGGGTCGTAGTTCGCCATGAAGCCCAACAGGTTGATGCCGAACGCGACGGCCGTCATGCTCCACGTCCAGCCCACGATGTGCGGCCAGGCCGGCATCTGGAGACGGACTACCTGACGGATGCGGTTCATCGGGCGGCCTCCCGGTCCGCCGGCGCCGTTGTCGTCGGCTCTGCGGTCAGGCGGACCACGAGTTGCTGTAACGACAGCGGCTCCAGCTCGACGTTGAGCGTCTGCGCGAGCGCCTTCGCGTGCGGTCCGAGCCCACCGAGGATGGTCGACCGGACCAGGCCGCTCGACCGCTCGCGGTGCAACTCGGTGCGTCCGGCCGCGAACCCGTCCACGGCCTCCGCCCGTCCGGTGGCCGCCACCGCCCGCCCGCGCAGGTCGTCGGCGTCCTCATCGAGCAGCAGCCGGCCACGGTCGATGAGCAGCACCCGCTCGACCAGATCGCTCACCTCGTCGATGAGGTGGGTGGACAGCACCACGGTGCGGGGATGCCCGGCGTAGTCGGCGAGCAGGCGGTCGTAGAAAAGCTGCCGGGCGGCCGGGTCGAGCCCGAGGTACGGCTCGTCGAAGAACGTCAGGGGCGCCCGCGCGGCCAGCCCGACGGTCACGCCGAGGGCCGACAGCATGCCCCGCGAGAGCCTGCGGACCAGCCGCCCGGCCGGTAGCTGGAAGTCCGCGGCGAGGCCGTGCGCGAACGTGTCGTCCCAGTTCACAAACAGCCGGCGTGCGGTGCGAAAGACGTGGCGCACGGTGTAGACGTGGGGGTAGCGCTGGCCCTCCCGGACGAAACAGACCTTCGACAGGACGGCCGGGTTCTCCACCGGTGGCGCGTCGAAGACCGACACCTTCCCCGACGACGCGAACGCCTGCCCGGTGAGGATCTGCATCAGGGTGGTCTTGCCCGCCCCGTTGCGCCCGAGCAGGCCGTAGATCGTGTGCTCGGCCAGCGCGAAGCTCACGTCGTCGAGCGCCGTGACGTCACCAAAGCGCTTGGTCACCCCGTGTGCGGTTACCACCGCCGTCATCCCAGGTCCCTCCCGACAACCGCACCGAATGAATCGATCATCTTCATCAGCTCGTCGTGGCCGATACCGAGCTTGCGCGCCTCGGCGAGCAGGGGTTCCACGTACTGTTCGGTGAACCGTTCCCGTCGCCGCTCGCGCAGCCTGGCCCGGGCGCCACCGGCGACGAACATGCCGATGCCGCGTCGCTTGTAGAGCGTTCCCTCCGACACGAGTTGGTTGACGCCCTTGGCCGCGGTGGCCGGGTTGATCCGGTGAAAGGCGGCAAGCTCGTTGGTGGACGGGACCTGGGCCTCCTCCACCAGCGACCCGTCGATGATCGAGTTCTCGATCAGCTCGGCGATCTGAAGGAAGATCGGTCGGTCGTCGTCCATCGTTGGCTTAGCCGCCCAACTGGTTAGCTACATGTGTAGCTAACCATGCAACCTTGCGCCGCGGCTGTCAAGCAGACCGGGCATCCCGCGACCTCAGCCGGCAGCGGCGCCGGGACCCGTTTCCCAGGGGCGCGCACGCCCTACCACGATCATGAAGCTAGTCCGGGTTTCCCGCCTCCGGAGCTTGCGCAGCGCCGCCGAGCGAAAGGCGCTTGGCCACATCCAGCCGTACCTCGCCGTAGGGCTGGACATGCTGCCAGAACAGCGGGGTCAGCCCGCGCTGGTCGGCGGGTTTGAGCATGGTGACCCGTTCGGGTCGGCCAGGACATCTTGGAGCATCAGGGTGTTGATGTACACGAGCGCGGCCTGCAGGATGCGCAGGCACAACACGCTCATCTCTAGCTCCTCGCGCCGGTTGGTGGCGATGTCGCCGCCCTTGCCGTAGAAGATGACCGAGTTCGCTCCGTTGGAGGACTCCACCACGTTGAGCCCTTCCTGGATCTCTCGCTGGAGCTCGCGCAGGCGCAGATAGCGGGCGACGAAGATGGTCTTCTGCGCCCGGCCGACCTCCAGCATGGCCTGGTAGGTGGGATGGGAGGCGGACTCGGTGAAGCGGCGCAGGATCGCCTCGGTGGAGGCGGTGCCCTGCTTGATCGCGGTGGCGTATTTGATCATCTGGTCGTAGTTCTGTTCGATCAGGTCCCAGCGGATCGGCCGGGTCATCGCTGGCGTCAGCCGCGGGTACAGGTCGCTTTCGCCGCTCTCGATCCGGTAGAGCTTGACCTTGTTGATCTGCTTGATGCGCGGTAGCAGGTCAAAGCCCAGGAGCCTGGTCACGCCGAACCCGATTTCGGTCTGGCCGTGAGAGTCGACATAGTTTCCCTCGACCTTCATGGTGGTGCCGTGCCGGACCGCGCCCTCGATCATCGCGTGCACCTCCGAGGCCGAGGCACGCAGGGTCTGGGAGTGCACGACCATGGACCCGCGTTCGATGTGCCAGTAGATGAGGATGCCGCGGCCGCCGTACCGCGAGTGCCACTCGGTGAAAATATTCTGATCGTAGGCGCGCACGTGCGTGGAGTCGGAGGCGACGGTGGTAGTCCCCTCGCCCCACAGCGCCACGTCCCGGGCGGTGAAGGTGGCGTTCGCGATGGCGATCGCGATGTCGGTGGCGACCTGCGGGGTCAGATAGCGGCGCCGGACGTAGCGGATATCGTCTTCGCTGTGGGCGTGGCCACCGGAGGCCACGGCCCGGATCCCGGTGTTGGTGCCGTACCCGAAGATCGCGAGCATCAGCCGCTCGGCCAGCACCTCGGGCTTGAGGCTGGAGCCGCCCACCACCGAGGTGACCGCCTTCAGGCAGCCGGTGCGCAACACCGCCTCCTTGAGCATGTCGACCAGCGGGACCGAGCCCCAGCGCCGCCCCACCTCATTCTTGATCCGGCGCAAGTTCCGCGGCTCATCCGCCGGGCCGAGCTTCGTCAGCTTGATCGCGCCGGACTTACGTTCGGAGATCGCCAACCAGTCCAGCTTCGGCAGCGCGGTATCGAGCGACTCCAGCTCGGCGCGCATCTCGGCCTTCAACTCGGCGATGAAGTCCTTCGGGTCCAGCGGCTTGCGCAGCTCGGCGTAGTTCTCCACGCGGCGGGCGGCGAAATCCTTGGGCAGGTCCTCCTCCGGGTCGCGGAAGGAATGAGCGCCGACCACCCAGATCTCCTTGCACCGCAGGGCCTCGCGCAGCGCCTGGAAGGTGACGATCTCGTACACCATCCGCACCACCCACCGACGCCCGCGCTTGTCGTTCTTGAACACCAGGTCCTCCCACTCACCAGCGGTGCCGCGGTGCTCGGGCACCACCTCGCCGCATGGGTAATAGGTGGTGTTGCCCGCCTTGGCGTAGCGGCGGATCAACTTCATTGCCTCGATCACCGGCTGGAAGGCGGTGTTGTTGCTCTTGAACTCCAGGGTGTCCAGCAGCGTGATCAGGCCGCGCCGGTAGTGGTTGGTGTAGGAGGCGCGCAGCGTGGTCTGCACCGTGGTTCGGTAGGCCGGGCCCTTGGTCTTGAACTCGTGCACCAGATCCCGCAGCGTCTGCTCGCCGCCGCTGACAGCCGGGAAGCTGACCTGGCGGACCGAATCGTCGGGCTGGCCGAGCGCGGCGTCAGCGACCTTGAATAGGATGTTCTCCTTCCCGTTCACCCGCTTGAACGCGTTGATCAGCTCCTTGGTCACCTTGCTGTCGGCCCGCGCCTTGATCCGATGCACGGTGGCGATCAGCAGTTCCACCAGCGCGTCGGTGATCTCCCGCTCCCGCTCCTGGACCAGCGCCGCCAGCAGCAGCACCGTCAGCTCGCGCGGATGCGTGCGCATGTGGGAGGGCGCTTCCACCGCCGCCCGGGCCCGCCAAGCGGCCAGCACCTTGGGCACCACGTCGGCGAACAACCCGGGCGGCAGCTCGATCGAGCGCGCCGCCGCCAGCTTGCGGATCTCGGTCATCATCGACTCCAGGCTCACGTTGCCCGGCGCGGACTTGATCAACGTCAGGAGGCCGGAGTCGACGTCGTCATCGTCCCCGGCAGGTGCCTCACCCATAGGTTCCTGACGGTCACCGGCCCCCTCGTTCACCGCGCGGCTCGCATCTTCGATGCCGACCAGCGCGTAGATCCGCTGCGTGGTCTCGGGACTCAACCGGGAGGCGATCCGCACCGACCAGGCGACCTCCGCGTTGTGCAGGGCCGAGGCCACGATCCGGGAGATCCGTCCAGGCGCTGGCGGTTCGATCCGCTCCTCGCGCAGATGCTTGAGCAACTCCTCCCGAACCCGTTCAGGCCGCCGCTCGGCGTGCGCGACCTCCTCGGCCAGCCACACCGCCAGCTTCGTCGCGTCCTCGGTCGTGCAGGTGCGAAAGCCCAGGTGCGTACGGATCTGACTGCGGTGGTACTCGATCGTGGAGCCGGACCACTCATAAAAGCCGAGCTCCGAGGCAGGAACCCGGACCTGCTTGGCCACGTGCTCAACCACGTCTTCCGGCAGCTCTGAACGGCCGCGCGGGAACCTGCCGTGCTGCGTGTAGAACTTCAGCAAGATCGCGAAGCCGAGTCGCGTGGCGTCGCGCTTTCCGGCGATCAGGTCGCGCTCTTCATCCAGGATCGTCCAGTGCTCGACCAACTCGTCGATGTGCATCGGGGGGGTGTTTCATGACCACCCAGCATTGACCAGGCAAGTTACAGCAAGATCAACGCCGTTTGGGGCTCATGACACGTTTCTTACCGGCACCCCAAGTTGCGGGCCCAGACGACCTCGTTCTCCCGCTCGTATTCGAGGAACTCCACTCACGCTGCAGCGGCGGCGATATCCAGACTTTTCATCCGCGCTCTGTTGGTCATCATCTTGGCGAGCAGCCGACCGGCGATCGGCAGCCGGGCGAGGCGGATCATCACGGACCGAAGCAGCAACTCGGCGCGGTTGCCTGGGGTGAAGAAACCGCGCATGCTCACACCGCTGCCGAGGTGGTGGTCGATGAACGGGCGCAGGTGGTCCTCCCAGTCCTGCAGCGCTCGTGGCACGTCGTGCGGGTGGCGTTCCAGCATGGTGCCGAGCAGGTCCGCCCCGGCCAGGCCGGTGGATGCCCCCATGCCGGAGTAAACGGTCAGGCACCACGCGGCGTCGCCGACGAGCACGACTCGGCCGCGGTGCCAGTGGTCGAGGTGCACCTGCTCGGCGGAGTCGAACAGGTGGTCCGGGGCCTTCTCGAACTGGTCGAGCAGCCAACCGAGCGTGGAGCCGGTGGGCTCGGGGCCGTAGGCGGCGCGCAGCGAGTCGATGGCCGGCCGGGTGAACTCGGCGTCCACGTCGTCGGTGCGGTAGGAGAACAGCACCGACGGCGGACGGTCGGCGAACGAGAACACCCACACCGATCGGCCCGCCTCGGCCATGTACAGCCCGTCCTGTAGGCGGTAGCCGGGTACCGGCTCGGGCAGGCTGTACACGGCGATCATGTAGTTCAGCCGACGGATCGGGCTCTGCTCGGGCTCGAACGCAAGCCGGCGCACCGTCGAGCGCAGTCCGTCTGCCCCGACCACCAGGTCGAACCGTTCGACGGTCGTCGTCTCCGTCGTCAGGTCGCGGATCTCGACGTCCACCCCGTCGAGGTACTGGTCCAGCGCGATCGGCACGGTCGAGTACCGGATCTCGACCTCGTCGGGCAGGGCGGTGAAGGCCGCGTCTTCGATGTCGCCCCGCATCACCATTCGAGACCCGCCGAACACATCGGCGTAGCCCACACCGCGGCGGCGCCGGCCCGTGCGGTCGACGTCGTAGCTCACGCCTTCCGGAGCGAAGCGATTCGGCACCGCATCGGCGATGCCCAGCCGCTGCGCGGCGGCGAGCCCGGTCCCGAACAGGGCGATGAAGTATCCGCCGCGGCGCCGCTCGGGGGCCTTCTCCAGCACCACCACGTCCCAGCCCGCGCGATGCAGTCGCAGCGCGGAGGCGATCCCGCTGATCCCGAGGCCGACCACCAGGGCCCGCTGTCGCGATGTCGTGTTCTTGTCCATGGGATTGCGGTCCGACATTGTCGTGTCCTCCATCTGGTTGGGGTGGGTCGGCCCTTCAGGAAGCCGAGGATGTGGAGTCGTCGAGGCGGGCGAGGAAGCCGAGGAGTGTGGCGTTGACCTCGGCGGGACGCTCCTGCTTGCTTGCTGGCATGGCTGAAAACCGTCTGGAAACTGATCGGTTTCCACCTGGGAAACAGATCGGTTCCTCACCAACGAAGGTGAGGCGAGCGGGTGACGGGCTGAGATCTCAGGGCTTCAAGATCATCCTGTGGCCCCCTTTTGCGGTCAGCAGTTGCCGGCCAAAGGGACAAGCTTGCGGAGACGCCACACGTCCGGGCTTACTACCGCGTACGCCGCCGCGGCGCCGAAGTCGTGACCGATGAGATCCGCCTGCTGAGGACTCCGGTGTGACGTCATGTTCTGCTCCGGAGCGCTCAGTGGCTCGGGGCACCCACCAGTTCGCGCAGGCGAGTATTGTTCTGCAGCGCCCATCGCATGGTCCGCGGTGGGCGTCCGAGCAGGGTTTCCAGTTGGTCGGAGAGGACGTTGTACCGCCCGCTGGCGATCAGCCTGGTCTGGATCTTCAGGTGCGCTGCCACGTGCCGGGCCGCAGCCGGATCGCCCAGGGTCTCCTGCAGGACGGTCTCATCAAGGAAGGCCTCGTTCCAGGTCTCCACTTCCTCAGGGATGTAGACGACCTGGCGTCCCAGCACGGCTGCGTAGTCCTCAGCGAACCCGTACATGTCCTTCAGCTCCGGGCCGGTGAGCGCGTAGGACTTCGAGATGTGCGGTGCGGGGTCGGCCAGGATCTTCACGCACACCTCGGCCACGTCGTGCACGGCGATGGGCGCGAGCCGCTGGTTGCCGAAGGGCAGGCGCAGTTCGCCGTTGCTCAGCGGGCCCAGGAGCATCCAGGTCAGATGGGGGTTCTCGGCGAACAGGGTCGCACGCACGTTGACGGTGGGGATGCCGGACCAGTCCAGCACCCGCTCGCAGACCCAGTGCGCCCGCTGCTGCGGTGACCAGTCCGTGACCAGTCCGCCGAGCCAGGAACGCCGCTCTTCCTCCGGTGTGGTCATCTTCTCGAGCGTCATGTACGACTGCTCGTAGTTGGACATGTGCACGAAGGCCTCGATGTCGCCCTGGGCTCGCGCCGCCGCGACCATCAAGGTGAGGGCATCGGCGTAGTACGGCTGCGGGGTCATGCTGAAGTAGATGCGCCTGACACCCTTCAGCGCGGCGGCCACGTCCGCGAGTTTGAGCAGGTCGCCGACGAAGACCTCGGCCCCGGCCTCGCGCAGCGACTGCGCGCGTTCGTCGTCCCGTCGCACGAACGCGCGCACCGGGTGGCCCTGTTCGAGCAGCATGTCGACCATCACCCTGCTCACGCCACCGACTTGGCCGCCGGCGCCGGTGATCAGAATGGGATTGCGCTCCGACATCGTCGTGTCCTTCATCGGGTTGGGGTGGGTCGGCCGTTCATGCTGTGGCCGCTTTCAGGCTCACCTCGGCGATCCCCTGCAGGGCCGCGTCGGTGTCCGCGATGGCCAGCACCTTGTTGATGTCGGCGCCGGCCAGTGCGCCGGCCGCTGCGGAGGCTCCGACCTGGGCGACCGGATCGGTGGCGTTGCCGGCCACCCACACACCCGGCACCTCGGTGATGCCGGCCGCGCCGGAGGCGAAACCGCGGGCCATGTTCGGCAGGTCCTGCACCGGCAGGCCCAGACCTTCCAGGCCCTGGGTGCGGGCCTGCATCCGCGGGCCGACCGCGAGGACGCGGCGGGCCACGACCTGACCATCGGCCAGGCGCACCCCGGCGAGGGCACCGCCGGTGTCGTTGACGACCTCGGTGACCGGGGTGTCGATGACGCGGATGCCACGGGCGGCGAAACGGGCGCGGCTGTCTTCGTCCAGGTCGGTGCCATGGGTGAAGTAGGTCAGGTCCTCGGTCAGCTGACGGAACAGCAATGCGTGGCCGATGGAGGCCGGGCCGGTGGCGAGGACACCGATGGGTTCATCGCGCACCTCCCAGCCGTGGCAGAACGGGCAGTGCACCACGCTGTGCCCCCAGTGCTCGGCGAGCCTGGGCACCTCCGGCAGCACATCCGTGAGGCCGGTGGCCACCAGGATGCGGCGAGCGGTGACGCTGCGGCCGTCGGCCAGGGTGACGGTGAACCGCAGGTCCCCGTCCGCCGACGGAGCGGCAGGCTCGGCCGAGACCACCTCGCCCTGGACGACGCGTCCGCCGTACTGGCGCACCTGCTCGCGGCCCCGTCGAAGGATCTCCGACGGCGGAGTGCCGTCGAAGACGATGAAGCCGTGCACGGCCTCCGCGGGCGCGTTGCGCGGGGAGCCACTGTCGATCACGACGACCGAGCGGCGGGAGCGGGCGAGGATCAGCGCACCGTTCAGCCCCGCGGCGCCCCCGCCGATCACCACCACGTCGACGGTCCCCTCGGCCAGCGCATCGCTCGCGGAGTCCTCGCCGAAGAGCGGCTGGGTCACCTGTGTCATGAGTTCAACCTCCAAGCCGCCTTCGCGGCATCACGGTCCCGCAAGCCCGGACCAAGCCGGTCCGGCGAGCCCAGGACGGTTGTGTACTGAACTGTCAGAAACCTATGCGGTTCTGTACTGACTTGTCAAAGTACGGCAGGTCGGCCATACGATCAGACTGGTCAGGTCCACGAAGGACGCTCGCTGTGGTGGTTGGGCACGGCGGCGATGGCCGTGGCGAGAGTTGAGCCCAGGAAAACGGAAGTCGGGGCCGACGCCGGCAAAACGAGCGGAGAAGAATCGTGACCGGAGTGATTCGCCTGCCAGACAAGGGAGAAGCATGAGCATCATCCCCGTGCCGGACGAGCTGACCCATTACTCGTCCCGTCGGCTGGGCGAGGTCGATGAGGTGGCCTGGCCGGTGTTGAGCCAACACGCCCTGGACCTGTTGCGGTCATCCGGTGAGGAACTGCACCCCGCGCCCGGCGAGTTGCTGTGGGACGCCGGTGATCCCACCGACTTGCACCTCGTGCTGACCGGTGGCGTGCTCCTCGTGGACCGCCGGGAGGACCGGGTCGTCTTCGTGATCGAGGCCGGTGACTTCGTCGGCGAGCTGGGCATGCTGATGGGACAACGCGCCGTCTTCCAGGGCGTGGCCATGGAAGACACCGCGATCCTGCGGGTTCGGGTGGAGGAACTGCGCCGGCTGGTGGAGATCTCGGGGGAGCTGAGCGATGTCCTGCTGTCCGCTTTGGACGCCCGGCGGCGCTTCCTGAGCAGGAAGGGCGAGGGTGGTCTGGTACTGGCCGGAGACGACGACCGCGACCTGCACCGCCTCCAGGACTTCGCTGAACGCAACCAGATTCCCTACCGGACGGTGCTGCGCTCGAACCCGTCGGCGTGGTCGGAGCTGGCGCAGACCTGTGCCTTGCCCGAGACCGGTACGGCCGTTGTCACGGCACAGCGCCGCGTCATGACGGCGCCTACCACGCGTGACCTGGCAACCGCGCTGGGAATCGACCTGTGGGGCATCGCCGACGATTCTCGGTGTGACCTGCTGGTGGTGGGCGCCGGGCCGGCGGGGCTGGCCGCTGCTGTGTACGGGGCGTCGGAGGGACTGGACGTGGTCGTCGTCGAGGACGTCGCCATCGGCGGCCAGGCCGGCAACTCGTCACGGATCGAGAACTACCTCGGCTTCTACCGCGGCGTGTCCGGGGTTGAACTGGCACGGGCGGCGATGCTGCAGGCGGTCAAGTTCGGGACCAGGCTTCTATCACCCCGCTCAGTCACTGGGCTGTCGGAGGTGCCCGGCGGGTTTCGGGTGCGGCTCGACGACGAGCACGACGTCCTCGCCTCAGCGGTGATCATCGCCAGCGGCGTGCGCTACCGGCGCCTGGACCTGCCTGGCCTCGTCGACCTGGAGGGCCGTGGCGTCTACTACGCCGCAAGCCAACTGGAGGCCAACCAGGTCTCCGGGCGGAACGCCGTCGTGGTCGGGGGCGCCAACTCCGCCGGCCAGGCGGCCCTGTTTCTCGCGCGGAACGCCGGCCACGTCCACGTCCTGATCCGCCGCGATGACCTGCGCGACACCATGTCGAACTACCTGGCGCAGCGCCTGACCCACCACGAGCGGATCACCGTGCACCCTCGCTGCGAACTGTCCGCCGTCCATGGCAGCAGTCGGCTCAGCGGGCTGACCTGGCACGACCGCGCCCGCGACCGGGACGTACGACTCGACGCGGCCGCACTGTTCCTGATGATCGGCGCGGACCCCTGCACACCCTGGCTGCACGACATCGGCGTCGACCTCGACGCCAAGGGCTTCGTGCTCACCCACGACAGCTTCGCCACCTCGATACCCGGGCTGTTCGCCGTCGGTGACGTGCGCGCAGACTCCGTCAAGCGGGTGGCATCGGCCGTCGGCGAGGGATCCGTGGTCATCTCCGCAGTCCACGCCTACCTCGCCAGCAGAAGGACGTTCTGACCCGAGCCTTACGGCGAGCCATGGTTGAACAGCTCCGGATGCCGGGTCAGCTCGACCCCGGTCCGGCGGATGTGACCGGAGCGCAATCGCGCTCGGCGTCCACCGAGCCCCAGCGCCGGACCGCATCCAGGAGCAGTCGATGCTCCTCGCGGGGCCTTGCCGGTTTGATGCCGCATTCTTTCGGAGTTGGAAGGGATGCATGTCATGCCGAAGCGGTTGGATCCCGAGCTGGGGCCCGAGCTGTCCGGCTGGTGCTGTAGCACCGTGCCGAGTACCCGACCACATACCGTGGCGGTGCTGGCGGTGTCCAAGAAGGTCGCGGTAGGCAGAAGTCGTTGTGGCGCTGGGTCGCCCAGGCCGAGATTGACGGCGGCGAGGCGCCCGGTGTCACGATCGAGGAGAACGAGGAGAACCGTCGGCTGCGTGCGGACGCGATTCTGAAGGCGGCCACAACTTTCTTCGGGGAGCTCGACCTCTGCAACGGCGGATGGTCGCCGTCATCGACGAGCAGCGTTTACCTGACGGTTCTGACCGAGCGGGTTGAAGGTTGCATCGCTGGTCATCGGGCGGAGATCCGCCCCCTCCCGCCGTCGGCAGCAACGCCGTGTCAGAGTCCGCCGTGCGCCGCCGATCCCGGTGGTCTCGCCGCGAGGGTCGAGTGATCCGCTACTGGGCCCATGCCGCGATCCGTTCCGCGATCGCCTCGGGGGCCTCGATGTGCAGGAAGTGACCGACGTCGGGGACGACCTCCAGCGCGTGCGGGGCGGCGAACCGATGTCGGTCGTCGACCTGCGGGGGGAGGATGCAGCCGTCGTCGGCACCGTGGAGCTGCAGCAGGGGCACCGTGATCGGCTGAGACAGGCGGCGCGTCGCCCCAAGCATGCCGGGTCGCAGCATCGCCCGGTAGTACTTGATGGGCGCGGGCATGCTCGCCCGCAGGTGCTCGTGTAGCTCCGCCTGCAGAGCCGGATCGAGCGAGAGGCCGGGCGACCACTGACGCCAGAGGCGGTCGATGAGGGCGAGATCGCGGGCGGCGACCATCAAGCCGCTTCCCGGCAGTTGAAAGAGCCCCATGTACCAGCTTCGGCGTAGCTGAGCGGGGCGCGGCCGGCTCAGGAACGTGAGTGGGTGGGGGAATGCGAGCGTGACCGCGCGTTCGATCCGCTCCGGCGCGGTGACGCAGGTATGGTATGTGATCGCGGCGCCCCAGTCGTGGCCGATCAACTCCACGGCTCGCCCGGGAGACCAGCGGTCGATCAGCGCGAGCACGTCGCTGGTGAGGGCTGCGAGGTCGAACGGCCCCGCGGTTGGGGACGGCGCATAACCGCGAAGCCAGGGCGCGACGACGTGACGTCCGCGGCGGCCGAGCTCGGCGAGGAAGGGCGTCGCGGTCGGCGGATGGTCCGGGAAGCCGTGCAAGACGAGCGTCGGTTGACCATCGGGATCACCACCCTGCAGCGCGTGAAAGGTGCCGTGTGGCAGGTCGAAGGTGACGCGTTCGAACTCCATGTGTGTCAGCAGCCTTTTCCACGAGCGGTCGGACGACAGATGCTGATGCTGGCTTCGGTGTCTCTGGTTTTGGACATGGGCGTCTGCTCAGGCGCCGGGTGTCCTGCGGGGTCAGCCGGCCAGCCGGTTGAGCTTGCGGATTTGGTTGTCGAAGGCGCGCGAGGGCACGATCCGGCGCAGGAGGCTGACGCGTGCGGCCATCGAGCCGGCGGTGTACCGGAGCTTGGGCTTGGAGTCGGTGGCGGCCGCGACGATCACCTTCGCGACAACGTCCGGGTCGTCGGCGGTGCGCACGGCGGTGGCCAGCACGTCTCGGGCGATCTCCCGCTGCGCGGCGTAGACCGGCAGGGGCGAGTCGGGTGCCAGGCTGCTCGCCTCGAAACTCGTGCTTGTGTAGGCCGGCTCGATCAGCAGCATCCGGACGCCGTGCTCGCGAAGCTCGTGGTCGACGGACTCGGAGTAGCCCTCGACCGCATGCTTGGCGGCGGCGTAGACGGCCATGAAGGGCGCTGGGATCAGACCGAGTACCGAGGAGACGTTGACCACGCGGCCACTGCCCTGGGCGCGCATGCGGGGCAGCACTGCGTTTGTCATCCGCATCAGACCGAAGACGTTGATGTCGAAGACCTCCTTGGCCTGGTTGATCGAGCTCTCCTCGCCGGCGCCGACCGCGCCCACGCCCGCGTTGTTGACCAGGACGTCGATCCGACCGAACCGCTTGATCACCTCCTCGACCAGGGAGCGGACCGACTCGTCGCTGGCCACGTCGAGATCGAGGAACGTCACCCCGGCCAGCGGCCCGGCGTTCGCCGCGTTGCGGCTCGTGCCGACCACCGCGAAGCCGGCGTCCACGAGGGCGAGCGCTGCCGCCCGCCCGATCCCGGAGGAGGCGCCTGTCACAAGGGCCACTGGGGAAGCTGTCTGCATGGTGGTTCCTTCGGTTGCGGGCATGACTTCGTCGTGCCCAGTGCGGGGTCGCCAGGATGATTGTGTACTGAACTGTCAGAAACCTAGGCGGTTCTGTACTGAGTTGTCAAGTACGGCGGGTCGGCATTACCTTCGGCGTATGGCGAGACCACGAAGCTTCGACCGCGACCACGTCCTGCATGCCGCCGAGCGGCAGTTCCGCGCCTCGGGCTACAACGGCACGAGCGTCGACGACATCAGCTCTGCTACCGGCCTGGGCCGCGGCAGCCTCTACGCCGCGTTCGACGGCAAGCACGGCGTGCTGCTGGAGGCGATGACCGGCTACTTCGCCCGGCTGAGCCAGGGGCCGCGGAAGATGCTCGCCGGACCGGACGAGGGTGCCCTGGAACGACTGCACCAGTACTTGCTCCGCGCCGTCCATGGGGTGCCACTCGCCGCCGACGTACTCCCCGCCTCCGACCGGGCGGGGGCGGCCTGCTTCGCCGCCAAGATGGCCTTGGAGGTCGGCGCCTCCGACCCCGAGGTGAAACGCCTGGCCAAGGAGTGCTTCTCCGTGGTCCGGACGGCGGTGGCCGAGTGTGTGCGAGCGGCGCAACGCAACGGTGACATCGACCCCGACGCGGATCCCGACGACCTCGCGTACCTTCTGCTGACCATCATCCGCGGGACCGATGTCGTCGGCGCGTACGGCCACAGCCCCGCCCGCCTGACCTCGATCGCGGAGAGCGCGTTCGCCTTGTTGCCCCGCCCGCACCACCGCTGAGAAGGGCACGGCCGGCCTCGCCGCACAGGCACCTGATCCGGTCGGCCCCCTTCGACGCCGCGGCGGCACCGCCCGTAGGTTTACGCGCCGCCGGGAGGTCGTCTGGGCGATTGGCGAAGAACTGCGCCCGCATCCAGTCGAGTTGCTCCACCGCATGCGCGGTGTCGCCGGGCTTGAACTGCACGGTCAGTCGCGGAACGCCTCGCCGCCAGCAGACGGTGGTACTTCGGCCGCCGCTCCGCCAACTCGGACCGCGTTTGCAGGAAGGAGCAGAACCTGCTGGACATCGACATACAGGTCCACCGCGTCGACCAGCTCGTCCGGGTAAGGCTCACTCATAGCCACGATCTTTATCCCCGCGCGACCAGGGCGGGGCCGACTTCGCGACGAGATCTACGCACGACCACGTGACCTGCGGATCGGCACCTTCGCCGAGTCGATCGCGATCGACGCCGACGACGTCGCGATCAAGCCCTCCTCGCTCTCCTTCGCCGAGGCCGCCGCCGTACCCCTGGTGGCGCTCGCCGCTCAGCAGAGCCTCGTCGACCTCGCCGACGTCCGCCCCGGACAGAAGATGCTGGTGCACGCCGGCGCCGGCGCCGGCGGCCTCGGCTCGACCTCCATCCAACTCGCCAAGCACCTCGGCGCGTACGTCGCCACCACCGCCCACACCCGCGACATCGACAAGGTCCGAGACCTAGGCGCCGACGAAGCCATCGACTACACCACGACCGACTCGCCGACGTCCTCAACGGCTACGACGTCGTCCTCGACTCGCTTGGGCCCGGCCAGCCTGAAGAAGTCGCTGACGGTCCTGAAGCCCGGCGGACTGGCCATTAGCGTGGTCGGCCCACCCGACCCGGCCTTCGCCGCGCAGCTCGGCCAGCCGCTCCTCAAGCCGGTCATGGCCGTGCTGAGCCGCAAGCTCCGCAGCCGGGCGAAGCGACTGGGCGTCCGGTACTCGTTCTTCTTCATGCGCGCCGACGGTGCCCAGCTCAAGGCCATGGCAGCCCTGTATGACGCCGGCACGCTGCGCCCCGTGCTCGACCGCACCTTCGACTTCGACGAAACCTCGACGCCCTCGCCTACGTCGAGCAGGGCAAGGCCAACGGCAAGATCGTGATCACCCATTGACCAAGACGTCGGTGGACCCCCGTTGCCTTTTGACCGTCCCCAGCCGGGACGGCTCGGTGGGCACCAGGTTCCCGAACGTCGTTGCCCCGGTGCGGTGTAAGGCGCGGGTGGCGCTCTGTGCCGGGTCTGGGGGTAACCATCTGCCAGGCGCTGGCGCCGGTGGCCAACGTGCTGGCGAGCCATGCGGCACGCTGGGTGGGGCCGTGTGATCGCCCTGGTCAGCGACATGACTATCCCTTTCTTTCGTACTTGGTCTGCCCCCCTCCAGCACATCCACGACGGCCCCACCCCGATCATCGCCGACGCCCTCGGCTTCCATCTCGTGACCACGGCCAAGCTCGGGACGATCCTCAAGCGCAGTTCGGGCGAGGAGTCCCGCCCTAACCCACCCTCGCCGCCGCCCGGGTGCTGGGTTCCTGAAATGACAATGAGCGGAGGCCTCAAGCCTCCGCTCACGTCCGGGGGATCCGGTGCGACGGGTTTCCCCCCTTGGTTGCGCGTCCGCCGTCTTGTCGTGTTCCAGTCGAGCAAGGGAAAGCCGGTACGCACCGCCCCGCGATCTTGTTGCCTCTGTCGCGCGACAGGTTCGAGTATCAATCATTTAGCGCTTACTCGAAAGTAGCTTTTACAGTCTGTGACAGATATTTACGGTTTTGACTATATTTAATACTTCCTTGGACGGCGATGCACAGGAAGATCATCTAAGGCCTAAAGTGCGGACGGGATGCGACATGTCCACAAATGGAAAATAAATTGTTACGACTTTGCGTCTGGGCGCGAGAAGGGCCACTATTGGTGTTGCGGGGCAAGACATTCCGCAACGGGTCGGCTGTGCGAGGCCGACCCTTCTGCGTACCTTAGACATGTTTGCCCCGAAGTGTTCCAGTCGCACAAGGGAGTGGCTGACGGGCCCTCCCTTGTGTTTTCACACAGGGGAGAGGTAGTGAAGTTTACCTTCAAGGCTGAGATCAGCCCACCGCCCTGGCTCATGGCGGTGATCCACACCGTGGTGGCCGGTGGGGGCGTGGTCTACATGGAGATCGCCCAACAGCCGACCGTCGTCACGACGGCGATCGTGTTCATCATGGGTGTGTCTTACGGTCGCATTCTGACCACGTCGGCCAGGCGCAGGGCAGTCGAGACCAAGAGCGGGCACGCGTGAGTAGCCCCGTACCCCCAACCGCGCATTCCGCCATGACGCCCATCGCAGCATCGGAAAGCCTCGCAACGTTCGAAGGGCTGTTGACGGCCCTCTTGGAGATTCAGACCCAGGGACAGGACTGGCGCCAATACTCATGGCCTCCTGGCACGAGTACCGGCGTGCTGAGGCAGGCGCTCAACTCGGGCCTTCAGCTCCCCGCCTGGCGGATGGTCAACAGCCTTCTGGTCCAGCTGGGAGCGCCGGAATCGAGCCTGCCGGACTTCCACGCCGCCTACGAACGGGCGAAGCTCTACCGTCCATGGTCCGACACCATCCGCATTAGCCAGGACGCGGACCATGCCGGCACCGGCATGTACGTCATCCACAACACCGGCGGCACAGTCAATGTTCAGGCCGAACGTCGATATCCCCGGAGAACGGAGCGCCTTGCTGAACCGGTTATCCAGGATGCGCCCGGCTATGACCTCAAGCCCGATCCGTTCACCGCGAATTCTGTCTCTGAACTGGAAGAACTCGCTCGGGAGTTTTGGCGGTGGGCTGGTACACCCTCTACTCGCCAGCTCGCCGAGCAGTCCCGCGGTGCGTTCTCTCACGCCACTGTAGCGAAGATCATCTACGATAAGCCGGGAAAACCGCCTCTGAAGATGCAGTACTTGCTGGGGCTTATCCGTGGATGCGGGGGCGACGCGCAAGAGCAGCAGCAATGGGCGAGTGCGTGGAGAATTCTTAATCGGACCACGGCCACCAAGCGCGAGACGAGGCCCGCGCTGAAGGTCTGGACAACTCGAGCAGGATGATCTGGGGAGCTTGGAGGACCTAGCCTGGCTGCCTCGTTCTCGGGGCGGCCCCTCACGCGCATGCCTCAAACGACCTTGAAAGAATGAACCCCCGGCCGCACGGGCTGGGGGTTCGGTCATGCCGTCATGTTGATGGCGGTCTGGGAGGTTGCTGGTGACCTCGATAGACCGAACCGCTTACCGGGCGTGCCGCGGTCTCTCCTGCGGTTCGCCGGTGACCCAGTTCCAGCTGGTGATCGTGGTGCGCATCAGGCGGGCGGCGGTCGACAGGTGGCTGTCGGCGCCCCAGTACAGCGTGAGCGCGCGGCGGCAGTCAGGGCTGTCGACGGTGATCGCGGCAAGGGGAGCACGGACCGCGGTGTGCCGGGCGAAGGCAGGGACGAGGCCGATGCCGAGCCCCGCGCCGATCAGGTCGGCGATGGCGCTAAGCTCGTCGACCTCACAGACGATCTTCGGTGTGCGGCCTCTGGCGGCGAAGAGCCGGTCAAGGAGCCGGCGCTGCCAGTGCCCCTTGCGGGCGGCGACGAAGGGCTGGTCGGCGAGTTCGTCGATGCTCACCGAGGTACGGCCCGCAAAGGGATGGTCGAGTGATGTGGCCACCCACACCTCCTCATCGAGCAGCTCAACCGCCTCCAAGCCCTCGGCGTGGATCGGCTGCGAGGCGACACACAGATCGACCTCTTGGGCCCGCAGGTGGCGGGCCATGTCCTCGGCCGCCGCCCAGCGGAGTTCGACCTCCATGGAGGGATGGGCTCGCTTGTAGGCCGCCAGCGGCCGGGTGAGGGTGAGGAACGTCTCCGACGCCAGCCGCACCGTGCCCACGCCCTCGCTGGTGGCCTCGGCGACGGCTCGCCGGCCCGCGTCGAGCTCGCCGAGAGAGCGTTCGACGTAGTCGCGGAAGAGCTTGCCCGTGTTGTTCAGCCGGAGCCGACCGCCGCGGTCGAACAGCGGTGTGCCCAGTTCGCTCTCCAAGCGGGCGATGGTACGGCTCAGCGATGGCTGGGCGACGCGCAGCTCGTCGGCCGCGCGGCTGAGGTGTTCGAGCCGCGCCACCACCAGGAACTGCTTGAGCGTGTTCAGCTCCATCATGCCCCTCAATGCATAACAGCATAGCGATATTGATCTTAGACAAGATAACCCACGGGCCATAGCGTCGAGGCCGGACAACGAAAGGGGGGGATATCCCATGCTCACCATGCCCGCGCATCGGACGACACCGACGGGGTGGACACTGCGGGCCGTCGTCAGCGCGCATGTGGTGGCGGTCGTCGGCCAGCCGGTGTTCGCCGGGGCGTACCTGACCGGTGACTTCGACAGTCTGCGCTGGCACGCGATCGGCGCCGACGTGGTCACCTCCATCGGCTACCTGCAGGTGGTCGTGGCGATCGTGGTGTGGATTCGGCTGCGCCGGGTCTGGCCGTTCCTGGCCACGATGGCGGTGGTGGCGGCCGAGACCGTGCAGTACTTCGCCGGGTTGGACGGCGCGCTGTGGTTGCACATCCCGTTGGGTGTGATGACCGTCGTCGCGCTCGTCGTGCTGTTCATCGCCGTCTGGCTGGGCGGCGGTCACGTACGTGACGACAAAGCGCCGCGGCGGGAGGTCCACCATGCGTGAGGGTGTGACCCGGCGGCGGATTCTGGGCATCGGCGGGGCGCTCGGGCTGATGGCGGCCACCGGGCTGTCCGCCTCGGCCGCGCTGGCCCGCCGCCCGTCGATGACCGGTGCCGAGTTGCGCAGTGCCGTACCGCTGCCACCGCCGTTCCAGGTGCCGCTGCCGATTCCCGCCGTGCTGGCGCCGGTCGGCACCTCGGGCGGAGCCGACCGGTACGAGATCACCCAGCGTGAAGCGAGCGCGGAGATCCTGCCCGGGGTCAGGACAGCACTATGGACGTACGAGGGCACCTTCCCCGGACCGACGATCGAGGCGCGCCGCGGCCGGCCGATCACTGTGACGCACCACAACGAGCTGCCCGTACCGACCGTCGTACACCTGCATGGCGGACGGACCCCGGCGGCCTCCGACGGGTACCCGACCGACCTCGTCCTGCCCAACGGTTGGCCGCAGGCAACCTCGCACATGGGGCACGGACACGATCCGCGGGCGGCAGTGACCGAGCTGACGCGCGACTACACCTTCCCGCTGGATCAGCGCTCCGCGCTGCTGTGGTACCACGACCACCGGATGGACTTCACCGCCCCCGCGATCTGGCGCGGCCTGGCCGGGCTGCAGATCGTCCGCGACGACGCCGAGGACGCCCTCGGTCTGCCCTCGGGGCGGCGCGAGCTGCCCCTCATGATCGCCGACCGGGCGTTCGCCGCCGACGGCGGCCTCGCTTACCCCGCCCTGCCAGGGCGGCCGGGCGTACAGGAGCCGTACCTCGCCGGTGTCCTCGGTGACGTGATCCTGGTCAACGGTGCCCCCTGGCCCGTGCACGAGGTCGACGCGGCCCGCTACCGGCTGCGCGTCCTCAACGCCTCCAACGCCCGTCACTACGAGCTCGAAGCGGTCAGCGACGACGGGCGCCCGCTCGACCTCGTCCAGATCGGCGCCGACCAGGGACTGCTCGCGGCGCCGGTCACCCACCGGCTCCTGCCGATCGCCCCCGCCGAACGCTACGACGTGATCATCGACTTCGCGGGCCTGCCGGTCGGCAGCCGGGTGAGAATCGTCAACCGGCTGGGCTCCGGGCGTACTCGCGACGTGATGGCCTTCCGCGTCGCGCGCAAGGCCGCCGACGACAGCCGCATTCCCGGCACCCTGTCCACGGATCTCCCGGACTGGCGCCGCTCGGAGGCCGTCAGGACGCGCGAGTTCTCCTTCCGCACCGGGCGAATGCACGGCGACCACGGCTGGCTGATCGGCGGGCTGCCGTTCGACCCCGCCCGCTCCGATGTCACCGTCGGTCTCGGCGATGTCGAGGTGTGGCGGCTGGTCGCCGACGTCCATCACCCCGTCCACCTGCACCTGGTCGGCTTCCGGGTGCTCTCGCGCGGCGGCCGGCCGCCGCTGCCGCACGACGCGGGGCTCAAGGACACCGTCTCACTTCGGCCGGGCGAATCGGTGGAGATCATCACCCGTTTCGACGGCTACCGCGGCCGTTACCTCTTTCACTGCCACAACGCCGAACACGAGGACATGGGCATGATGGCCAACCTTGAGGTCAGCTGAGTTCCTATGGAGCCTTCACCGCGCCGTAGTGTCAGTCACGAGGTTCGGCCTTGTGGGCGTGGCGTCGGCTGGACGAGCGTCGAAGACGACTGGTGAGAGCCGGTGCTGGTATGAGCTGACCGAGACGACCCGGGCGTCGCCGGTCTCTCGCAGCGCGGCGGTCTGAGCCCATGAAGGTCAGCTCTTGGCGAGTGCTTCGCGGCGGATCCACCGCAGCAGGGTGGGGTTTTCGACAGTGGTGATGACGCTCACCGTCGTACGGAAATAGCGATCGTCGTCCAGCAGCGCCAGCATGCTCGCGGCCAGGTCCGTACGGGCGGTGAACCTGCCGTCGGCCTGGCCCTCGACGAGGGTGTAGTCGGTGGGCGAGGGCAGGTGGTAGAGCCCGCTCGGGCGCACGATCGTCCAGTCGAGATCGCTGGCGCGGACCAGCGTCTCCATCCGCCGCATGTCGTCATAAAGCGTCTTGCCCAGCACCTGCGTCACGTACGGCAGCACTACTCGGTTGAACAGGAAACCGCCGTCGGAGTACGAGTGCGGGGCGACCCCGCTAGAGCTGACCACGGCGAGGCGACGCACCCGATGCCGCGCCATAGCGGCGACGATATTCGCCACACCCCGCGAATAGGTGCTGATCGGCTCCTTCCCGGCGGGCACCCCGAGCGTCGACAGCACCGCGTCCCGCTTCGCCACGGCGGCGTCGACGGCCGCCGCGTCGAGCACGTCGGCACCGACCACCTCGAGCCGATCATGGCGCAGCGGAAAGGAGTCCGGCTGCCGGGTGACCGCGGTGATCCGATGCCCGGCCGCGAGGGCCTGGCCGGTGAGCAGGCGGCCGGTCGGACCGTTGGCTCCGAAGACTGTGATGAACATGACGGCTGTCCTTCCTTGGTTACGACACCATCAGGTCGGCGCGTATGGTCAGTTCGTGGGCCGGCGGGCCTGGTTCGCCTCGCGAACGACCGCCCAGGCGTCCGCCACCGGACCCAGGTGTCGCAGCTTGTCGGGGTTGAGCACCGCGCGGATCGTCTGGATCTGCCCGTCGAGGGTGTCGAGCGCCAGGATGTTGACGACGTTGCCGTCCCGGTCGCGGAAGATGGCGCCCGGCCGGCCGTTCACCTCGTGCGGCTCCACGACGCCGCCGATCCGGGCGAAGGGCGCGACGATCGCGGCCAGCGTCCGGGCCACGTTCGCGGCGCCGAAGACGCCCTTGCCCCACAGCGGGGCCTTGCCTCCGCTGTCACCGATCATCTGGACGTCGGCGGCGAGCAGTTTCCGCAGGCCGTCGACGTCCCCTTCCCGGAAGGCGTCGAAGAATCGCTCGGCGAGTTCGGCTCGCTCCCGTCGATCGGCCTCGAACCGGGCGCGGCCCGCGTCCATGTGGCGGCGCGCCCGCACGGCGAGCTGGCGGCAGGCCGCCTCCGACCTGCCCACCGCCGAGGCGACCTCCCCGAAGCCGAACCCGAACACCTCCCGCAGCACGAAGACCGCCCGTTCGAGCGGGCTGAGCCGCTCCAGCAGCAACAGGGCCGCCATCGATACGGAGTCGGCCAGCTCCGCCGACCGCTCCGGATCCTCGTACGGATCGGCGAGCAGCGGCTCGGGGAACCACTGCCCGGCGTACTCCTCCCGCCGGACGCGTGCCGAGCGCAGCACGTCGATGGCGATCCGGGACACCGTGGCCGACAGGAACGCCTTCGTCGAGGCGGGTCGCGTCGGGGATGCCTCGTAGCGCAGCCAGGTCTCCTGGACCGCGTCCTCGGCCTCGCTCACGCTGCCCAGAATCCGGTAGGCGATGGAGAACAGCAGCGGCCGTAGCTCCAGGAACTCCTCAGCGCGCGTCATGCCAGCTCCTCCTTGAAGCCCTGCCGCCAGGAGGGGTAGCGCAGCTGCCAGCCCAGCTCCCGTTTGGCCTTGGCGTTGGAGAAGCCGCGCCCCTGGGTCATCATCGCCACCGCCGTACTCCCGGCCAGCGGCCGGGCAAGCCACACTGGAACCCGCATCGGCGGCTTCGCCCCCGCGCATGCCGCCAGGTAGGGCAGCCACTCACGGGCCGGGGCCGGTTCGTCGTCGACGATGTTGAACACGCCCTTCACCTTGCGTTCCACGGCCAGGAGAGTGGCGCTCGCCGCGTCGTCGAGATGCACCCATGAGCTGTAGCCGGCGCCGTTCCCGACGACCGGGTACTGCCGCTTGCGCACGAGCTCGACCTGGTCATCGGTGGCGCCCGGCCCGTAGAACGCGCCGTAGCGCAGGACCGCGCCGCCGGCCTTGACGACCACGTCCTCAAGGTGGCGGATCGCCGCCGCCCCCTTGCCCGTGCTCGTCGGGTCCAGCGGGTCCTCCTCGGTCTTCACCCATCCGCCCTCGCGGATGCCGTTCCAGGAGCCATAGCTCTGCGCGACGAAATGGGACACACCGGTCGCTTCGGCGGCGGCCAGCAGATGGTCCGTCCCCTCGGAGCGCAGCCGGTTGGTGGCGGCGAACCAGCCGTCGAAGTGCTTGATATCCGGCTTGCCGGAGATGGCGGTCATCTGGTGCACGATCACGTCCGGCCGGGCCTGGGCCACCGCCTCACCGACTGACACCGCATCCAGCCCGTCCATCACGACCGCCTCGGCGCCCAACTGCCGCAGCAGGCCCCGCTTGGCCGTGCTCGTCGTCGTCGCCGTCACCTCGTGGCCACGCGCCACCAGCAACGGCACCAGCCGCCGCCCCAACACCCCGGCCCCGCCCGCCACGAACACCCGCATGACCATCACCTTCCGGATCCCAGAGCTTGTCTTCGGAACCCGAGACGAGACAGCCCGCCCATCTGTGACATGCCGCCTAGGACGTTCGCACCCGGCCGGCCCGGGACTCCAGGTAGCGCTGCTCGGCGATACTGGCCGTGGACTTCGCGGCGAGCCGGAAGTGCTCGTACGCCCCCGCCGCGTCTCCCGCCTTCTCCAGCAGATGCGCCCGTACGGACAGCAACCGGTGATGCCCGGCCATCCGCTCGTCACTGTCCAATGTGGCCAGCAGGGCCAGCCCGGCCTGCGGGCCCTCGGTCTCGGCGAGCGCGATGGCCCGGTTGAGGGTGACCATGGGGTTGGGCGCGATCCGTTCCAGGACCAGGTACAGCGCGTGCACCTGCGCCCAGTCGGTCGCCGCGGCCGTGTCCGCGTCGTCGTGCGTGGCGGCGATGGCGGCCTGCAGCTGGTAGGGCCCCAGCGCGGGGCCGGCCAGTGACACCTTGACCAGCTCGGTGCCCTCGTCGATCAGCGCGCGGTCCCACTTCGTACGGTCCTGCTCGTCCAGCGGCACCAGGTCGCCGTTCGCCGTCGTACGCGCCTCACGGCGGGCGTCGGTCAGCAGCATCAGCGCGAGCAGCCCGGTCACCTCGTCGTCCTCGGGCAGCTGCGCGTGCACCATCCTGGCCAGCCGGATCGCCTCGTGCGCGAGGTCGGTGCGGTGCAACTCGCTGCCCGAAGAGGCGGTGTAACCCTCGTTGAAGATCAGGTAGAGCACGTGCAGGACGACCCGCAGCCGCTCCTCGCGCTCCGCGCCCTCCGGCAGGCTGAACGAGCTGCCGGCCGCCTTGATGCGCTGTTTGGCCCGGCTGATCCTGGCCGCCATCGTGGCCTCCGGCACCAGGAACGCGCGGGCGATCTCAGCGGTCGTCAGGCCGCCGACCGCACGCAGCGTCAGGGCGGTCTGAGAGGCCGCGGTCAGCGTCGGATGGCAGCACAGGAACAGCAAGACGAGCGTGTCGTCGGTGTCCGGCACGTCCTCGGGCACCACTTCGGTGGCTGTCGCCGACTCCCGTTCGCGGCGCGCGTGGTCACTGCGCATCTGGTCGATGAGCCGCCGGGACGCGACGGTCATCAGCCAGCCGCGCGGGTTGTCCGGCAGCCCCTCGGCCGGCCACTGCACGGTGGCGGCGAGGACGGCCTCCTGCAGGGCGTCCTCGCACGCCTCGAACTGCCCGTTCCGCCGTACCAACATGCCGAGGACCTGCGGCGTGAGCTCACGCAGCAGGTCCTCGATGGCCGATGTCGTCATGCCTCCAATTGTCCGTCAGCGAACATCACCTGTCGCACCTCTACCCCCAGACCCTCGATCGCGGTGTCGGGGATCTGCGTCGCCAGCTCGATCGCCCGCTCCTTGTTCTCGCAGTCGATCAGGTAGAAGCCGCCCAGATACTCCTTCGCCTCCAGGAAAGGGCCGTCGGTCACGACCGGCTGGCCGTTGCGTACGGACACCACGGCAGCCTGCGATGGGTCGACCAGCGCCTGGGTGGTGATCAGCTCGCCGGACTTCTTCAGCGCCTCGATGAACGCGCCGTGGCCGTCGCCGATCGCCGCCTTCTCCGCGTCGGTCAGCGCGTCCAGCACGGCCGGGTTGATGTGCATGCTGATCAGGAACTTCATTTTGTACTCCTCGTGGTCGCGAGCCCCGGCCGGGGCCCTTCGACCGGTTGGTCGGAGCCGCCGCCGTCGTCTTGACATCCCCCCGCCAAAACTTACCCGCGACTTTTTCGCTGTCGCGCGACCGCGGCGATGTCAAGAAGCTCGCGACCGCTCCGACCACCCGGCGAAACGTCGATCGAACAACAAACGGGAGTTTCGGATATGCGAGTCAACCGGGCGTGGCTGGGACTGATCGTCCTGGTGCTGCCGACCTTGCTCGTCGCGATGGACATGACGGCGCTGCTTCTCGCGCTCCCACAGCTGAGCGCCGGCCTGGGCGCCACCAACGTCCAGCAGCTGTGGATCAGTGACAGCTATGGATTCATGGTGGCCGGCCTGGTCATCACCATGGGTACGCTCGGCGACCGGATCGGCCGCCGCCGGCTGCTGATGATCGGGGGAGCGGCGTTCGCGGTGCTGTCGGTCGCCGCGGCCTTCTCGGTCAGCCCGCTGATGCTGATCATCGCGCGTGCGCTGCTGGGCGTCGCCGGCGCGACCCTGATGCCGTCCACACTCGCCTTGATCACCAACATGTTCCACGATCAACGGCAGCGTGGGCAGGCCATCGCGATCTGGGCGACCTGCCAGTTCACCGGCGGCGCGCTCGGGCCCGTGCTCGCCGGATTCCTGCTCCAGCACTTCTGGTGGGGATCGGTGTTCCTGGTCGCCGTGCCGGCGATGGCGTTGCTGCTGCTGGCCGGGCCGGTCCTGCTGCCGGAGTTCCGCACCGACCGGGCCGGTCGGCTGGACCTGGCCAGCGTGGGTCTGTCGCTCGTGGCTGTGCTGTTGATGGTGTACGGCATCAAGCAGCTGCCGGTCGAGAGCGTACCGGTCGTCCCGGCGGTGGCCCTGGTCGTCGGCGCGGCCATCGGAGTGCTGTTCGTACGCCGGCAGCTGCGGCTGGACACGCCGCTGCTGGACCTGCGGCTGCTGCGCAACCGCCCGTTCACGGCCGTACTCATCGCGCTGGTCTTCGCCGGCATCGCCATGGCCGGTACGGGCCTGCTGGTGACCCAGTACCTGCAGAGCGTGCTGGGCTTCTCGCCGGTCGCGTCAGCGCTGCTGTTCGCGCCCATGGGCCTGGGTACGGCGCTCGGCACCATGGCCGCGCCCACGCTGGCCCGGCGGATGAAGCAGCCGACCGCCATCGCCGGCGGGCTGGTGGTGTCGGCGCTGGGCAGCCTGCTGCTGGTCGGCGTCGGCGGGGCGAGCGCCCTGCCGCTGGTGATGATCGGCATCACCGTGCTGGCTCTGGGCACCGGTCCGCTGTTCGCGCTGGGCACGGGGCTGGTCGTCGGGGCCGTACCGCCGGAGCGCGCCGGATCGGCGGCGTCGATGTCGGAGACCAGCAACTACTTCGGCGGTTCCCTCGGCTTCGCGCTGCTCGGCGTGGTGGCCGCGGTGGTCTACCGCGGCCAGATGGACGGCACGTCCGACTCGCTGGCCGGCGCGGTCGCCGCCAGCCGGCACCTGCCCGCCGGCCAGGGCGCGGAACTGCTGCACGCAGCGCGGGAGGCGTTCACCGCTTGCGTGCACGTCACCGGCGCCATCGCCGCCGTCATCTTCGCCGGGCTGGCCGTACTGATCCTGACCATGCGCCCGGCGACCCGGACCACCCCGGCCGCACTTCCCGATTACGAGACGGCTCGCTCATAGCGGTAGTTCGTCCCACGAAGTTTGTTAGCCTGGGCCGGTGAGTAAAGATGTCGAAGGCCAGATCGGGACGGTGGCCGCGCTCGTACGGTCTACCTTTCTGGTGAATGCCGTGTACGCGGATTCCGCCCGCGAGTACGGTCTCACCCAGCAGCAGGGCCAGTTGTTGTGCGTCTTGATGCCGCAGCCGTACGGCATGAGCGAGCTGGGCGCGATGCTCGGCCTGGCCAAGTCGAGCCTGACCGGCCTGGTGGACCGCAGCGAACGCAACGGCCTGGTCCAACGCCGGCCCGACCCGCAGGACTCCCGCGCGGTGCGAGTGGCGCTCACCCCACGGGGCGCCAAGCTGGTCGACGAGTTCTACGCCGAGACCTGCCGCCGCGTCGAGGAACTGACCTCGGGATTCGCCCCGGCCGAACGCGACACGCTCGCCGCGCTGCTCGGCCGGATCGTGGCGGACAACAAGGTGCCCACCGTCTTCGTGGAACCGGATCGCCCGCGCTGAACCGCTGCGCGAGAGTTGCAGTTCGTACTACGAACTAATATGGTTCGTAGTACGAACTCAACGCGCCGCGCGGCACACCGGGGCGCGCTGACGATCATTCGCAGAGAAAGGCGGCACGTTGTCCGCACATAACGTCGTCTTCGGTTTTGGCGCGCATTCCAGCATCGACGACATCCCCGAGCTGTTGCGCTTGGTCCAGCAGGCCGACCAGGACGGGCTGGACATCTTCACCTTGTCCGACCATCCCTACATAGGCGGGCGCCTGGACGCCTATGCCGCGCTCGGCTTCATCCTCGGTCGTACCCGGCACATCGCCGGCTTCGCCAACGTCACCAACCTGCCGACCCGGCCGCCCGCCATGCTGGCCAGGACGGTGACGTCGCTGTCGGCGCTGTCGGACGGCCGGATCGTGCTCGGCATGGGCGCGGGCGGGCTGTGGGATCGCATCGCCGACATGGGAGTGCCGCGGCTGACGCCCGGCGCGGCCGTGGACGCCTTCGAGGAGGCGATCGTCCTGATCAAGCTGCTGTCGGGCGGCGGCCCGCCGGTCACCTACGAGGGCAACCACTACCAGGTGCACCAGATCGAGCCCGCTCCCGTCGCCGCGCCGCCCGTGTGGACCGGCTCGGTCGGCGCGAAGTCCCTGGCCGCCACCGGCCGGGTGGCCGACGGCTGGATCCCCGGCCACGCGGCCGACTGGCTCAGCGAACGCTACCGAACCTCCCGGCCGATCATCGACGACGCGGCGGCGTCCGTCGGCCGCGATCCGAGCGAGATCCGTACGGTCTTCAACTTCCCCGGACGCATCACCGACCAGCCGCTGCCCGCCACCCGCGACCGCGACGGCCGCTGGCTCGGCGGCTCCGTCGGCCAGTGGGTCGAGGAGCTGACCGGAGCCGTGCTGGAGCACGGCGCGTCGGGCTTCACGCTCTTCTCCGACGGCCATGGCGCCGCTGACCTCACCGTCCTGGCCCGCTGGGCCCAGGAGATCGTCCCGTCCGTCCGCGAGGCGATCGCGAAGTAGCGCGACACCGGCCGCGTGCCGCTCGCCGGGCCGGCGCGGTCGCGGGCCACGGACAGCTCTTCGTCTTCACCGAGCAGCCTTCCTTGGGCCGGCTACCAGAGAGGGTCGCCTCACTCGGCCAGGGCGCGGCGCAGGGCGGCGCCGAGTTCGGCGATCTGCCGCTGCGACACCTCGGCGGACAGGATCGCCTGTGACCCGTGGAAGGTGCCGGGCCACTGGTGCAGCTCGGCCGACACGCCCGCCCGCAGCAGCCGCAGCGCGTACGTGACGCCTTCGTCGCGGTTCGGGCAGAATTCCGCGGTGGCGATGTAGGCGGGCGGCAGTCCGGACAGGTCGTCGGCCCGCGCTGGGGCGGCGTACGGCGTGGCGGGCGTGGAGCCCAGGTAGTGCCGCCAAATCGCGGTGACTTTGTCGCGATTCATCCACGGCGTGTCGGTGAAGTGCCGCGCCGACCAGGTCTCCTGCCGGTCGTCGAGTCCGGGCTGGTTGAGCAGCTGGAAGCGGATCGGCGGCCCTTGCTCGTCACGCGCTCGCAGCGCCACCGCCGTCGCGAGTCCGCCACCGGCGCTGTGGCCGCCGACCGCGATCCGTTCCGGGTCGCCGCCGAGCTCGGCGGCGTTCTTGGCCGTCCAGGTCAGCGCGGCGTAGACGTCGTCCAGGGCGGCCGGGAACCGATTCTCGGGGGCCAGCCGGTAACCCACCGAGACCACCACCGCGCCGGAGACGGCCGCGAGCCGGGCGGCCCAGGGGTGCTCGGTGTTCAGGTCACCCATGACGAATCCGCCGCCGTGCAGCCAGACGATGGCGCCCTGCGGGTGGCGCGGGCGGTAGATCCGTACCGGCACGTCCGGATCGGCGGGCACGATGCGGTCCTCGATCTCCAGGTCACCGGTGTCGGGTGGCGGCAGCGCGGCGGCCAGCGCGGCGAAGTTCTCGCGTTCGGCGACCGGGTCGGTCAGGTCGGCCTTGGGGAACAGCGGGATGAATGCTTCAAGTTCGGGATCCATGTCAGCCATCTTCATGGTTGCGACCTACGGGATCATCCGCCATCCGTCGGACGTTCAGCCTCGATCACGCACCGCTCGGCGCTCTGCTGCCCCAGCTGGAACAGGGCTGCGGAAAACCGCAGGTGTGAACGGGTGAGCGCCTCATTCCGCGAGGTGCGTGGCCCGGCCTAGCCTTCCTGGCCATGATCGGAAAGTTGTTCGACGTCCCACGGCGGCTGCCGGCCGGGCTGGCGGCCCTGCTCACCCTGATGGCGGTGATCATGCTGTCCGCCATGGCCGACAGCACCATGCAACCCCTGCCGGCCAGCGCCCCGAGCGCGCGGTTCAGCGCCGAACGCGCGCTGGCGCACCTGAAGGAGTTCGCCGCTGAGCCGCGGCCCATCGGCAGCCCGGCGAGCGGCCGGGCCAGGGACTACCTGGCCCGGCAACTGCGGGCGGCAGGGCTTCAGGTCGAGATCCAGCGTTCGGTCGGTGCCTGGTCTTCCGCTGGGCTGGCGGCGTTCGGCCAGGTCGACAACATCGTGGGCCGGCTGCCGGGAACGGGCTCGACCGGCACCGTGCTCATCGCCGCGCACTACGACTCCGCGGCCATGGGACCGGGTGCCTCCGACGACGGCGCCGCGGTGGCCGCGATGATCGAGACCGTCCGGGCGCTGCGCACCGGTCCCGGCATGCGTAACGACATCGTGCTGCTCATGTCGGACGGCGAGGAGGACGGCGTGCTCGGCGCCGAGGCCTTCGTCCGCGACCACCCCCTGGGCAAAGCCGGCGGCGTGCTGCTGAACTGGGAGGCCCGCGGCGTCAGCGGCCCCTCGTTGATGTTCGAGACCACCGCCGGCAACTCCCACCTGGTCGAAACCTTCGTCAACGCCGTCCCCGCGCCGCGCGGTCACTCCGCCATGGTGGAGGTCTATCGGCTGCTGCCCAACAACACCGACTTCACCCCGCTGACCAAGGCCGGCTTCACCGGCATGAACTTCGCCTACATCCAGCGTTCCTCGCTGTATCACACCGCGGGCGACTCCATCGCCAACCTCAACCGGGGCAGCCTGCAACATCACGGCACCAACATGCTGGCGCTGACGCGCGCCCTCGGCGACGCGGACCTGCGGACGCTGACCTCCGATCAGGACGTCACCTACTTCCGCGCCCTCGGCACCATGATCACCTACCCGGACCGGCTCGTCTGGCCGCTGGCGGTGCTGGCCCTCCTCGCGGTGGCGGGCCTGGCGGTGCTGGCCCGCATCAGGCGACTGCTGAGCCTGCCCCGGCTGATCGCGGCCGCGGTCTCGGCCGTGGTGCCCTTGGTGCTGTCGGTCGCCCTGGCCCAGGGATTGTGGGAACTGCTGGTGGCCTGGCGGCCCGCCTATGACCTGATGGGTGGGCTGCTGCACCGCCCGCGGCCGTACCAGGCGGCGATCGCGGTCCTGTGCGCGCTGGCGGTTCTCGGCTGGTATCTGGTGCTGCGGCGCAGGCTCGGTCCGGCGGCGCTGACCGTCGGGGCGCTGACCTGGCTCGCCGGGCTGGGCGTGCTGTGCGCTCAGGTCGCTCCCGGCGCGTCCTTCCTGTTCGCCCTGCCGGCACTGCTGGGCGCGCTCGGCTGCCTGGCCGCCGCCTTGTCGCGCGGACCTGCCTGGGCGCGGGCGGCCGCGGCGCTGCTGGGCCCGGTCACGGCCGCGATGCTGCTGCCGTCCCTGGCCGGGGACGTCTTCGACGGGATGGGGCTGGCACTCGGCGGGGTGAGCGCGCTGATACTGGCGCTGTTCGGACTGGCCGTGGTGCAGATCGCGGAACTGTTCCTGCCCGATTCCGCCACCCGCCGCCTGCCGGACCCCGCCACCCAGCTCCCGCCGGACCCCGCCGCCCGGCTCCTGCCCGAGCTCGCCATCCGGCCGAAACGCGCCGTCCTCCTCCCCGTGTCTCTGGCGGCCCTTCTCCTGACGACGGGACTGATCGCCACCGGGCTCGTGGCGGACGACTTCGACGCCAGTCAGCCGCAGCGCACACACCTGGCCTACGTCATGAACGCCGACACCCGCACCGCTCACTGGGTCAGCGCCGACACGGACCCGCCACAGTGGACCAGGCAGTACGTGACCGGCCACGACACCACCACGCTGCCCACCGGGTACGCGCGAGGCACGCTGTGGACCGGTCCCGCACCCGCGATCGCCGCCGACGGCCCGCGAGCCACCGTCCTGGCCCACCGCGAGGGCACGCTCAAACTGCACGTGACAGCGGGGAAGGGCGCGCGCTCGCTGACGCTGAGGCTCGACCAGCCGATCAGCCACACCACCGCGTCGGCCGGCCGGTTCGGGTCGGCGAGCGTCCCCGTGACCGGTACGCGAGCCGGAACCTGGCCCTCAGAGATCCGCTTCCGTGGCATCCCCGCCCAGGGAGTCCAGATCACCCTGCGCGTACCGGAAGCGGACCGGATTCGCCTCACCGTCATCGGCGAGACCGACGGGCTGACCGCGGTGCCGGGCTTCGTCCCCAGGCCACCGCACCTGGTCGCGGCCACCAGAGAGGACGGCGGCCTCATCGCGGTCACCCGCGGTTACACCTTGACCGGCGACGCTTAGACTCACCTGCCGTCCGGCTCGGCGAGGGCGCGTGGTGATCACGGGTCGGCCGTCGCGGGTGCGGACCTGTCCATGTCGAGCAGAACCATCTTGTCGTGATCGGTTGTCCCCGGCTCGGCGTAGAACATGACGAAACGCTGGGCCAGGGTGCCATCCAGCGGCATCGATTCGTAACCGACGCGCGAGCCGAGGAAGATCGTCCAGCCCAGTTCGGCGAGCCGGCGGGCCGCCTCGAAGCCGAGTCCCTTGTTGCCTCCGGTGATCAGCACCGAGGTCTGTCGCGAGTTCGTCATGCCCCATGGACGACACGTTCCGCCCGGCTGTGATGCCGTGTGAAGCACCTCGCATCCGCCCGGCCGTCATACCTGCGGATGAGGTCACGTCCATACCTTCGCTCGATTCCCTTCTGACCGGAGGCGGTCAAAGATCGGGGCATGCGAAGATTCGTCGCCCTGTTATCGGGGCTCACAATCCCGCTCCTCTTGATCACGCCGGCCACGGCCACCGCCGAGCGGACCGAACCGGCCCCTGCCGCGATCTCCTGGACGCCGTGTCCGGAGGTTCCCGAGGTGGACTGCGGGACGATCACCGTTCCCGTCGACTGGAAGCATCCGGAAGGCGGCACCTTCCAGGTCGGGGTCGCCCGCCGCAAGGCCACCGACCCGGCGGCCAGGATCGGTGTGCTCACGCTGGGGGCCGGTGGCCCAGGTGGTTCGGGAGTGAACCTGGTCCTCACGAGCCCGCGCCGCTTCAGCCCCGAGGTGCTGCGCCGCTTCGACATCGTCGGCCTCGACCCGCGCGGCACGAACCGGAGCCACCCCATCCTCTGCTCCACGGACCTGCTGACGCAGGCGCCGGAGCCGCTCATGAAGAGCCAGGCCGACTTCGACCGGATGGTCGCCTACAACAAGCGCCTGCGCGACGACTGCCGGGCGCGTACCGGCCCGCTGTTCGACCACGTCGACTCGCTCAGCACGGCGGCCGACCTCGACGCCTTCCGCGCCGCGCTCGGTGAGCGGCAACTGTCGTTCTGGGGCGGTTCGTACGGCACCCTCCTCGGCCAGTTGTACGCCGAGCGCTACCCGAAGCGGGTCCGCGCCTTCGTCCTCGACAGCACCATGGACCACAGCCTGGGCACGCAGGCGTTCATGGACACCGAGACGTGGGGCGCGCAGGACGCCTTCAACGAGTTCGCGGCCTGGTGCGACCGGGACAGCCGCTGTCTCCAGCACGGCCAGGACGTCAAGGCGTTCTGGCGGGGGCTGCTGGAGCGGGCCGATCGCGGTGAACTGCACGTACCGGGGGAGCCCGACGTCCCGGTGACCGCGTTCGTGATCGCTAACGCGGCGCTGGGCGCCTTCTACGATCCCTTCAACTGGCTGGCGCTCTCCCAACTGCTCGCCGATCTTGACACTGGCCGGGCGACGGGTGACAGCACGTTGCGGATGTCGCTCACCGGCGCTCCGAAGACCAGCGCGGAGGAGGTCAGCCCGAACCCGTTGCAGATCTTCTGCCTGGACTACCGGCTGCCGATCCGGGACTACCGAGAGTTCGCCGGGCGCCTGCGCCGTATGGCCAAGATCGCGCCCGAAATGCGGTACAGCCCGATCGCGCTCGCGACGAGCGTCGCCTGCCTCGGGACGCCGGGCCCGATCCCCAACCCGCAGCATCGCCTGAACGTCCGCACGGACACGCCGCTGCTGGTCGCCAACTCCCTGCACGACCCCGCCACCGTCTACCCGTGGGCACTGGGTGCGACCCGCCAACTGGGGCGTTCCGGGCGGTTGCTCACGTACGAGGGCTGGGGGCACATCGTCCTGGGGCGTGGCGCGTGCGGCAACCAGATCATCGAGTCCTACCTGCTCACGCAGACACTCCCGGCGAAGGGAGCCCGTTGCCCGGCGGTCCCGCCCGCTGAGGTGAGCACGCTCGGCGAGCCCGTCGCTCCGCAGCCCGGCACACCCGGCTGGGGGTTCCGCTTCTGACGGCCACCCCCTGGAGCTCCTGATCACCACCCACTCGTGCACGTGTCGCGGACACGTGCACGAGTGCTTGATCGACTTCGAGGCCCCACGCCGCGGAATCACCACAGGTCACGGCTATATCCGACCGAAACTTCGTCAGTGCTACCGGGACCCCACCGAGCTCAGCCTCATCCCGCCCGCGCTGGCCCTGGCCGGCTGGGCCATGGAGCACATCACCGACATCGAGGCCGGCAGAACCGCGTACGAGGCCCAGCACTCACCGGCTAGTTCAGATCGGTGAGAAGGTCGTCGAGGGCCTTGCCGAGGGCGTCGGAGTTGGCGGGGTTGAACCAGGTGGTGCGGATGCGCTCGTTGCTCCCGTTCGGGGTCTCGTGATCGGCCGCGAGCCGTTGCAGCGAGCGGGTCTCGTCGCTGAGGGAACGGCCGACGCCCTGGAAGAGGCCGCGTACGTAGCGGTCCGCGTCGTCGGCGGCGATGCCGTGCTCGACGGCCCATGACGCGAGCGTGGCGAGGAAGGAGTAGTGGGTGGTCAGCGTCCCCGTCAGCGCGGAGAAGATGTTGAAGGCCGCCTCGTCCGCGGCCGGTTGCGCCCCGCCCAGGTGCTCGAAGAGAGCGTCCACCACCGGGTGCGACGGGTAGGTCACCGTGACGCAGCGACGCTCTCGTACGGTGGGCAGGGGGATGGCCCGCACCAGCGGCGCGTCCGTGGCGAGCGTCCGGCGCAGCTCGTCGTTGCCGACCCCGGCCATCAGGTTCACCACGACCGTGCCCGCGTCCACCCGCAGCCCGGCCAGCGCTTCGTGCCGGTCCGGTCGCCGGACGGCGATGATCACCACCTCGGAGCGATCCACCACCTCCTGGTTGTCCGCGCATACCCGCACGCCCTCGTAGCGCTCGGCCAGCTCCGCGGCGGTGCGAGCGCCGCGCGGGGAGAGAAAGACCTCCGGCGACTCACCGCCCCCGTCACACAGGCCCATCACGATGGCCCGCCCGATCTCGCCCACTCCGATGATGCCGATGCGCTGCACAGTGTCCGCCCTTGTCGTGCGTGATGGTCGTGACCCATGGTGCTCCGGCCGCGCGACTACCCGGAAGGCGGGGTTACCCAGCAGGGAATGAGGCGCGGTCGGGTTCGGGGAGCCATTGGTGGTCCGGGTCGAAGGGCTGGTAGTCGCGGGTGACGAAGTCGATCAGCGCGGTCAGCAGCGGGTGACGGTTCTGGTGGTGGTGGAGCAGCAGGAACGGGTACGCGGGCACGGGATCGACCAGCGGGATCCGTACGGTGTCTTGACGCCAGGGCAGGCGGGTGCGTTCGCCGACGATGCTCACCCGCCCGGCGACGCCGACCTGTTCCACGAAGTGCTCCCAGCCGAAGTCGGGCCCGGAGACGTCCATCGTGATGGCGAAGTCGGCGCCGAGGGAGTCGTAGAACTCGGCCCATTCGCTGCCGGGGGCGTTGCCGGGCATCCACACGCTGGTCCCTGAGAGCTGCGCCATCCGTACGGACGGCTGATCGGCGAGCGGGTGGTCGCGGTTGACCAGGAGGTGGAGAGGCTCGCAGTAGGCGGGGACGGCTCGGAGCTCCTCCTCCAGCGTGCCGCTGACGCGGCAGTAGGCGGCGTCGACGGAGCCTCGGGTGAGGGCGGCGCGGGCGCTTCTGTACCCGTTCGAGGTGATGATCTCGATGTCCGCCTCGGAGGTCGCGTCGTGGAAGGAGCGGATCAGGTCGATGGAGGCGACCCGGGTGTCGAGGACATCGACCCGCAGCGCGCGCCGCCGTCGGCGCAGCCCCTCCCGCGCCTGGTCGGCGATGCCGATCAGGGCGCGCGCGTGGGGCAGGAACGCCTGGCCGTCCTCGGTGAGGTCGGCCCCGTTGCGCGAACGGAAGAACAGCCGCAGGCCGAGATCGGACTCCAGCTTCGCGATCCGCTTGGAGATGGCCTGCTGGGTGATGCCCAGACGGGCCGCGGCCTCGCTGAAGTAGCGGTCCTCGGTGACGGCGACGAAGGCGCGCACGGTGCCGAGATCCAGGTCTGCGGATACAACCGATGGTTGTGAAGTTTCGGTGTGTCGATTGTTGGACAACCCCGCCTGCTCTCGGGTCGAATGCACGGGTTCGCCCAAGAGCCTACAACCAGGGGGAGTAGTGTTCGTACACCTGCACGTCCATACCGAGTACAGCATGCTCGACGGGGCCGCCAAGGTCGGCCTGCTGATGGACGAGGTGTCCCGTCAGGGGATGCCCGCGGTGGCGATGAGCGATCACGGGAACGTGCACGGGGCGTACGAGTTCTACCAGTCGGCGCGCAAGGCGGGCGTCAAGCCGATCATCGGCATCGAGAGCTACGTCGCGCCCGCCTCACGGCGTCACCGGCAGCCCGTGTACTACAGCGACAACCTGGCGCTGCGCCGCTCCAACGACGAGACGGGGGAGGGCGGGGACGTCTCGGGGCGCGGGCTGTACACGCACATGACGATGTGGGCTGATGGCGCGGAGGGGCTGAAGAACCTGTTCCGGCTCCAGTCGCGGGCTTGGCTAGAGGGCCATGTCCAGAAATATCCGCGCATGGATGATGAACTGTTCGCGGAGCACGGCCGAGGGATCATCGCCACGACCGGGTGCCCGTCCGGGGAGGTACAGACCAGGCTCCGGCTCGGCCAGTACGACCAGGCCCGCGAGGCCGCCGCCCGCTACCGCGACATCTTCGGCAAGGACAACTACTTCCTGGAGCTGATGGACCACGGCCTGGCCATCGAGCGCCGAGTCCGCGACGAGCTGCTCAAACTGGGCAAGGAGCTCAACCTGCCGCCCCTGGCCACCAACGACTCCCACTACGTCACCGAGGCCCAGGCCCAGGCGCACGACGCGCTGCTGTGTGTCGGCACCGGCAAGCGGCTCGCCGACGCCGAGCGCTTCCGTTTCAGCGGCAGCGGCTACTTCGTCAAACCGGCGGAGGAGATGCGGGCGCTGTGGGACGCCGAGGTTCCCGGCGCGTGCGACAACACGCTGCTGATCGCCGAACGGGTCGGCGACTACGGCGAGGTGTTCGCCCACCGGGACCTGACGCCGCGCTTCCCCGTACCGGAGGGCGAGAGCGAGTCAAGCTGGCTGCGCAAGGAGACCCTCGACGGCGCACGCCGACGCTACGACGGCCACCCGCCGCAGGACGTGCTCGACCGCATCGACTACGAGCTGTCGGTGATCGACACCATGGGTTTTCCCGGCTACTTCCTGGTGGTCGCCGACATCTGCCGGTACGCCCGCGACAACGGCATCGGCCTGGGCCCCGGCCGCGGCTCGGCCACCGGGTCGATGGTCGCGTACTGCACGGGCATCACCCAGCTCGACCCGATCGAGCACAAGCTCATCTTCGAACGCTTCCTCAACCCCGAACGCATCACCATGCCCGACGTCGACCTGGACTTCGACGACCGGCGGCGGGACGAGATGATCGACTACGTCACCCGCAGGTACGGCGAGGACCGGGTCTGCCAGATCGTCACGTTCAGCACCATCAAGGCCAAGGCCGCGATCAAGGACTCCTGCCGGGTGCTCGGCCTGCCGTACGCGCTGGGCGACCGCGTCACCAAGGCCTTCCCCGCGGCGGACGGCGGCAAGGAGATCCCGCTCGCCGCGATCCACGACCCCGGCCACCCCCGCCACGGCGAGGCGGCCGAACTGCGGACGATGTACGAGCAGGACCCTGACGTCAAACGGGTGATCGACACCGCGACCGGCCTGGAGGGCCTGACCCGGGGCACCGGCGTCCACGCCGCCGGGGTGATCCTGTCCTCCGATCCGCTGATCGACGTGATCCCGCTGACCAGACCGAAGGCCGACGGCCCGGTGATCACCGGCTTCCCCTTCACCCAGGCCGAGGACATGGGCCTGCTGAAGATGGACTTCCTCGGCCTGCGCAACCTCACCGTCATCGGCGACGCGATCGCCAACGTCCGCGCCAACAAGGGTGCCGATATCGACATCCTGGAGGTCCCGCTCGACGACGCCACGACGTACGAGCTGCTGGCCCGCGGCGACACGCTCGGGGTCTTCCAGCTCGACAGCGGCGGCATGCGGGTGCTGCTGAAGCTGATGCAGCCGACCACGTTCACCGACATCGCCGCCGTGAACGCGCTTTACCGCCCTGGCCCGATGGAGATGAACGCCCACACCAACTACGCGCTGCGCAAGACGGGCAAACAGCCGGTCGAGCCGATCCACCCCGAACTGGGCGAGGCGCTCGAACCCATCCTCGGCGACACCTACCACCTGGTCGTCTTCCAGGAACAGGTGATGGCCATCGCCCAGCAGCTCGCCGGTTACTCGCTCGGCGGCGCCGACATGCTTCGCCGGGCCATGGGCAAGAAGAAGAAGGAAGTCCTGGACGCCGAATGGGACAAGTTCTCGGCGGGCATGCGCGGGCGAGGCTTCTCCAGCGAGGCGATCTCGGCTGTCTGGGATGTTCTGGTGCCCTTCAGCGGGTACGGCTTTAACAAGTCGCATACCGCCGGGTACGGCCTGGTCTCGTACTGGACCGCCTACCTCAAAGCCAACCACCCGTGCGAGTACCTGGCCGCGCTGCTCACCTCCGTCGGCGACGACAAGGACAAGATGGCCGTCTATCTGTCCGACTGCCGGCGGCTGGGCATCAAGGTGCTGCCCCCCGACGTCAACGCCAGCGTGCTGGACTTCGCCGCCGTCGGCTCCGACATCCGCTTCGGGCTGGGCGCCATACGCAACGTCGGGTCCAACGTCGTGGACGCGATCGTCACCACCCGCTCGGCCAAGGGCAACTACACCGATTTCAATGACTTCCTCACCAAGGTCCCGTCCGTCGTCTGCAACAAGCGGGTCATCGAGTCGCTGGCCACGGCGGGCGCGTTCGACGGCATGGGGCATCACCGCAAGGCCCTGGTGGCGGTCCACGAGCAGGCCGTCGACGCGGTCGTCGACGTCAAGCGCAACGAGGCGCACGGCCAGGACTCCCTGTTCGGCGAACCGGGACAGACCAGCGCCTTCTCCATCGCCATCCCGGAGGGGGAGTGGGACAAGGCCACCCTGCTCGCCTACGAGCGCGAGATGCTCGGCCTGTACGTCTCCAGCCACCCGCTCGACGGCGCCGAACGCGTTCTGGACGCCAACCGCGACACCACGATCGCCGACCTGCTCGCCTCCGGGCGGCAGGACGGCCCGGTCCGGGTCAGCGGCATCGTCTCCGGCCTGCAGCGCAAGGTCACCAAACAGGGCAGCCCGTGGGCGATCGTCACCCTTGAGGATCACGACGCCGCCGTGGAGTGCCTGATCTTCCCCAAGACGTACATTCTGTACGGCGAGACGCTGGCCGAGGACCGGGTGATCTCGGTGCGCGGACGGATCAACGTCCGCGACGAGACACTGAGCGTGTACGGCGAGGACATCGCCGTCCTCGACATCACCACGGCCAACACCGAGCTACCCGTGGTGATCTCGCTCCAGGAGAGCCTGCTGAACCGGCGGGTTGTGGAGGAGTTCAAGCACATCCTGACCGCTCATCCCGGTCGCGCGCCCGTACATGTGCGCTTGCACCGCCATGGCGCGAAAGGGGTGCTCCTGAACCTGGAACCCTTCCAGATCACCCCAGGGCCGGCGTTCTACGGCGACATCAAGGCCCTGTTCGGCCCCAACGCCATCGCGTACGGCGGGGCGTAGGCGTCTCATCATGGGCCGCTGGCGCCCTAAGTGACGGCGATGGCGGGAGCCACGCGCGCCGATCCGATGCCGCGGTCGGGCTTGCCGAGCCGGAAACGCACCTTGCCCTTGAGCACGGTGCCGGATTCGGCATGGCCTTCGGTGAGGCCCTCGCCGGGGAACAGCGTGAACGTCCACCTCGCGTTCGATTCGCAGTCGGGCAGGTCACGCCCGCTTTGCAGGACTCGGGCGCCCCAGAGCTGACGGATCATCAGCGTCCTGGTGTCCGTGCCCGCCACCGTGAACGACGCCGCCGGCCCGTCCACGATCTGGTGGTGACTACCCAGAGACGGCCCATAGACCCCGGTGACCGTGGCGACCATGGTCCACGGCCTGCCGGGTCGGACGCCGAGGACACCTGCGGGCAGCCGCGCGTCGAACACGTCCTCGGTGGGCGTGTCGAGCTGATCCGCTCGCATGGCCGCGGCCATCGGGCCCCGGGTGTCCAACCGACCAGGGTCGGGTACCAGCAGAATCCCGTACATCGCCTCCTCCGCGAAGCGAGCCGAGGCGAAGTGGTTCCGAAGCGCGAGCACCGCGCGCCCGGCGGCCTCCCACAGATCGTCGGAGAACGCGGCCGCCAGGTAGTCAGGCGTCACCGCAGGTAGCCCGGCCCGCGCCACCGCTTCGGCCACGGATTCGCAGCACGACCACCCGGACTCGGCCAGCCGCGCGATCTGCTCGGCCTTGAACGACATCACTCACCCGCGATCGTCACAGATCCCTCTCATCGAGTACACCCTCATACAGGCCCGCCAACTCGGTCGTCTCCACGATCTCGGCGAGCCGCTCCAGTGCGTCCGGACGGGTCAGCGCCGCACGCGTGCCCTCGAACTCGGCCAGGGACATGTCCAGCTCAAGGACCGTGATCACCTGCCGGTCGTCGGCGACATTGCGCGAGACGCTGACCTTCGCGGGATAGCCGTCCGTATCCTCCGGAACCCAAGCTTCCTTGAACTGCTCATATGTCACACCAGCCTTCAAGGTTCGTACGAACACCGCACGCAACATCGCTACCCCTCCATAAGAGAAACGGACCGCCGAACGCGCCCGAGGCTCACGATACGGACATCGAGCTTGGAGACTACTCGGCTGCACGCCGAGCGCAGCAGTGTGCCGGTGACGACTCCGCCTCTGCCGCTCTTCGAACAGAGCGACGAGAGATCAGGGGCGGATGAGCGCCTTGAGAGCTTCACGGTCGGCCATGGCGCGGTAGGCGTCGGGGATCTCCTCCAAGCCGACGGTGCGGTCGAAGACGCGGCCTGGGTCGATGACGCCGTTCAGGATGTCGGGCATGAGTTCCTCGATATAGGCGCGGGCCGGTGAGACGCCGCCGGTCAGGGTGATGTTCCGCATGATCATGGCAGGGCCGATGGGGCCGTCCTCGTACTGCGGAACGCCCAGGCGGCTGATCGTGCCGCCGTCGATGACAGCGGCGAAGGCGGTAGCTTGACCAGGGTGCCGTCGGCCTGGGGGACCCGCACTGCCTCGCCCTGGCCGCCGTCCACGCCGTCCAGGCCGTAGCGGCCGCCGTGGCGGCAGGAGGGCTGCAGGCCCTTGCGGCAGAAGTCGCAGGTGTTGTCGCAGTAGGTGAACGGCGTAACGACCAGGTCGCCCGTCTTCAGGGTGCGCGCCTGGGAGCCGGTGTCCTCGATCACGCCGAGGAACTCGTGCCCCATCGGGCGTCCGGTGCCGGTGGCGGGCATGGACTTGTACGGCCACAGGTCGCTGCCGCACACACATGACAGCACCACGCGGACGATCGCGTCGGTGGGCTGCTGGATCTTCGGGTCGGGCCGGTTCTCGACGCGGACGTCGCCGGCACTGTACATCACGGCTGCACGCATGAGGTGCTCCTTTGGATTGCGGGAAGGCGGGTAGGTCAGCGCTCCAGCATCCGCAGCCCGGCCTCGGTGTGGGTGTCGCCGGCGGCCGGGGCAGGCTGGAGAGCGCCGCGAGCTGCTCCTCCGACAACCGGATGCCGTCGGCGGCGGTGTTCTCCTCGACCCGGCTCACGCGCTTGGTGCCGGGGATGGGAGCGATGTCGTCGCCCTGGGCCAGCAGCCAGCGCTAAACGTCCAGGTCACGCAGTTTGATGTGCTTCATCGTTGCTCTCTCCAATGGATCGATACCTTGATGTGTGTGATCGTCCCTCGCGGGGGACGGGCTTGAGCAGCAGGCTGGCCGCGGCGGTCGCCGCCAGCGCGGCCACGGCGATCAGCAGGCCGGTGTGCAGGCCGGGCACGAAGCCGGCCCGGTCGGCGACCAGGGCGCCGAAGACCGCCACGGCCAGCGCGCCGCCGGTCTGGCGGGAGGCGTTGAGCACGCCGCCGGCGGTTCCGGCGCGTTCGGCGGGGACCCGGTCGAGCAGCAGCGCGGTCAGTGACGGTACGGCCAGTGCGCCGCCGGTCCCGACCGGGATCATGAGTACGACCAGCAGCCACGTGGGCGCCGCCGCCGGGACGGCGATGAGGATCGCCAGGCCGGTCGCCATGAGAAGCTGCCCGGTGATGATCGGCATCCGTGCGCCGAACCTCGCCGACAACCACGCGGAGGTCGGGCTCACGAAGGCGGTCAGCAGGGCCATCGGCACGAAGGCCAGGCCGGTGGACAGCGCGGACAGGCCCCGCATCTCCTGCAAGTACAGGCCGAGCAAGAAGATCATGCCGTAGAAACCGACATTCATCGCGAAGCCCACCGCTGCCGAGATCGCCATGGTCCGCGAACGCAGCAGTGGCAGCGGCACCATCGGATGCGTCCCGCGCGCCTGCGCCACCACGAACACCACGGCCGCCACCACGGCCATGGCCAACGCGAGCAGCACCGGGGGCGCGGCCAGGCCGACGGCCCCGGCCTCGATGGCCCCGTACGTCAGGGCACTCATCGCCGCGACCGCGGCGATCTGCCCGATCCAGTCGATCGGCGCCTCCCGGCGCGGGGAACGCGCGGTGCGTGTGAGCAGGAACAGCGCCGTCAACCCAACGGGAACGTTGACGAAGAAGATCATCCGCCAGTCGATCAGGGTCAGCAGACCACCGGCCACCGGACCGGCCGCCGTCCCCACCGAGCCGCCCAGCGCCCACATGGAGATCGCCCACGCCCGCTTGGCGGAGTCGGGGAACGCCTCACGGATCAGCGCCAGCGTGGCCGGGAGCATCACCGCCGCACCCGCGCCCTGCACCAGACGTGCCGCGATCAGCACGCCCAGATTCGGGGCCAGGCCGCACGCGGCGGAGGAGGCGACGAACACCGCCAGCCCGACCGCGTACGCCTGCCGTGCGCCGATCCGATCGGACACCGACCCGGCCGACAGCAGCAGCGCGGCGAACATGAGCGTGTAGCCGTCCACGACCCACTGCAGCCCCGCCATGCCGCCCCCGAGGCCGTGGCCGATGGCGGGCAGCGCGACGTTGACGACGAGCGCGTCAAGGGTGATCACGAAGAACCCCAGGAGCGCGGCGATCAGCGCCGGGCCAGATCCGAAACGGCGGTTGGCGAGATCACCGATCGAGGACGTGGGAAGGGTAGCGGTGGACAAGGGATGAATCTCCTGACGAAAGGAAGTGCGACATCGTCACCAACATCCATCGTGCTCAGCGCATTCGCCCGGTGGCAGACCGTGCTGTGCCGGGGAGCCGCGTTCAGGGGTGTGACAGGGCCCCCCTCGGCCGCGCGGTTCGCGGCCGGCGGCTGTAAGACTGAAAGCATGGCTGAGCAGCACAACGACGCCGGCGGCAGCGAGCTGGGCCGCTTTCTGCGCGCCCGTCGTACCCAGATCACCCCTGCCGAGGTCGGCCTGACCGCCGGTCCCGGCCTGCGCCGCACCCCGGGCCTGCGCCGGGAGGAACTCGCCACCCTGGCCGGCGTCAGCATCGACTACTACACCAGGCTGGAGCGCGGCAAGGAGACCCGGCCCAGCCCCGCCGTCATCGACGCCCTCGGCCGCGCCCTGCGCCTGGACGAGGACGAGCACGAGCACCTGCGCGGCCTCGCCGCCCGGGCAGCCCACTACGCGCCCGAACCGCCGCCCCCGCCCAGCCGTACGGTCCGCCCGCACCTGAAGCTCCTGCTGCAGACCATGCGCCCGAACCCGGCCTACATCGTCAGCCGCAGCATGGACCTGCTCGCCTGCAACCCCGGCGGGCTCGCCCTGTACGCCGGGATGGACGACTGGCCGGCCAAGCAACGCAACCTCGCCCGCTACCTGTTCCTCCACCCCACAGCCCGCGAGCTGTTCCCCGACTGGGAGAACCAGATCCGCGGCTGCGTGGCCCGGCTGCGCGCCCAGGCCGGCACCGACCCCGACGCCCCCGACCTCACCAACCTCGTCGGCGAACTCCTGCTCAAGAGCCCCGACTTCGCCAAGCTCTGGGAACGCTACGAGGTCACCGGCCGTAAGAACGCCCGCAAGACCTTCCGCCACCCCCACGTCGGGACGATCACCCTCGACGTCCAGAGCATGCACCTGGAAGGCACTCCCGGCCAGCGCCTGGCCGTGTACGTCGCCGAGCCCGGCACCCCCGACTACGACGCCATGGTCCTGCTGGACCTGGCCACCCCCCACTACGCTCCGCAGACGGCCGAAGAGCGCCAACGCTGACTCACCAGGAGCTCTGGCAAAATGATCAAATGCCAGAAAAGGGCCGCAGGCGATGGAACCACAACATTCATTACCACCCCCGCATCCTCCACGCCGTCCCTGATGGAGCCCGGCGGGCGCTCGACGTCGGCTGCGGCGAAGGCATGCTCGCCCGTGAACTGCGGCGGGCCGTGCCGCAGGTCATCGGTATCGACCTCGACGCGCCCAGCATCGACCAGGCCCGTGAGCAGTCGGACGACGTCGACTACGTCCTCGGCGACTTCCTCACCCATCCGTTCGAGCCCGCCTCGTTCGATGTCGTCGCGTCGGTGGCCACCCTGCATCACATGGACGCCGCCGGCGGGCTGGCCCGGATGCGCGATCTGCTGCGCCCCGGTGGCGTCCTGGCCATCGTCGGCCTCGCCCGCAGCACCATGCCCAGGGACCTGCCGCGAGCCCTCGCCGGCGTCGCGGTCGGCACTTTCCACCGCGCCAGGAAGGGCCTCTGGCAGCATTCGTCCCCTACCGTGTGGCCGCCTCCGGTGACGTATCCGCAGATGCGCGCGTTGGCCGCGGAGATCCTGCCCGGCTCCCACTACCGCCGCCACCTGCTGCTGCGCTACAGCATCGTGTGGCGCAAACCGCAGAACTGAGCCTGCCTTTCCCGCCGCGCGACGGTGGGCATCAGGGTGAAGACGAACACCACGCACAGGACGCCCGTCGCGGCACAGGCCCACCACAGCATCCCGGCCTGGAACAGTACGGCGCCGACGGCCCATCCGGCGAAGCGGGCGATGGCGATGCTCCAGCCATAAAGGGCCTGGTAGGTGCCGTAGGCGCCGTCCGGGGTGAGGTCGGTGATCAGTGCCGCCTCGAAGCCCGCCATGCCGATCTCGCCGATCGACCACACCACCACCGTGACCACGTAGTGCCACGGCCGGCTGGCCAGGCCGAGGCCCACCAGACCGGCAGCCGGGGCAGGCGCGACAGCCAGGAGATGAACAGCGGCTGGAAGATCACAACGATCGCGCCCTTGACGGTGATGAGCAGACCGTACGGGGATGCCGGGAGTCCGTCGGCGGCCAGGCCAAGGGCAGCACGTACGAGGCCTGCGCGTACAGGATCAGGCCGAGCAGCAGGGCCGGCTCGCCGCCGATCAGGGGGCCTACCTGCTTGAACCACGGCAGATTCAGGGGCCGCCCGGCGGGGGTGCGCAGCGCTTGGATGCCGGCGGAGACCTCCCTGAGCGGGGAGTACGCGAACCTGACGGAGGTCAGGTCGTAGGCGGAGAACGCCAGCGTGAGCATGCCAGGGACCCCCTGGATTCTGCTACGGCCGAAGGTATCGCAGGAGCCCGGCCCAAGGGCTGCCGGTCTTGACGCACGCTCTTTGTTAACGGTTAACTGACCACCGTTAACAGTGAACGGAAGGTTTCGGAGTGCTCACGTCGAAGAGGCCCACCATGCGTGCGCGCCCGGCCACCCAAGCGCCGCGAACGGACGGCGGTGGGCGGCGCGGGCCGGCGGCGCCGTCGCGGAAGCTGCTGTGGTTCGCGCTGCCCGCGCTCGCCTTCTACGGGTTCGCCGTCGTGGTGCCGACCCTGCGCGGCGGGGCGCTCGCCTTCACCGACTGGGACGGGCTCTCCCCGGACTACAACTTCGTCGGCCTCGACAACTTCGCGCGGATCTTCTCCTCGGATAGTTCGCTCGAAGCGCTGACCATGACGCTCATCTTCGCGCTCGCGATCACGGTGCTGCAGAACGGCGTCGGGCTGCTGCTCGCGGTCGGTCTGCACACGGGCCTGAAGACGCGCAACGTGCTGCGCGTGGTCTTCTTCGCCCCGGTCGTGATCACGCCGGTGGTGGTCGCGTACCTGTGGAAGTTCATGCTCACGCCGGACGGCGCGGTCAACGGCCTGCTGGAGGCGGTCGGGCTGGGCGCGCTGCGGCAGAGCTGGCTCGGCGACCCGACGTGGGCGGCGGTGTCGGTGGTCATGATCGTGGTGTGGCAGCACGCCGGCTACTCGATGGTGATCTACCTGGCGGGCCTGCAGTCGATCTCGCCAGAGGTGATCGAGGCGGCGGCGGTGGACGGCGCGGGCGCGTGGCGCCGCTTCTGGTCGGTGACCTGGCCGCTGCTGGCCACGGCGACCACGATCAACGTGATGCTGACCCTGATCGGCGGATTCAAGATGTTCACCGAGGTGTACGTGCTCACGGGCGGCGGACCGGGTGGGGCGACGGAGACGCTCTCCACGCTGCTCTACAAGTCGGCCTTCCAGTTCGACCAGTTCGGGTACGGCATCGCGCTCGCCCTCGTGCTGGCCGTCATCGTCGCGGTGTTCTCGGTCGCGCAGTACCGGTTGTCCAACCGGCAGGCGGTGAGCTGATGTTCCGCTACACCAAGGGCGTGTTCGCGCGCGAGGCCGTCATGCTCCTGGCCGCCCTCGTGTTCGTGTTGCCGGTCTACATCCTGGTCAACCTGTCCCTGCGGCCGGCCGGCGACGCCTCCTCGCCGCTGCGGCCGGTGACGGCACCGACCTTCGACAACTACCTCGCCGCCTGGGAGCAGGCGGGCCTGGCGGGCGCGCTAGTCAACAGCGCGATCGTGACGGGCGTCAGCGTGGTGCTGATCGTGGTCATCTCCTCGATGGCGGCCTACCCGCTGGCGCGGATCACCTCGAAGCTGTCGTCCACGGTCTTCTGGCTGGTGCTGGCCGGCATGCTGATCCCGTTCCAGGTGGCACTCATCCCGCTCTACCAGACCATGCGCGACGTCGGGCTGCTCGGCTCGTTGTGGGCGCTGGTGATCCTCTATGCCGGCATGCAGGTGCCGTTCTCGATCTTCCTCTACACCGGTTTCCTGCGCGCGATCCCGAGGGAGTACGAGGAGGCGGCCTCGATCGACGGCGCGGGCGCGCTGCGTACCTTCCGCAGCGTCATCTTCCCGCTGCTGCGCCCGGTCACCGGCACCGTCGTCATCCTGAACGCGATCACCGTGTGGAACGACTTCCTGGTCCCGCTGCTGTATCTGAGCGGGACGCCGCGACAGACGGTGACGGTCGCGCTGTACGCCTTCGTCGGGCAGTACGTATCCAACTGGCCGATCGTGTTCGCCGGCCTGGTGATCAGCATCCTGCCGGTGCTGGTCGTCTACTTCCTGCTGCAACGCAGGATCATCAGCGGTTTCGCGGGAGGGCTGAAGGGATGACCGGGTTGCGACCTTACGAGCTGCGGACCGGCGGGCAGCAGGAGCCGCTGGGCGTCGTCGCCGCGCCCTCGTTCTCCTGGCGGCTGGAGTCGGAGCGGCGTGGCGCGCGCCAGCGCTCCTACCGTGTCCGGGTGCGGCACCTGCCGGCGACCGGCGGCGCGGTGCTGGTGTGGGACTCCGGCGTGGTGGAGTCGGACAGCACTGTCGGCGCCCGCTACGGCGGCGGGCCGCTGGTGACGTCGTCGGCCTACGAATGGGAGGTCGAGGTCGAGGACGAGACGGGCGCGCGTACGGTGGCGCGGGCCCGGTTCGGCACCGGGGTGGTGCACGCGGGGGAGTGGCGGGCCGCGTGGATCGGCCGCAACCCGATCTACCGCCAGGTGGCCTCGCCGCCACAGGACACCGACATCAGCTACACGGTGAACAAGCTGCAGCCGGTACGCCGCTTCGTCCACGGCTTCGACCTGACCGAGGCGCCGGCGTCGGCCCGGGTGCACGCGTCGGCGAAGGGCGTGTACCGGCTCTACGTCAACGGCCGTCGGGTCGGGCGGGACGAGCTGGTGCCGGGCTGGACCGAGTATCGGGAGCGGATCACGTACCAGACCTGGGACGTGACCGCCCTGCTGCGGCCCGGCCGCAACACGGTCGCGGCGCTGCTGGGCGACGGCTGGTACGTGGGCTTCATCGGCACCGACCGGCGCCACCAGGCGCAGCACTACGGCACCGAGCCCGAGCTGCTGGTGCAGCTCGACGTGGACGGGGCGGACGGGTCGCGCCGGTCGATCGTCAGCGGCGAGGGGTGGAAGGAGTCGCCGAGCGACATCCTCTACGCCGACCTGCTGATGGGCCAGTACGAGGACTCGCGCCGCGCCGAACCTGGCTGGGAACTGCCAGGACACGACACCTCGACCTGGTCGGCGGCGGTGGTGGCCTCCCGCGACACCTCCACGCTGGTCCCGGAGGCCGACCCGGCGGTGCGGGTGACGGGCCGGGTGCCCGCGGTCGCGGTGACGCCGCGGGGCGGCGGGCGGTTCGTGGTCGACTTCGGGCAGAATGTAGTCGGCCGCGTCGCCCTCACCCTGACGGGCCAGCCCGCCGGCACCCGGGTCCAGCTCACCCACGCCGAGGTGCTCGACGAGCACGGCGACCTCTACACGGCGAACCTGCGCACCGCCGAACCCGTGGACGTCTTCTGGACCGACGGCTCGCCGGCGCAGGTGTTCGAGCCCCGCTTCACCCTGCACGGCTTCCGCTACGCGGAGGTCTCCGGCCTGACCGGGGAGCTCGGCCCCGAGCAGGTCGAGGCGGTCGTGCTGCACAACGGCTTCGCGCTGACCGGCGCGTTCGAGAGCTCCAGCGCGGACCTGAACGCGCTGGCCTCGAACATCACCTGGAGTCTGCGGGGCAACTTCGTGTCGATTCCGACCGACTGCCCGCAGCGCGACGAGCGGCTCGGCTGGCTGGCCGACGCGCAGGTGTTCACGCCGACCGCGCTGCTGCTGGCCGACGTCGCCCCGCTGCTGCGCCGCTGGCTGCGGGACGTGCGCCTCGGCCAGTCCGCGGACGGCGCGTTCCCCGACCTCTCGCCCCGCCTCATCCACCTGCGGGAGGGCGCGCCGGCCTGGGGCGACGGCGGGGTGACGATCCCCTGGCACCTCTACCGCGCGAGCGGCGACGCCGACGTGCTGCGGGAGTCCGTGGACGCGATGGTCGCCTGGGTACGGCACGTCGAACGGCACAATCCCGGGCTGATCTGGCGCGAGCGCGTCGGCAACAACTACGGGGACTGGCTGCAGGTCGGCGCGGAGACCCCGAAGGACGTGGTGGCCACCGCCTACTTCGCGCACAGCGCCGAGCTGACCGCGCGCAGCCTCGCCGTGCTCGGGCGCGACGCCGAGGCGCGGGAACTGGCCGGCCTCGCCGAGCGCGTCCGCGCGGCCTATCGGGCGGAGTTCGTCGGCCCCGACGGCCGGGTGCACGGCGACACCCAAGGCGCCTACCTGCTCACCCTCGCCTTCGACCTGTGCGCGGCGGGGGAGCGCGGTGCCGTCGCCGAGCGGCTCGTGGCGGCGATCGAACGCCGCGGCGTCTCCCTCACCTCGGGATTCATCACCATCGGGCTGCTGTGCCCGGCGCTGACCGCGATCGGCCGCTCAGATCTGGCGTACGCGCTGATCAACGACGACCGCTACCCGTCGTGGCTGTTCTCCGTGCGCAACGGGGCGACGACGATCTGGGAGCGCTGGGACGGCTGGACGCCGGAGGGCGGTTTCCAGTCGCCGCGGATGAACAGCTTCAACCACTACTCCCTCGGCGCGGTCGGCGAGTGGTTGTTCACCGGGGTGCTCGGCATCGGGCAGGCGCCCGGCTCGGCCGGGTACGCCGACATCCGGCTCGCGCCGCAGCTCCACACCTCCCTCGACTGGGCGCGCGGCGCGATCGACACCCCTCGCGGGCGCGTCGCCAGCTCCTGGCGCCGCGACGAGGCGGGGTGGTGCGAATGGTCGGTCCTGATACCGCCGGGAGCGGCCGCCGAGGCCGTGCTCCCGGTGCCCTCAGTGGCGATGATCACGGAAGGTGGCGAGGCCGTCACCCGTTCGGAAGGGGTCATCCTCCAGGCGGAGCGGCCGGAGTGCACCCGGCTGCGATTGGCGTCGGGAAGCTACACCTTCCGCTTCCCGGCCGGAGCCGCAACGCCCGTTGTGACGCCGATCCACTGATTTCCCTTCGACCCCCCTGGAGTACGACCAGCATGTTCAACCGGAAGATCGCCGCTCTCGCCGCGGCGGCGCTGACCCTGACCGCCTGCGGGTCGCAGCCGCAGGCGTCGAGCAACGACAAGCCCAAGGCGCTCACCATCGCCACGACGTCGAACAACCAGGCGCCGATGCAGGCGGTGGTCGAGGCGTACAAGAAGAAGACCGGCCTCGACATCAACGTGACCGTGGCCGACACCGCGCAGTACCAGACGACGCTGCGTACCCAACTGTCGTCGGGGACGGCGCCCGACGTGTTCACGGTGTGGCCGGGCAGCGGCAATCCCGGCGCCATCTCCATCCTGCAGAAGGCCGGCTACCTGGCCGACCTGTCGGACCGGCCGTGGGCCGCCAAGATCGAGCCCGGCACCGCCGAGACGATGCGGATCGGCGGCAAGACCTACGGGCTGCCGTCCAAGCTCGACGCGATCGGCGCGATCTACAACGTCGCCACGCTGAAGGTGACCGGGCTGAAGACGCCGGCGACCTACACCGAGTTGCTCAAGTTCTGCGCGGACGTCAAGGCCAAGGGCAAGGTCGCCTTCGCGCTGGGCATCCAGACCGACTGGGTGACGCAGCTCATCCCGTACGCGCTGGTCGCCTCGACCGTCTACGCCGCCGACCCGTCGTTCAACGACAAGATGGCGAAGCAGCAGGCGCGTTTCGCCGACTCCGGCTGGGAGGCCGCCTTCACCAAGTACCTGGAGATGAGCAAGGCGGGCTGCTTCAACGCCGATCCGCTCGGCACCGACGTGACCGCCTCCTACAACCTGGTCAACACCGGGAAGGCCGTCGGCGTGGTGCAGGTGCTCGCCTCGTACTCGCAGATCACCTCGACCGCCCCGAAGGACGCGGAGTTCGGGTTCTTCCCCCTGCCCGGCGGTGACAGCGGCACCAACCCGGTCCCGCGGGGCATCGGCGTGAGCTTCGCGGTCAACGACAAGGCCAAGAACAGGGTGAACGGCCTCGGCTTCGTCGACTGGCTGGCCACGCCGGAGGCCATCAAGGTCTGGTTCGACACCGCGCCCGGCATCCCCGCGATCCAGGGGGCCGAGGTCGAGGCGGCGCCGGCCGTGCGGGCGGCGATCGACATCATCGCCGCCAGTCACACCGCGCCCTTCCCGGACTCCGGCTGGCCCAACGCGCAGGTGCAGGCCGCTCACTTCGCCGGGATCCAGCAGCTCTTCTCCGGACAGGCGGACGCCAAGCAGGTGCTGGCCTCGATGGACGAGGCGTACGCCGCCGGTTGATCCGCATATCTCCCCGTATCCCCCATCTCCCGCGAAAGATCCATGACTGAAACCTCGTCACATGACATCATCGCCGCCGTACCCGTGTCGTTCGCCGAGGACGGCGCACTCGACCTGGCCGGGACCCGTGAGATCCTCGCGTACGTCGCGGGCTCCGGGGTCCAGGGGGCGCTCGTGCTCGGCACGACCGGCGAGTTCCCGGCCCTGTCGATAGAGGAGCGCAACGCCGTCGCGGCGCTCGCCGTGGAGGTGCTGCCCGGCATCCGCGTGATCGTGCACGTCGGGGCCGCCAGCCGGTACGAGGTGTCGCGACTCATCGCGGGCGCGCGGGCGGCCGGCGCCCGCGAGATCGCCGTGCTCACCCCGTTCTACCTGCCGACGCCACCAGAAGAGGTCTACGCGTTCTTCCGGGACGTCAGCGCGGACGCCGCCGGGCTGGACATGTTCGTCTACCTCTTCGAGGCACGTACCGGCGTGGCGGTGGACGAGGAACTGCTGGTACGGCTCGCGGGCCTGCCGAACGTCGTGGGGGTGAAGGTCAGCGGCGAATCGCTCGACACGATCGCCTCGTACCGGGCCCGCCTGCCCGAAGGGTTCCTCATCTACACCGGCAGCGACGCCGACTACGCGGCGGCGGCCGCCGCGGGCGCCGACGGGATCGTGTCCGGCGTGGCGTCGGCGTTCGCCAAGCCGTTCGTCGCGATGCGAGCCGCACTGGAGCGCGCGGACGTCGGCGCCGTGGCGCGCCTGCGGGGCGACGTGGACGAGGTGGTGGACGCGATCCGCGGCGAGCCGACGCGGATGCTCGCCGTGCACCGCCTCGCCGGGCGGCCGGTCGGCCGCTCCCGCATGCCGATCCCGGAACCCGACCAGGAGGCCCTGCGGCGGCTCGCCCGCGACCTCCCGCTCCACCACTGACCACCTTGATCGCTTCGCATCCAGCCAAATGGAGAATGCCATGACGCGTACGCGTTCACACCCCTCTGTCCGCACCGCCGCCCTCGCCCTGGCGGCCCTCCTCGCCCTGTCCGCCGCCCCGGCGCACGCCACCACGGACGGCCCGCCGCTGAAGGTGCCCGACGGGCTCATCGACACCTCCAACACCGCCACGCTCGGCCTGGACCGCGCCGCGCGCGCCGAGACCATCACGGTCTTCGCGCCCGGCGCCGAAGACCGGAAGTACAACCACGGCGTCGTCCTCATACCGTTCAAGGGACGGCTGTACGCGCAGTGGCAGAGCTCCGCCGTGGACGAGGACGCGCCCGACACGATCGTCACCTACGCCACCAGCAAAGACGGGAAGAGGTGGTCGAAGCAGATCCCGCTCACCGCGCCGCGCACCGACGGCTACACCTCCAGCGGCGGCTGGTGGACCAACGGGCGGACCCTCGTCGCCTACCTCAACGTCTGGCCACGCGGCCTGACCCCGCGCGGCGGCTACACCGAGTACGTGACCAGCAGGGACGGCCGGCACTGGAGCAGCCCCCGCCGGGTGACCGGAGCCGACGGGCAGCCGGTGAACGGCATCATCGAGCAGGACGTGAAGGCGCTGCCGGGCGGGCGGGTGCTGACCGCGTTCCACATGCAGCCCGGCCTGTTCGTCAAGCCGTACTACACCGACGACCCGCTCGGCGTCTCCGGCTGGAAGCAGGGCGACTTCACCAACCAGCCGAACACCCCGGAGATGAGCCGCGAGCTGGAGCCGAGCTGGTACCGGCGCCCGGACGGCTCGATCGTGATGGTCTTCCGCGACCAGGGCGGCGGAACCCTGCGCAAGCTCGCCGCGGTGAGCACCGACGACGGCGAGACCTGGTCGGCGTCGGTGGAGACCAACGTGCCCGACTCGCGCACCAAGCAGAGCGCGGGGAACCTGCCGGACGGCACCGCCTACCTGGTGGGCAACCCGACCGGCACCCGCAACAGGTACCCCCTGACGGTGCTGACCAGCGCCGACGGGGTGACCTTCGACAAGGCCTACAACCTGCGCACCGCCGAGGACCTGCAGCCGCGCCGCTACGAGGGCCTGTACAAGAACGCCGGGTACAGCTACCCGAAGAGCATCGTGTGGAAGGGCTCTCTGTACGCGGCCTACGGCACCAACAAGGAGGATGTGCAGCTCAGCCGGGTCCCTGTCGCCGACCTCGCGCGGCGGGGGAGGTAGGCCCGCCCGCCGCCGCGGTCCGCGCCGCGCCGGCGGCGCGTCATCCCGTGACGGAGAAGATCGTGCCCAGCATGCTGCGCGCGGCGGCGAGCTGGGCCTCGGGCAGGTCGCCCACTTTGCTCTTGAGCCGGGTGGCCGCCACGGTGCTGATGCGGTCGATCATGGCGGCTCGGTCGTCGCCGACGTCGACGACGAAGGCGGTCAGGGCGTGCGCCAGGTCGGCGGCCTCGACGTGGGCGGTGAGCACGTTGTCGTTGTAGAGCGTGTGGTAGAAGTCGCCGGTCACGACGAGCCGGACTTCCTCACGGTCGCCGAGCTGGACGGTCCACAGCTCGCCGAATCGGTGGCTCACGCGGCCTCGCCGCGGCGCTCGTCGGCGGCCCGCGCGGTGTCGTCGGCGACGATCCGCTCGTCGGCTTCCTGGTGGGCGCTTTCGCCGTAGACCTTGGCGCGGGCGGCCGCGCTGTGGGTGGCGGCGATCTCGCGAAGGGCTCCGCGCTCCAGGACGGTGGAAACGCTGAGCCCGTTCGCCTCAGCGTGCTTGCGTACCGCCTCCAGGACCCACGGGGCGATGCTGACGGATGTTCTCTCCTTGGCCATGATCCGTATGCTACGGCCGATGCGGCGAGAGTGCTACCCGTCGTAATACTCGGGCTCATACTCTCGCTGGCGCGCCGCCACCTAGCTGGTGGCGCGCCAGGTGAGGGACAGGCCGGTCGCGGCGCGTTCGGTGCGGATCTCCATCATGGTGCCCAGGATGGTGGCATGGTCGGACACGACGGGAACGGCGTCGGGCGTATAGGCGATCCGGGTGCTGACGAGCACGGCACTGCCCTCGGGCTCGTGCAGGCGGCGCGCGGCGGCGGGGTCGAGCAGGCCGGGCCGGACCACCTCCGACGCCCGGGCCACCGCCACTCCCGCCTCGGCGAGCGCCGTGTAGAGGGAGACGGCGGTGAAGTCGCGCTCGCGGATCTGGTCGGCCGCCGGCCGGCGTACCCAGGACACCTGGTGTACGGCGGGACGGCCGGCGAACTCGCGGACCCGCTCCAGCCGCAGGGCGGTGTCGCCGGGAGGCAGCCGCAGCTCCGCGGCGATCCGGGCGGGGGCCCGGCGCATCGCCCGCCCGGCCACCACGGTGCGTACGTCGTGGCCTTGTTCCCGCAGATCGTCGGCCAGGCTGCGGAGCGAGCCGAGCTGGTACGCCAGATGGGCCGGGGCCACGAACGTGCCCTTGCCGGGCCGCTGCACGATCAGCTTCTCGTCGCTGAGCTCCCGCAACGCCTGGCGCAGCGTCATGAGGGTCACCCCGTAGGAGGTGCTCAGCTCCCGTTGCGGGGGCAGGGCCGCACCGGGGGCGTAGTGTCCCGACCGGATCTTCGCGGCGAGGTCGGCGGCGATGGCGCGGTATCTCGCCTCATGCCCGGCGTCGGGGGTCATCCTGGTGCGTCACTCCTGGTCGAGGGCCCGGCATCGGGAGTCATCGTGGTCGGTCACCCTCCTGGTCGAGGGCCTGGCGCAGGGTCGCGAGGAAGGCCCGCAGGTCGTCCGGCCCCGCCCCGTCGAGCACCCGCCGCATGACCGCGGCGCCGACCACCACGCCGTCGGCCTGCCGGCCTGCCTCCCGCGCCTGGTCAGGCGTGGAAATGCCAAATCCTAGCAAGACCGGCCGGTCGGTGCCGCGTTTGAGCCGCGCGGTGAGCTCCGCCGCCGAAGCGGCGAGGTCGGCCCGCTCGCCGGTGGTGCCCATCACCGACACCGCGTAGACGAATCCGCGACTGCGGCGTGAGATCTCCGCCAGCCTCGGTTGCGGCGTCGACGGCGACGCCAGCAGGGCCAGCTCGATCCCGGCGGCGGCGGCCACGTCCGTCAGCTCGTCCGCCTCGTGTACCGGCAGGTCGGGCACGATCAGGCCGCCGACGCCGGCCCGGCGCAGCGCGGCGCAGAACGTCTCGGGCCCGTCATGCAGCACCAGGTTGTAGTAGGTGCTGGCGACCAGCGGCACGCCCACGCTCTGGACCTCGGCCAGGTCGGCGAGGATCCGGCGGGTGCTCGCCCCCCGGGCCAGTGCCGCGTTGCTCGCCTGCTGGATGGTGACGCCGTCGAGCGTGGGGTCGGAGAACGGCAGGCCGACCTCGATCGCGTCCGCGCCGGCTGCGGCGAACGCTTTCAGGTATCGCGTCCAGCCGGGTGTGATGCCCCCGGTGACGTACGGCATGAGCAGACCGCGACCGGTGTCCCGGCGGGCACGCAGGTGGCGTTCGACCTCGCCCAGGGCCAGGATGTCCGTCACAGCAGCTCCTTCAGGGTAGAGATGTCCTTGTCGCCCCGGCCGGACAGCGTCATCAGGACCGTCGATCCGGCGGCCAGTTCGCCGTCGCCCGCCGCGCGGATCACCCAGGCGAGGGCGTGCGCCGATTCGAGCGCCGGGACGATCCCCTCGGTGCGCGCCAGCCGTAGCGCCGCGCCGACCGCCTCCTCGTCGGCCACCGTGACGTACCGGGCCCGGCCCAGCTCGCGCAGGTGAGCATGCTCCGGGCCGACCCCCGGGTAGTCGAGGCCGGGGGCGATGGAGTGCGCCTCGACGATCTGCCCGTCGTCGTCCTGCAGGAACAGCGAGCGGCAGCCGTGCAGGACGCCGAGCCTGCCGCGGGCCGCACCGGCGCCGCCCTCCGCCTCGACACCGACGAAGCGCGCCGAGGTGTCGGCGAAGCCGGCGAACGTACCGGCCGCGTTGGAGCCGCCGCCGACGCACGCGACCACATGGTCCGGCACGCCGGTCCGCAGTTCGGCGGCGCACTGCGCGCGGGCCTCGTCGCCGATGACCCGCTGGAACTCCCTGACCATCCATGGGTACGGATCCGGCCCGATGACCGAGCCGACGCAGTAGTGGGAGTCGCCGGTGACGCCCACCCAGTGCCGCATGGCCTCGCTGGTCGCGTCCTTGAGCGTGCGGCTGCCCGTGGTGACCGGGATCACCTCGGCGCCCAGCATGCGCATCCGGAAGACGTTCAGCGCCTGCCGCTCGATGTCGCGCTCGCCCATGAAGACCGTGGCTTCGAGCCCGAGTAGTGCGGCGGCGGTCGCGGTGGCCACCCCGTGCTGGCCCGCTCCCGTCTCGGCGATCAGCCTGCGCCGTCCCATCCGGGTGGCGAGGAGGGCCTGGCCAAGCACGTTGTTGATCTTGTGTGACCCGGTGTGGGTGAGGTCCTCGCGCTTGAGGTACAGCCGCACGCCCAGCTCCTGCGACAGCCGCCGGGCCGGTGTGAGCGGGGTCGGCCGTCCGGCGTGCAAGGCGAGCAGTTCCGCCAGGTCGCCGCGGAAGCCCGCATCCGCCCGTGCCTCCCGGAACGCCTCGTCCACCTCGCGGCACGCCTCCACCAGGGACTCCGGCGCGTACCGCCCGCCGTACTCGCCGAATCGGCCTCGCGCCTCAGGCTCGCCCATCGTCCCGCCCACCGGGACGGGCTCCCGCCATGGCGACATCTCTCGCATCACACACTCACCTCGTTCTATAACTCTTCATAGAGTTCTATAACAGTGAGTGTGACATGGACGAGGTGGGACGCGCCACCCCCTGCGCCGCCCTCATGGAAAGATCATCGGTATATGATGCTCGAATGAGATCGATGCAGGAGCCCACTTTCCTGATCCTTACCGCGCTCGCCGCCGGCCCCCAACATGGCTACGGCCTCATCACCGACGTCGAACAGATCTCCGAGGGCCGGGTGCGGCTGCGCGCCGGGACCCTCTACGCCGCCTTCGACCGCCTGCAGGAAGAGGGCCTCATCGCCGAGGATCGCGAGGAGATCGTGGACGGCCGGGTCCGGCGCTACTACAGGCTGACCGATGACGGGGCGACCCGGCTGGCGGCGGAGGCCGAGCGGATGCGCCGTCACGCGCGAGCGGCATCCACCCGGCTGCGCGCCGCCGGCCTCGGAGGAATGGCGTGACCTCCCTCGAAGCCCGATACCGGCGGCTCCTGGCCTGCTATCCCCACGATCACCGCACCCGGCACGAGGAGGACATGATCGGCGTACTCCTGGCCGGATCACGGCCCGGACAGACCCGCCCGCACCTCGCCGACACGGCCGATCTGCTGGCCGGCGCGGTTCGTGTGCACTGCCGGCGGGCCTTCGGTACGGTGTCGGCGCCCGCCTGGCGGGACGCCGTGGCCGTGGGTGCGGCGCTGTGGCCGCTGCTCATCCTGACCGACACGCTGGCCCGCCAGATCATTTTCCTGGCACCGAGCATCGGGTTCGGCCTGCTTCACCACTGGGCGCAAGAACCGGGGTCAATCCTGTTCTGGGCTCGGCCGGTCATCGTCTTCGCCCTGCCCGTGCTCGCGGTCGCGTTTCGCGACCGGGGGATCGCCGCACTGGGCGCGCTGGCGTTCCTCCTGCACGTCGGCACATCGCCCTTCTTCCTGCCCATGGCACTACCGAACGTCGCCCTGCCCCTTCTGGCGCAACTGGTGGCGGTCGCCGTCGCCTTCACCGGTCCGGCCCGCAAGGGTGCGTCGCACATCCCCTGGCGCACGGTCCTGCTCTGGATGCCGTTCGGCCTGATCGGGCTGGCCGCCAGCAAGGTCGGCAGGCACCTGCTCGACAGCGCCACCAACCATGAGATCGCACTCTGGAAACCGGTGCCGTGGCTCATCATCATGGCGGCGGCAGCGGGATACGCGGCCAGGTCCGTGGTGGGACGGCGCGCGTCGCTGCTGCTGTTCCTGCCCGCAGCGGCGCTGGGCGACCTCGGGAGGCTCCCTTCCCTGCCCACCTCTCTCGCCCTCGCGCAGATCGGCTGCGTGCTCGGCGCTTTCGCGATGGGGACGATGCTCCGGGGCTCCAAGAATCCTAGGAGGGCCGTCGGCGGCCGACGAACACATACTCGCGGCTGTCCTCGGTGAACGGCTCGCGGGCGAACCCGCCGTAGAGCGCCTCCACCTCAAGTCCGGCGACATCCAGAAGCCCGAGCCATTCGTTCTTCGTCGCCCACCAGAAGGAGCTCTTCGCGCCGTCGTTGAGGACAAGGTCGACGCGGTTGTCGCCAACCGCGTAACGAACCGTGTGCGGTACGGGCTTCTCCTGCCGCGCGCCGTCGAGCTGGACCGCGATCCGATGGTCGAAGGCGATGGCGTTCCAGGCGAATCGCCCCTCCGGCCGGAGCGAGGCGGCGACCCGCTCGAAGGTACGGCGACGGTCGGCCCAGGTCGGCAGGTGCTGGAGTGATCGGAACGGGCAGTAGATCAGCGCCGCGGGCTCGTCCAGGGCGAAGTCGCGCATGTCGCACTCGCGCAGGTCGAGTTCCACACCGGCCTCGGCCGCACGGGTGCGGGCTTGCGCGAGCATCGCCGGTGAGACATCGATCCCGACGACCCGCCGGCCGGTCTCCCGCGCCACCGGGATCGCGACCCGCCCGTCCCCGATCGCCAGCTCGACCACCGGCCCGTCCGCCTCGCGTGCGAGGCCAACGTAAAAGTCCACGTCGGCCGTCATATGACTCGACCATTCCTGGTACCGCTTCGCGAATGCTTCGTCCCAGGTCGTCGCCATCGATCCATGATCGCACCCCGCGTCCTGAAGCGGCCAATGAATAAGCTCAGGCCGGCGGCCAGTTGCGGAGAACGGCGTCGAGGGCGTCCAGCGCTCTGAACCACGAAGCGTCCACGTCACGAGGGTGGCGGCGGAACCCGCCCGCCGTCTCCAGGCTCACGTAGCCATGGAACGTGCTGTGCAGCATGCGTACCGCGTCCGTCTGATCGGGCTCCGAGAGCGCGTATCCGCGCAGTATCGCGCGGGTCATGTCCGAGTGCGGACGCCCCGCGCTGGTGTCCGCTCTGTCGAGCTCGATCTGCATCGCGGCGTACCTGCCCGGATGCTCTTTCGCGTAGCCCCGGTAGGCGTTCGCGAAGGCCACCAGCGCGTCCTTGCCCGCGCGGCCGGCCAGGGCGGCGGCGGCCCTGTCGGCGAGCTCCGCCAGGGCCAGCAACGCCACCCCCACCCTTAGGGCCTGCACGTCCTTGACGTGCGAGTACAGGGCCGCAGGCTTGACGTCGAAACCGCGTGCGAGCGCCGAGACGGTCACGTTCTGAAAACCGATCTCGTCGGCCAGGTCCGCCGCCGCCCTGGTCAGGCGTTCGGCGGTCAATCCCGCGCGTGCCATGTGCCGCCCTTCTCCGTTAACTTACAGGCCTTAAGTATTTGCATAATACCTGTAAGGAAGCTAGCCTCCCCGCCCATGAGAGCAATCACCGAGCGCGACATCCGTACATCATTCGTGAACTGTTCCAAGGGAGAGACCAAGCGGCTGAACGTCCCCAAAGACCTCGCGGACCATCCCTGGGAAGACCTCGACTTCCTCGGGTGGCGAGATCCGGGTGCGCCCGAACGCGCCTACCTGGTCGCCGAACGCGACGGCCCCCTCGTCGGCATCGCGCTGCGGGTGGCATCCGGCGCGTCGCGCGGCTTCACCTCGCGCAGCATGTGCTCGCTGTGCCTGACCACGCACACCAACGGCGGCGTGGCGCTGATGACCGCGCGCCGAACCGGCGAAGCCGGCCGCCTGGGCAACTCGGTCGGGCACTACCTGTGCACCGACCTGGCCTGCTCCCTCTACACGCGCGGGAAGAAGGAGGCGGCAGGGGGCGGGATCATCGATGAGTCCCTCAGCCTGGAGGAGAAGGTCGCCCGCATCCGGGCGAACCTGTACTCCTTCTTGGACAAGGTGGCCGGCCAGGGATAGCGGCCTGATGGCTCTGTGGTCATGTCTGCTTTCCTCCTTCGCGGAGCTGTTCGAGCCGTTCGGTGAGGAAGCTCCAGGTCCTCCAGAACTCTTCGAGGTAGGCCCGTCCCTGGTCATTGAGGGAGTACACCTTGCGCGGCGGACCCTTCTCGGACGGGACCTTCTCCACGTCGACGAGGCCGCGCTGCTCGATCCTGACCAGCAGCGCGTAGATGGTGCCCTCGGCGATGTCGGAGAAGCCCTGCTTCCGCAGCCACGCCGTGATCTCGTAGCCGTACGCGGACCGGCTGGACAGGATCGCCAGGACGATGCCCTCCAGCGTCCCCTTGAGCATCTCCGTCGCCTGCTTGCCCATGGAACACCTCTTCAACTACCCAGCAATGCTGACTACTAGTACATAGAAACGCTGAATAGCGATGACGCAAGCTCGTCAGATGAAGAGCGTTTCCGGAGCGGCGAGCGCCAGACCGGCGGCGCCGAGCGCATGCTGGGCGTCACTCCACGGACGGACGATCACCTGGACGCGGTGGGCCGCGGTGACCTGACTGGTCCGCATCACCACGGAGAACCCGGGCTCCAGGCCCGGCCAGAGAACGTGGTTCTCGCCGATGATCGCGATGGTGGGCGTGCCGAGCAGGTTGACGACGCCGGCGACGGCCCGCCCGAGCATGGCGCCGACCTTGGCGAGCACCCGGGCCAGCGACCGCTCACCGGCGACCCACCGCGAGCGGAGCTCCTCGATGGTGGTGGACGCCTCGGCCAGGCCCTCGCGACGGGCGGCGCGCAGGATCCCGTCGTCGCTGGTGAAGGTCTCCAGGCAGCCCCGCGCGCCGCAGGCGCAGCGCGGGCCGGTGGCGGCGACCGGCGTGTGGCCGAACTCGCCGGACAGCCCGCCCGGACCGCGGTGCACCCGCCGCCGCAGAACCGCGCCGACCCCCACCCCGTCGCCAATACCGAGCACCAGGAAGTCGTCGTGCTCAAGTCCCGCCCGATACAGGAGCTCGGCGGTGGTGCTGGCCGTCAGGTCGTTGTCGACGAGCACCGGGATCGGCAGCTCGGCGCGCAGCCGTTCGCCGAGGGGAAGGTTGCTCCACCCAAAGCGGGGACAGAACCGGATATAGCCCGCATCAACGGAAGCCGGTACGGCCACGCCCACGGCCTTGAGCCTGGGGCCCAGGACAGGGTCGGCCAATCGCCGGTCGATGACAGTGAGTAGCTGGGTGAGCGGGTCTGCGTGACAGTCGAAGGACGATACATCGGATGTGAGCAGTCGTCCATCCAGACCCGCGACCACCGTGACGAGGTGGTCGGTCGCGACGCGCACGCCGATGGTCGCGGCGGCCTCAGGCACGACCTGAAGGGGAATGCGCGGCCGGCCCACCACCCCGGCCTGTGGACTGAGAGTCCGCAGATAACCGCAGGCCAGAAGGCGTCTCGTGTGTTCGTGAACGGTCGCGTCGCCGAGCTTGAGCCGGGCCGCGATCTGACGGCGGTCCAGGGCGCCCGCAGTGCCGAGAAGCGCCAGGATCTCGACGCGGGTCAGATCGCCACGACCGGCTGTTCGGCGAGCAGTCATCGGATATTTCCTATCACGAGCTCATTGACATTACGGATTGCTACGCCCTAGTTTCGGATCAATTAACTCGGCCCCGAGCTTATTGAGTGGAGCTGCGATGGGCAGGCAGATGTATAGCGGTCGGAGATCGCTGGCGGTCGCAACAGCGGTGGTCATCGCGGGGGGACTAACGGCCGGTTGTGGAGGCGGCGGCCAGGAATCGGCGGGAGGCAACAAGGCGAGCAACGGTGCGGTCACGCTCACCTGGGGGATGTGGGCGTCCGGAACCGAGGACCGAAACGCCTGGCAGAAAGTGGCCGACCAGGTCACCCAGAAGTACCCGAACATCAAGATCACGCTCGAGACCTCGCCCTTCAAGGACTACTTCACCAAGCTCGGCACCCGCCTCGCCGGTGGCAGCGCTCCGTGCGTCGTCTCGATGCAGAGCCTGCGCACGGGCGGCTACGTCAGCGGCATGCGTCCCTTGGACGACCTGATCAAGAAGAACGGCCTGGACACCGCCGACTTCGACACTTCGATCATGGCCGGGCTGGCCTCGGGCGGCAAGCAGTACGCGCTGCCCTACGATGTCGGCTCGCTGATCATCACCTACAACAAGGACATGTTCAAGGCGGCCGGTGTGCCGGAGCCGAAGGTCGGCTGGAGCGTGGCCGACTTCGAGGCGGCGGCCAAGAAGCTGACCACCGGCGGCAAGTACGGCTTCGTGGGCTACCCCTCGGCCCTGGGGATGTTCTCGATGATCCTCGCCAAGACCGGCAACGCGGAGCCGATGGACGAGTCCGGCAAGCTCACCCTCACCACTGAGCAGATGAAGACCGGCTTCCAGTGGTACGCGGACCTGACCGCCAAGCAGGGAGTCTCGCCCAAGATACCCGGCGTGGACAACAACTTCACCGAGACCCAGTTCCTCAACGGCAACGCGGCGATGTCGGTGAACGGCCCCTGGTCCGTTCTGGAGCTCAAGGCGAAGGCCAAGTTCGGTGTCGGCCTGGCCACCATCCCCGCCGGTCCAGACGGGACCAAGAGTTACACGGCCGGGTCCGGCTTCGGCATCTCCCAGTCCTGCCCGTACCCCGACGAGGCGTTCAAGGCGGTCAGCACGATGACCAGCGCCGAGGTGCTCGGGCAGCTCGGCGCGGTCGGGCGCGCCTACCCGGCGCGCAAGTCCGTACAGAACAAGTGGTACGAGAACGCTTTCGAGGGCTCCAAGCCGGTCCTCGACGCCGCCAACGCCTCCGCGAAGCCGTTCCGGACGACCAAGAACTGGGACCCGGTGGAGAAGCTGCTGGCCCAGTACGGCATCCAGGCCTTCAACGGCCAGTCCACGGCGGCGGACGCACTCGACCAGGTGCAGCAGCAGTCACCGGCCTAAGGAGCGAAGTGTCCGACGACGCCATAGCCCGCCCCGCGGCGGTCGCGGGCAGACGGCGCCCCCGTCTGCGCCGCGACGGAAGGGCCGCGGCCTTCTTCGCGGCGCCCAGCATGATCGGGTTGACGGTGTTCACCCTCTTCCCGATCGTGCTGTCTCTGGTGATGGCCTTCTTCCAGTGGCCCGCGGTGGGCGAGCGAACCTTCACCGGACTGGAGAACTTCACCACGCTGTTCACCGACCCCGTCTTCCGGCGGGCGCTGTTGAACACATTGCTGTTCGTGGTGCTCTATTTGCCGCTCAACCTCATCGTGTCGGTGGGGCTGGCGGTGTGGATGGGCCCGCGCATCAAGGGCCGCAAGGCGCTGCGGGTGGTGTTCTTCCTGCCCGTGGTCACGCCGATGGTGGCCAACGCGATCGTCTGGCGGATGATCTACCAGCCGAACGGGCTGATCGACGGCTCGCTGTACGCCGCCACCGGCACGCACGCGCCGAACTTCCTCGGTGAGCCGGGCTGGGCCATGTTCGCCGTCGTCGCGATGAGCGTGTGGCAGGGGTTCGGCTACAACATGCTGGTCTTCGCGGCCGCGCTGGACGCCATCCCGCGACACCTGCTGGAGGCGGCGCAGATCGACGGGGCGGGACCGTGGCGGCAGTTCTTCCGCATCATGCTGCCGATGATCTCCCCGGCGCTGTTCTTCGCCTCGACCATGACGCTCATCACCTCCTTCCAGGTCTTCACCCAGCCGTTCCTGATGACCGGCGGAGGGCCGGGCATGGACACCGAGACCCTCATGATGTTCGTCTTCGACAAGGGGTTCTCGATCTACCAGTACGGACTCGCGTCCGCCGGAGCCTGGATCCTGTTCGTGCTGATCCTGGGCGTGACCGCGGTGCAGTTCGTCGGCCAGCGCAGATGGGTGACCTACGATGTCTGATCACGCCGTACGCCGCGTCAGGCTGGTCATCTCACACGTCGCGCTCTACCTGGTGGCCGCCGCGTTCCTGACGCCGCTGGTCTACATGCTGGCCACCTCGCTCAAGCCCGCCGACGAGGTGTTCCAGTCGCCACCGAGCCTGTTCGGCTCGCTGATCCGGTGGGAGAACTACAAGGAGACATTCGAGTTCCTGCCGTTCGGGAAGTTCGTCCTCAACGGGCTCGCCGTCGCCATCTGCGGCACGGTCGTGGTGCTCGTGGCGTCGGCCATGTCGGCGTACGCCTTCTCACGGCTGCGCTGGCGCGGTCGCGACGGCTTCTTCCTGGTCTTCCTGGCCACGCTGATGATCCCCCAGGAAGTGCTGGTCGTGCCGATGTTCATGCTGATGAAATGGTTCGGCTGGGTGGACTCCTTCCAGGCGCTGATCTTCCCCTGGGCCTTCACCGCCTTCGGGACGTTCATGCTGCGCCAGTTCTTCCTGACCGTTCCCGAAGAGATCTCCGAGGGCGCCCGCATCGACGGCGCGGGATCGGTGCGCATCTTCACCAGCATCATGCTGCCGCTGATCAGACCCGCGCTCGCGGTGCTGGCGGTCTTCACGTTCATCAATTACTGGAACAGCTTCATGTGGCCGCTGATCATCATCAACACCGTGGATGAGAAGGCCACCGTCCCGCTGGGCCTGTCGCTCTTCGTCGGCCAGCAGGGCACCCAGTGGAACCTGATCATGGCGGCCTCGGTGATCTCCATGGCGCCGACCGCGGCGATCCTGATCCTCCTGCAGAAACATCTCATACGCGGGATCGCCACGAGCGGTCTCGGCGGCCGATGAAACCCCTTTTTGAAAGGAACGTAGTGGACCACGCCTGGTTCTCCGAATCCCGCTTCGGCATGTTCGTGCACTGGGGGCTGTACTCCCTGGCCGCCCGCCACGAGTGGGTGAAGAACCGCGAGCAGATGACCGACGAGCACTACCAGCGCTACTTCGACCACTTCGACCCCGACCTGTACGACCCCGCGGAGTGGGCACGGCTGGCCAAGCAAGCCGGCATGCGCTACGTCGTTCTCACCACCAAGCACCACGACGGCTTCTGCCTGTGGGACTCCGCGCAGACCGACTACAAGGTGACGCGCACCCCCTGGGGCAAGGACCTGATCGCGCCGTATGTGGAGGCCCTACGCGCCGAAGGGCTGAAGGTCGGCTTCTACCACTCGCTGATCGACTGGCACCACCCCGAGTTCCCCGTCGACTCCCTGCACCCGCAGCGCGAGGACGAGGAGTTCAAGGCCGCCGCCAAGGGCCGCGACATCTCCAAGTACGCCGACTACCTGCACGCCCAGGTACGCGAGCTGCTCACCGACTACGGCCAGATCGACTACCTGTTCTTCGACTTCTCCTACGCCGGCCGAACGGGCTACTGGGGCGGCAAGGGCGCCGACGACTGGCGCTCACCCGAGTTGATGGACATGGTGCGCGAGCTCCAGCCGGGGATCATCGTCAACGACCGGCTCGGCATCCCCGGCGACTTCGTCACCCCCGAGCAGTACCAGCCCGCCGCCCCGATGACCATCGACGGCCAGGAGGTGCCGTGGGAGGCCTGCCAGACCCTCAACGGCAGCTGGGGATACGACCGGGACAACCTCGACTACAAGACCCCTGACCTGCTCGTACGCATGCTGATCGACAGCGTCGCCAAGGGCGGCAACCTGCTGCTCAACGTCGGCCCGGACGGACGCGGCCAGATCGACCCGCGCGCCCGCCAGAGCCTCGCCGACATCGGCGACTGGATGCGGCTGAACTCCCGCTCCATCTACGGCGCCGGCCCCAGCGGCTTCACCGCGCCTCCCGACTGCCGCTACACCCAGCGCGGTAACCGGCTCTATCTGCACGTGTTCGGCTGGCCGTTCCGCCACCTGCACCTGCCAGGGCTGGGCGGGCGCGTGAAGTACGCCCAGTTCCTGCACGACGCCTCGGAGATCCGTACGCGCGTGATCGACCCCAGCCAGACGGCCCAGAACACGGCGATCGGCGCCCTGACCCCCGACACCCTGACCCTCGACCTGCCGGTCCAGCGTCCCGACGTCGTCGTACCGGTCATCGAGCTGTTCCTCAACGAATAACCGCGGCAGAGTGAGGTCGGCCAGGAGCGCGTCCGCGTTCCTGGCCGGACCCCGTTTCGCGAGTGCCGCTACAGGGTCAGGGTCCATCCGTTGATGAAGCCCTTGTCACCCTTGGCTAAATCCTCCGCCCGGAGTTTCCAGGTGCCGTTGGCCGCTGAGGCACTGGCGTTCACCCAGTAACTCTCATCGATGTTGTCGGTGCCGTCCTTGGCATCGGCGGCGCGCAACGGGTACACCTTGCCGTCCGGCGCGACCAGGTCGAGCTTCAGGTCACCGCGCCAGGTGTGGTCGATCTCGACGTGGACCCGGGAGCGGGTGGGAGCGTTGCCGTTGATCCAGGCCAGGACGATGCTGGATTCGGCGACGCCGGGATCGGGGATGGCGGTGTCGTCCCAGTTGCCGAAGCAGGGCAGCCGGATCGACCAGCCGTCGATGAAGCCGGTGTCGAGGTATTCGACGTCCTGCACGCGCAGTTTCCAGGTGCCGCTGGCCGGCGACGCGCTGGCGTTGACCTGGTAGGTCTCGTGCAGGATGTCGGCGCTGTCGTTGGGGTCGTTGGCCTGCAGCGGGTAGACCTTGCCGTCCGGGGCGAGCAGGTCGATCTTCAGCTCGCCACGCCAGGTGTGGTGGATGTCGACGTACACCTCAGTGGTGGCGGGCGCGGTGCCGAGCAGGCCGGTGACCGAGATGGAGGACGTCACGGTGCCGTGGTCGGGGATCGCGGTGTCCTTCATGTTCTCGTAGTACGGAACGGGCCAGGCTCCGGCGTCAGGAGTCTTTCCGAGCACGGCGGCGTCGACCTGGATGCGGGGGGTGGTCACGCCGTTGTAGGCGATGGCCTTGCCGGTGGTCTTCAAGGCCGTTTCGAGCTGGGCCAGCGGGGCGTCGGGCATCGCCTGGCGCAGCACGGCCAGGGCGCCGGTGACGTGCGGGGCGGCCATCGAGGTGCCGTTCAAGGAGGCCCACTTGTTGCCGGGCACCGAGGAGATGATCGACACACCGGGGGCGAAGAGGTCCAGCAGCGCGCCGCGGTTGCTGAAGGCGGCCACGCCGTCCTGGTCGGTGGTGGCGCCGACGGTGATCGCCGAGGACACGCAGGCCGGGGCGGCCACGGCGGTGCCGAAGCCGTCGTTGCCGGCCGCGACCACGGTGGCCACACCGGCGGTGCGCAGGCTGTCGATGATCGCCTTGCGCGGGTCGCCGTCGCAGGCGGCGGTGTACTGGCCACCGCCCAGGCTGAGGTTGGCGGCCACCAGCGGCACTCCCTCGTCCTTCAGTTCCAGCACTTTCTCCAGGCCGGCGAGCTGAGCGCTGGTGAAGCTGAGCACGCACGGGGCGGCGCCCGCCCCACAGAGGTCTTCGGAGGTGAACTTGCTGAACACCTGGATGGCGACGAGCTCGGCGCCGGGCGCGACTCCGGCCGGCGGGGCGCCGGTCACACCCTGGCCGTTGCCGACCGCGATGCCGGCCACGTGGGTGCCGTGGTCGCAGTCCAGCGCGGCGTCGGCGCAGGGGCCCTGGTCGGCGTCGGCGGCGCCAGGCCCTTCCTGCTCGGCGGTGCCGTCGGGACACAGGCTGGTGGAGGAGTAGTCGGCGTCGATGGGGGAGAAGCAGGCCTCTTCCAGCACCCGGTCTTTGAGGAAGGGGTGGTTGACCGCGACGCCGGTGTCCAGCACGGCCACCACGGCTCCGGCGCCCGTCTTGCCCGCGGCCCTGGTCTTGTCGGCGCCGATCAGCGGGACGCTCTCGGCCAGCACCGGCCGCACCGGCTTGTCCTCGGTCACGCTCACCACACTGGGCAGCTTGGCCAGCCGGTCCAGCCCGGCCTGGTCGACGTGCAGGGTGACCACGGGGAAGCGGGACAGTTGCTGAACGACCTGGCCGCTGGAGGCCGCGTCCGGCAGGTCGGCGCGGGTCTTGCTGACGACGTTCACTCGTATCTTGCCCGCGGCCGCCACCCGCGCGCTGAGCTGGGGTTCGACATAGGGAGCCGCCGAAGTGCCCTGCTGAGCGGTCGAAGTGGTCTGCTGTGTGGCCGAAGCGGACGCTGCGGGAGTCGTGGGCGGGGCCTCTGCCGCGTTGGCCGGCCCGGTCGCGAGCGCCGTGGCCGCCAGCGCCGCGATGACACAGGATAAGACTCGCAATTTCATGACGTACCGCGCCTTACATGAAGGAGGTGCAGGGAGACGACGCCGGCATAAGGGGTGGCCGGATGGCGGCCGAGGCCGCCATCCGGCGGAGGGAAAGTCCCCCGAAAAGGTCAGAGCTCAGGTGTCACGTCGAGCTCGGGCGGTTATCAGGGATTGCCGTACCTCTTGACGAACTTGTAGTACACCCAGGCCCATGCCCGGCAGTCGGGCCGCACCAGGATGAAGTAGCCACCGCACACCTTGTCGCGCATGGTGACGTAGAACCGGTTGTCCACGTCAGCCTTTGAATGGGCGTTGGAGAGGTAGTAGCGGTAATGCTTCCTCTTGTTGGCTATCAGGCCGTACCCGTAGTCGTGGGAGTCACAGGCCGGCCGGAAGTCGAAGTTGTGTGGCTTGTCCGGAGAGCTCGTGCAGTGGTCGTAGTAGATGCCCCTGACCTTGAAGCCGCTGGCGGTGCGCTTCCAGTCGGGCTTGCGCCACTTGCCGCCGTGCCATGCCCAGGCCGAGCAGCCCGACTTCGTGTACCACATCCAGGTCGCGGCCGTGCTGCACTTCGCCGGGTAGGACTGCGGGGGATCCACGCCGTCCGGCAGGAAGTCGCCGGCCGGCGGCTCGGTGGCGTTGGGGTCGTCGAGCCCGGCCGCGCCCGTGGTGGTCCCGCCGTTGGCCGGCATGTCGGTGCCGGTGGCGGTCACCTGGGGAGCCGCGACGCCCGCCGGGAAGGAGAGCTGCCAGCCGCCGTTGGTGACGGAGTCGATCGACGACAGGCGTCCCACCGGGTCGTAGGAGTAGGTGCCCTGAACGGCGCCGACGCTGGGGTCGGTGACGGTGCGCAGCAGACCGTTCGGGTCGTAGGAGTAGCTCGCCTCGGTCTGCGGTGTCTCGGTCCCGTAGGTGACCGAGACCTCCTTGAGCCGGCCCGCGAAGTCGCCGTTGGAGGTGCTGGTGGCCGTGGTGGCCGTGGCGTAGGTGAACTTGGTGACGGACGCGGGGTCTGACACGCCGGCCGGCTCCTTGACGGTGCTGACGCGACCCTGGGTGTCGTAGGTGATCGTGGACTTGCCGAAGGCGGTGTTGCCCACGTCGGTCACCCGCCAGGGGTCGGCGCTCGGCGCACCGGCCGGCCGGGCCCAGGTGTAGGTGGGCTGGAGGTCGGTGGCGCTGACGGGGGTGCCGTCGGCGTTGGTGAAGCCGTCGTCGCCCGCCTCCTGGGCGCCCACGTCCGACACGAGCGTCTCGATCGTCGTGGTGCGCATCGCACCGACGACCGCGTCCCACTTGGTGGTTTCGGTGATCTTGGATCCGTTGGCGGCCTGGTAGATCTGGATGCCGCCGCCGTCAGGGGTGGAGACGCTGCTCTTGAGGGGGTAGCTGGTCGACGTCCCGTCGTCGAGTTCCGTGACGACAAGGGTGCCGTTCTGGTTCTCGAGCTTCCGGTTGATCTGACCGCCGGCGAACTCGGCCTGCCAGCTCGGCCCGAAGACGCCCAGTTCGGGGCGGGTCGCCGGGGCCGACTGCGGCCGAGCCAGGTCGCCACCGGCCAGCGCCACACCGTGCCTGCGGCTGATCGCGCCCGCGGACACGTCCAGCTCGGTGAGCTTGAAGGTCTGGTTGTCGGCGGAGTACTGGCCGGGGCCGATCTCCTGAACGTCGGCCGGCGGCGGGTCGGCGAGCAGGGCGGCGGAGGCCGTCGAGGTCTGCGTGGCGGCGGAGACCTCGGGGGCGAGGAAGGGGATAAGCATCGCCGTGACGGCGACGGGGAGCGCTAATCGGCGCAAGTGGTGCCTCCAGGAAAACTGAGAAAGAGATTTGATCACCTGGAGGATAAGCATGGATAAATCGCTTTGACAAGAGATTGACAATTTCACGGGCCGGTGTTAAATCGCCAGTGGAGCCATGCCTCTGCTGCGATTTATTTATGTGTTCATGCAGGCGAAGGGGCTGTGTAGCGAAATTATGGCGAATTTATGGCGATCGTGTGGGGCCTTCGGACAATAATGACCATGCGGCAGGGCATGGAGGCGCATTAAGCCATTCAGTAAAGTGCGCGCCGCTTTGCAGGCGAGTCGGTGGACGCTTTTCTCGGCAATGGCGGGGTCACGAGCGGGCGGCCTGGGCGAACGCCCGCAGTTCGCCGGGGATATCGCGTCCGGCCGGGACGTACACGACCTCGGTGACCCCGGCGGCACCTGCTTCGTCGAACCGGGCGGCGATCGAGGCGGCATCACCGGTCCAGCCCGGCTCCAGGATCGCCGGCCCGGCAGCGGTCACGACGCCGCGATCACGTTCGGTCAGCCGGGAGATATGGCCTTGGTGGGCGACGAGATGCCGTTCGCGCTCAGGGCGTTCGGCTTCGAGCGAGGTCCGCCATGCCTTTCCGCCTGGCATGGCATCGACCGCGATGCCCGCTTTCTGCCACACGGCGTGCACAATGCTGGCATAACCGGGACCGGCGGCCTCGATGACGCGCGGGGTGGTGTGGTCCTCGCCCGGGCGCAGGACGGTGCCGAACCTCAGTACCGCGCACCGTTCCCATCCGTGATCGCCGTCCACCGGGACGCTGGTCATCACGACGCCGGGCGCGGCGAGCTCCCGGGCCGCGGCGAAACCCTTCGGCCCGGAGGCGGCCACCCACAGGGGCACGTCGATCGGACGTGCGGGTGCGAAGCCGGGCAGGTGCGTCATCTGGCAGGGCCGGCCGTCGACCTCGACGACCTCGCCGTCGAGAAGTGCCCGCACCTGGCGGATATAGCGGACGGTGTCGGCCCAGGAGACGGGCTGGTGCCCAAGAGCGTGCCGCGCGGTGTAGCCGGTCCCGACGGCGGCGACGAGCCGGCCGGGCGCCAGCTCGTGGACCGAGCCGATGGCCGAGGCGGTCACCATCGGATGGCGCAGGCCCGGGACGGCGACCCCGGTGGCGAGTCCGATCCGGTCGGTCCCGGACGCGATGCGCGCCAGCGCCACCCAAACGTCGCCGTGCAGCGCCGGTGAGTCGAACAGCCAGACGCGCCGGTAACCGAGCTGTTCGGCGAGCCTGGCCGTGTCGACGACGCCGGCGGCCGGCGCGAGCGCGCAGGAGTAGCGGGGACGGGTCCTCATGAGGCGCGGAACGGGGAACGGCACGACGCGCCCGCGCGAGCCCACGCGTTGTTCTCCTATCTGCTGGGCACCCTCATGCAGCAGGCCGTACGACCATTGCCCTTCGCCACACTGAGACCCCAGATCGCCACCATCTGCGGCCTCGACTAGATTGGGCCCCCACCCCTACGTGAGGACTTCGCGCGCATGACGCCGCCTGCTCTTTAGACCTGACACTTTCCTGCGCATCGGTCGCCGACGGACGCCGTCGGCTCTGTTTTCCGTGCTCTTCGTCAGGTCTTCAGAGAGATCATGTCTTCACATCCTCATATCGTGCTGCCCTGGGCCGTACGACGCACCCGCCTGCCGCTGCTCGCCCTCCGGTGCGTGGCCTGCCCTTCCGGCCGCGCCACCATCGGCAACGGCAAGTTCCGCGTCAACGCCAACGGCAAACTTCTCGACGTCTGGCTCCTGGTCAACTGCGTTTCCTGTGACCGGACCAGCAAGCTCACCGTCCACGATCGCGTCCCGGTCCGTTCACTGCCCGCCGACCTTCTGGCCGGTTACTCGGACAACTCGCCGTCCCTCGCCGCCGATACCCTTCTCGACCCGTTGATCGCCCGACGCAACCGGTTCGCCCTCGATTGGGACGGGTGCTGGGAACTCCACGCACCTCCCGTTCCCGAGGATCCGTGGCCCGTTCAGATCACGGTCACCTTCGACGATCCCGTGCCGGTCCGTCCCGGACGGCTCATCGCCCATGGACTGGGCATCAGCCGTAATGAGATCGCTCGCCGGGTCAAGATCGATATCCCGCTGAACCGCAGGACGAAACTGGATTTCTCCTTCGTCCTGGTGTGGTCGGTCCAGTAGGTCAAAGCGTCGGTGCGACGCTCCCCGCCAAGGCAGAACACGGCTGTGCCGTGTTCTGCCTTGGCCAGATCGACGTTCTTGGCGAGCGGTATCTCACCAGTTCAAGCCCGCCGGGTTGGATCACATTCGGTGGCTTGGTTCGTTGGTGAACACGGCGACGTCCTTGCCGAAGCACTGGGCTGAACCAGCGGGTGAGGGCCACTTTCAGGCTGTCGGGATCCGCGCCCGCCCAAGCGACGTAGCCGTCGGGACGGATGAGCAGCGCGGGTGCTGGGGCGTCGTCGGCGGTCGCGGTCACGCGGCGCACTCGGTCGTACCAGGGCTCCGCGGTGGTGGCGAGGTCGTTTGCGCCGGTGAGGTCGAGAAGCAGGGGACGGGCGTCGCGCAGGAGCTCGGCGAGGCGCCGCGCGCGTCCGTCGTCAGTGGTCAGGTCAAGGGGTGGTACGAACCAGCCGGTGGGCGCGGCGGGGTGTTCTTCGCCCATGTCGTAACGGACATCGGCGCCCGCCATCGTGGCCGCGACCATGCGCAGGTTCTCGGTGCGGTCGAGGAGTTCCGCGAAGAGCCGGCGTAGTGCGGTGACGTCGCCTCCGGGCGCCAGCAGGGCGGACGCGGCCTGGGTATGCATGAGCACGCGCTCGCCGGTCGCGTGGCGTTCGGTTTCGTAGCTGTCCAGGAGGCCTTCCGAAGCCCAGCCCTGTACTGCCGCGGCGAGTTTCCAGGCCAGGTTGGCCGCGTCTTGCAGCGCCGCGTTCAGGGTCGGCCCGTGGCTGACGTGTGCGGCGTCGCCAGCGATGAAGACGCGGCCGTCGCGGTAGCGGTCGGCTTGCCGGGAGTTTCGATGGCACACGCGGCGAAGCAAGGTGGGCGCGCCCTCGGGCGGCGGAGTCAGGGGCAGGCGGACTCCGATGACCCGTTCGATGCTGTCCTCCATCTCGGCCAGGGTCATCGGCGCACCCGGCCCCGGGAAGTCGCCTGCCGGGTGCCGTTCCCATTCGGCCGTGTTGACCAGCGGCCGCTCCGGGTCGTGCGGCAGGAGGTTGAGAACGCCCCGGTCGGTACGGTGGAACATCGCCGGGATCTCGCCGAGGCCGTCGATCACGACACGTCCACCCGGCACGAAACGGAAGTGGTCGCTCGGCCCGATGAGGGCTGTCCGGTCGACAACGTGGTCGGTGGTGCCGAGGAAGCCGATTCCTGACAGCTTCCGGATCAGGCTGCCGCCGCCGTCGCAGCCGACGAGGTATCGGGCCGTGAAGGTCGTCTCGGTGCCGTCCGAACCGCGTGCCACGACGTCGACCCGGTCATCGGTCTGGCTGAAGGACAGCACGTCCCACCCTCGCCGGACCTCCGCGCCGAGTTCGGCCGCACGCTCGTTGAGCACCCGTTCAAGATCACGCTGGTTGATCGGCAGGAGGTACATCGGGTTCTCCTTACCGAGCGTGTGCAGCGGCAGCGGCATCCCGGCGAAGAAGAACCCAGGCGCGGGCTCCGGCACTCCTCGGCCCCCGCAGCGCTCGAAGAGGCCACGGTTGTCCATCAGCCTTACGACCTGACCGACGAGGCCGTGTGCCTTGTCTGACAGGTCTGGTTCCGGCCGTCGTTCCAGCACCAAAGGCTGGACTCCCGCGAGGCGGAGCTCGCAGGCCAGAAACAGGCCGGCGGGTCCACCGCCGACGATGATGACGTCGAACGTCACTGATATCCGCCTTAAGGTACGCGACTGTATCTAACCGGGGACACCGTAAGTGACCGCGATAAGATACGCAAGTGAATCTCAAGCGCGGGCGGAGCGCGGAGGAGCGCGAGGCGATCGGGGCGGTCGGGGCACAGGCGGCGGGACGTCGTGCTGGCGGCGGCGCGGCCCGTGGCGCCGGTGGATCCCGTCGGCGCGGCGCCGAACTCGAGGACGCGATCCTCGACGCCGCGTGGGACGTGCTGGTCGAGCACGGATATCACGGCTTCACCTACGAGACCGTCGCCGCCCGCGCCGGCACGAGTCGTCCCGTCCTCTACCGGCGCTGGCCACAGCGCGAGGACCTGCTGCTGGCCACCCTCACCAAGTTCTGGCAGCTGATCGCGGTGCCCGACACCGGCAACCTCCGCGACGACGCGATCGGCTTCCTGCGCAACGCCGACGCCGACCGAGCAGGCATGATCACGTTGATGAGCGTGCAGCTGGCCGGCTACTTCCGCGGCACCGGCACCAGCCTCAGTGAGCTGCGCGACACCCTTCTCCCGCCGGGCCAGGTGACCGCCTTCGAGATGATCGTCGCCCGCGCGGTCGAGCGCGGCGAACTGCCCGACGTGCCACGTTCGTCCCGCGTGGTGAATCTGCCGCTGGACCTGTTGCGCCACGACATGTTCATGACGATGCGCGCGGTGCCGGAGGAGTCGATCGTCGAGATCGTGGACGAGATATGGCTGCCGCTGCTGGGGACGCCTGGGGCCGTGTCCGCACCATCGGCCAGTGCTGTAGCCCGGCGGCGGCCACAGGAATGACGCCCACGCGCGGCAGGAGCGCGGTGATCAAGGGGTTGAGGGTGGGCCTTCTCCGGGGTTGCTACCCGGTTGGAGGGCCTCAGCGGGTGGCTGGCCTGCGACCCGTCACACCAGCAACATCTTCAGAAGGCTCCTGGACGGTCGGCCGGATGTTCTGGTTGAGGTGGAAGACGTTGGCCGGGTCGTAGCTGTTCTTCAGCGCGGTCAGCCGGGCCAGCTTGGCCGGTGGGAAGGCGCGGCTGACGCTCTCGCCGTTGAGGGTGTTGACGTAGGCGCCGCCGGCGTACGGGTCGAGGGTGGCGGCGTACGCACGGATCGTGGCGATCCGCTCCGCGTCGTCGGCGGGGTCCTCCCAGCGGGTGGCGGTGACGAACTCGAACTGCGTGTCGCGGTGGCTGAAGGCGGCGTCGTCATCCGCGACCTCGGCGATCGCGCCGCCGTACGCCTGCAGGCTGGCGCCGATGCCGGGGTTGCGGAGCAGGGCGCGGATCGCCTCGTCGGGCAGAGACTTGAAGTAGTGGCCTTTCCAGTAGCGGCGGAACCGATGTCCTTGCACGCTGTCTTCGCGGCTCTGCAGGGTCAGGTAGGACAGCTCCTCGACGCTCTCGGCAACTATCGTGCCGAGCTCGCGGAAGGCCGCGATCAGCTCGGCGCCCTCGTCCGGGTCACCGACCCAGACGAAGCCGATGGTCAGCTCCTGGCCGCTGAGGCTCGCGGTGAAGGTGGCCTGGCGGGGTGCGGTGGCGTTCAGGTCGCGCCAACCTCGCAGTACGGCGAAGGCATCTTCCCAGGCATAGGTGAACTCGGCGACGAGGGTGCGGGTGCCGACCTGGTGCAAGCGGAACTCGAACGAAGTGACGATGCCGAAGTTGCCGCCGCCACCGCGTAGCCCCCAGAACAGCTCGGGGTTCTCGGTCGCACTCGCTGTCACGATGTCGCCGGCGGCGGTCACGAGTTCGTACGAGGCCACGTTGTCGCAGGCCAGCCCGAACTGCCGGGCGAGCCAGCCCATCCCGCCGCCGAGGGTGAGGCCGCCGACGCCGGTGTGCGACACGTTGCCGGCCGTGGTGGCCAGGCCGTACTCCTGCGCGGCGCGATCCAGTTCGCCGAGCAGGGCGCCGCCTTGGATCCAGGCGAGCCGCCGCTCGGGGTCGACGCGGACCTCGTTCATCGGCGTCAGATCGATCATCATCCCGCCCTCGGGTACGGCGAGTCCGGCGATGTTGTGGCCGCCGCAGCGGACCCCGATCTCCAGGTCCCTGGCCTGGGCGAAGCGGACCGCCGCCGCGACGTCCGCGGTGCCGTGACAGCGGGCGATCACGGCCGGGTGCCGGTCGATCATCGCGTTCCAGACCGTTCGCGCCTCCTCGTACCCGGCCTCTCCCGGGTGCAGCAGTTCGAGGGTGAGAGCGGTGGTGGTCATCGTCGTACTCCTGTCGCAAGTGGTGGTGCTCACCACCCTGACAGCGAAGCGGTACTTCGATAAGGTCCAGTTCTGTGAGCCGATCCAGGACCAATTTGGGCACCGGTGAGCTGCTCGTCGAGCTCCGGCGCGACTTGTCCGTGCCGCTGCACCAGCAGTTGGAAAGCGGCATCCGGGACCGGATCCGGCAGGGGCTGCTCCGGGCCGGCGCGGTGATGCCGGCGACGCGCGCCCTCGCGACGGATCTCGGGCTGTCCAGGGGAGTGGTCGTCGAGGCCTACCAGCAGTTGGTGGCCGAGGGGTATCTGGTCAGCCGGACCGGCGGTTACACGCAGGTCGCGCCGGCGGCGGCCGGGATCCAGGTGGAGCAGAAGAGCGCCGCGGCAACCGGTGAGCCGCCCCGGATCGATTTCAAGTACAGCAAGCCGGACGTCTCCCAGTTCCCTCGCGCCGCTTGGTTGCGGTCGATCCGCAAGGTGCTCAACGAGACGCCGAACAGGAGCCTGGCCTACCTGGACGGGCGCGGCACCGCCGAACTCCGTGAGGCTCTGGCCGACTACCTGAACCGGGTTCGCGGTACGTCGGCGCGGCCGGAGAACATGCTGATCTGCAACGGCTTCGCCCAAGGTTCGCGGCTGCTCCTGCAGGTGCTGGCGGCCGCCGGGTATCGCCGGCTGGCGGTCGAGGACCCGTCCGACAATGAGGTTCGCGACGTCGCGACGAAGGCGGGGCTGGAGACGGTCGGCGTACCGGTGCTGGAGACCGGGCTGGAGGTGGAGGCGCTCGAGCGGTCGGGAGCCGACGTCGTCCTGGTGACCGCTGCGCACCAGTTCCCGACCGGTGCGGTGGCTTCGGCGCGGACGCGGGCCGGGTTGGTCGCGTGGGCCACGAAGCACGATGTCTTGGTCATCGAGGACGACTACGACGCGGAGTACCGCTACGACCGCGAGCCGATCGGCGCCATCCAGGGCCTGGCGCCGGAGTCCGTGGTCTACGCCGGTACGGCGAGCAAGACGCTGGCGCCCGGGCTCAGGCTCGGCTGGCTGATCCTGCCGAGCCGTCTGGTCGAGCCGATGTCGACGGCCAAGGTGCTCGACGATCGCGGCTCGCCGGTGTTCGACCAGCTGACCTTCGCGGACTTCGTCGCGCGAGGTGAGTTCGATCGGCACCTGCGCCGGATGCGGCCGCGGTACCGGCGGTTGCGGGACACGCTCGTCGGCCGGCTGACCGAGCGGGTGCCGGACCTCGTGCCGATCGGAGTCTCCGCGGGCCTCCATGTGATGACGTGGCTGCCGCCCGATCTGACCGAGGCCGCTGTGACGAACGCGGCGCTGGAACGCGGCCTCGGGGTCTACGGTTTGGCGCCCTACTGGGTGGAGAAGGCCGGACCGGAAGGTCTGGTCTTCGGGTACGGCAACCTGACCGAACCGGCCATCGTCGAGGGCATCGACCTGCTCGCCGATGCCCTCGGCTCCCTCCTCCGTCAGTAGCCGGCTACGCGAAATCGGTCGACGTGCTCAGGTGAGCCCACTCGGCGGCTAGCTCCCCGCCATCCGCGCGGCAGGCGGCGGGGCCGTGGTCGACAACGCCTCCACGTACGACTTTGGCGAGCGTCTTCAGCGCAGCAGGAGATCGATGGCTACCTCCAGTCGTTCGAGGTAGATCTCCCGTGATGCGATCTGATGCTTGAGGCCGATCGACGCGCTGATCATCGTCTGCGCGACAGGGGAAGCCGCCTCTCGTCCCGACTTCATGGCGATCGCGTCTGTGATCAGTTCCTCGAAACGTCGCCGCGGGGTCTCGATGATCTCTCCGAGGAGGTCGGGATTGTCCTCGATGACCACCGCGACATCGCTCGTCAGCGGGCCGATGTAACGACCCGCCCACTGATCGAACGCTTCGACGAGACGCTCCAGAAGGGGTCGGCCGGTGTCGGCCAGGACGTGTTCGACCGCTGTGATGTCGCGGTCCAAGGCCTGGGCGACCGCGGCACGGAACAGAGTCTCCTTCGCGGAAAACAGGAAATAGAGCCCGGGCCGGGAGATGCGCGCCGCCCGCGCCACCTCCTCCATCGAGGTCTTCCGGTAACCGAATCGCGCGAACGTGACCATGGCGGAGTCCAGAACCATGGACCGACGGTCGGTGTCGGCGACTGTCGACGGCGGCGGGTGACCAACCTCGGGACTGCTCATGAAGCGAGCATACGAGCGAGACGCTAACTATACAAACATTGTCTAGTCTGTATAGTCGCGACCATGACCACCGCCAAACTCATCTCCACACCCTTTACCTCGTCCAGCACCGCCGCAGAGGTGCTACGGGGCGTCGATCTCACCGGCGTCCGCGCGATCGTGACCGGAGCTTCCTCTGGAATCGGGACCGAGACGGCTCGTGTGCTGACCTCTGCCGGAGCGGAAGTGACGCTCGCTGTCCGAGACACGACCGCGGGTGACGCTGTCGCCGAGACGATCGCGAAGTCGACCGGAGGGATCCGGCCCCGAGTCGTCCGGCTCGATCTCACCGACAGGACCACCGTCACTCGATTCGTCGACGCGTGGAACGGCCCGCTTCACCTGCTGATCAACAACGCGGGCGTGGTCACCGGTGGCCTCGAACGGACGCCTGAGGGCTGGGAACTGCAATTCGCGACGAACCATCTCGGCCACTTCGCCCTGGCCTGCGGCCTTCACGACGCCCTGGCCCTGGGAGCGACCGACCGCGACGGAGCACGTATCGTCTCGGTCAGTTCGACAGCGCACATGCGTTCCGGCATCGACTTCGACGACCTCCACTTCGAGCGTCGCGGCTACGATCCGCAGATCGCCTACGCCCAATCGAAGACGGCGAACTCTCTGTTCGCCGTCGAGGCGACCCGCCTCTGGTCATCCGACGGCATCATCGCCAACACGGTGAACCCCGGCGGTGTCGCAACGGGACTGCAGCGGAACTTCACCGCGCAACAGAAGGCGTCGCTCGACGCGGCCGAGGCCGCCGGGGTCTTCACCTACAAAACGGTCGAGCAGGGAGCCGCCACCAGCATCGTCGCGGCCGTCGCCCCGGAGTTCGCTCACTCCGGAGGCCACTACCTCGACGACGCGCAGGAGGCCTACACCGTGCCGGACGACGCCGACCTCGCACAGCACCCCCACGGTGTCAAGGAATGGGCGCTCGATCCCACCGCCGCCAAGCGCCTCTGGACGGTCTCGTCCGACCTGCTCCGCGTCTGACCTCTCGACCCGGAGATGACACAACCCGAGATCTCGTACCGTCGCTGGTGACAGGTCCGTTTACCGCACCCGATCGCGCGTGGAAGGCGCGATCGACCCGGGCGCGCGTCTGAGCACGGCCAGTGCCGCGATCGGGAGCAGCAGCAGTGTCAGCCCACCGGACAACGCCAGCCCTCCGGTGCTCCCGGCCAGCTCGATCAGCGGTCCGCCGACGATCAGGCCGAGCGGGGCGGCCACCGTGGAGCCGGTCGTCCAGAGCGTGACGACCTGCTGTTGTTCGTCGGGCTCGAGCCCCGATTGCAGGAAGCTGTACGCGACAGGCGTGAACGGCGCCCACACCAGGCCGCCCAGACCGAAAACGATCAGCGCGAGAGTGAGATCGCCGACGAACGCCAGAGCGATCGGGCATATCGCCCACAGGCCGATGATGGCGATCAGCACATGACACTGCGGAAGGTTGCGCAACTGATTGACGAGAGCGGCGCCGACGAATGCGCCAATGCCCAGCGCACCCCACATGAGACCCAGAGCGGACGCGTCGGCGTCCAGCGTCCCGCGTACGTACAGGGGAAGCGCCACCTCGATCGGCATATAGCAGAAATTGAAGAAGAACTCGACCACCAGCAGCCGCGCGGCGACCGGTCGGCGACGCAGGATCCGCCAGCCCGATTCGCGGGCTCCTGGGCGACCAGGCGCGTCACGATCTTTGGTGGCTCGGGGAACGGATACCAGGACGGCGGCCAGCAGGATCAGCGCACCGCACGCGTCGAAGAAGAGCGCGACGCCCGCCCCGGTGGACGCCACGATCACTCCGCCCAGCACCGGGCCGACGATGTAGAGCGCGAACGTGGAATTCAGCCCGAGTAAGCCGTTGACCGCGAACCGCCCGCTCTCTCCCGCGATGGACGTCGCCAGCAGACGTCGGCTGCTTGAGCCGGCCATCCGGAACGTCGCGCCGAAGAGGAGACCAACGATCAGCACGGGCAGCGAAAGTTGTTCGGTGACGGCCAAGACGCCGAGGATGGCGAAGGTCAGCGACCGTAGGACACAGTCGGCGATCAGGAGGGTTCGCGGCGGCACCCTCACCCGCCCCAGTCCGATGGCCAGGGCGAGGATGGTGGACAGGACGAACGGCGCGGCCTCCACCAGCCCGATGGCGATCGCCTTGGGCACACTGCCGTGGATGGACAGCGTCTGGACAGGCATGGCCACGATGATCATGCCCGTACCGGCGTTGGCCAGGAGGTCGCCCAGCAGGAGCCCGGCCATCTGGCGGTCGCGCAGCACCGCGCGGTAGGACCGGTTGGCCTCGGGGGTCGCTCCGGTGGGCATGTGGGCTGGTCTCCTCCTCAGAGTCTGAGAGTCGTCTCGAACGTCCGGTCAGTGCCGGGTCGATGGTCTCACCGTTCCGGTCGGCTCAGCGAACTGCCGTCGCCGGTCGTGAGCCGGCCTGGCCCTGTCGAGGCTCAGCGCGAAGAGGTCGGGGTCGTCGTGCGGCAGGAAGCTCGGGTGAATGGTGATACCCATAGCGGTCAGGCTAGGCGCGGCTCGGTTCCTGACCGGTCCGTTCACCTGTTTCGCCGTCGCTTGCCTCTGGAGCTTGAGGGTCACTGGCCGAGATGTCAGTCCCACCAGAAGGACCAATCGTCGGAGCCGACCAGTGCTTTGGCATAGTCCTCGAAGTCTCCGCAGCCCTGCCAGATGGTGTCCGGGGCGAACGCCTCATGCTCGGCCGCCACCTGGCGGGCGTGCTCGAGCGTGGTCGGTAGTGCGGCCACGGACAGCTCAAGCGTGCTGTAACCGACGGTCACCACACGAGCCCCGAACCGCTCTTCCCACGAACGGACCACGGCCGAGATCTTCTCTGTTTCGTTGGTGTGGTTGAGCGGCCCGGTCCATCCGCACAGCGTCAGCGTGTCCGCGCCGCGCGTGGCTGGGACCAGGCCGAGCAACCAGGGGCGGGCCGCGCCGAGGGACTCCGCGAGCAGTGCGGCGGCCGTGTCAGGATCCCGGCCCGGCACGCCCGGCGGCGCCAGTCCGGGCCAAGGGCCGAGCGGGCCGTCGGTCCAGAACCCGACCAGTACGTTCTCGGCGGTCAGCGCGTCGATGGCACCGATCGGCGCGGCATTGAGTTCGCCGTCGTGCCACGGTCGTCCGGAGTCGTCTCGGAGCTCGTCCAGCAGCAGTGGGTAGAGGCCGGTCTTGTCGCGAAGTTCGAAGAGTCGCCGCCAGTGTCGTCCCGCGTCAGGAAGCCGTTGGTCCGAGACCCACATGACGGGGCTGTCGGAGCCGCGTTCGGGCGTCACCAGACGGCCCGGTGGCAGTCCGTCGGGTAGCGCGTTGAGCGGCGATTCGTGGTGCATACCGGAGAAAGTTAGCGGCATGCTCCGACGTTCTTGAGCGGTTCATGACAAAACGACGCACCCTCAGGAGGCGTGCAGCGAGCCTCAGGGACCGATCAGGGAGATACCTGATGGGCGATGATCGACACGTTGCGGCAGGCTTGCCGATCATGAGCGATCACGTGGTTCTCCTTGAGGGAGTTACCAGGACATATGGGAAAGGTGCTGCCGAGGTGGCCGCGCTGCGGCAGGTCAGCGCCGGGTTCCCCCGCGGCAGTTTCACCGCAGTGATGGGCCCGTCGGGGTCGGGGAAGAGCACACTGCTGCAGTGCGCGGCAGGGCTGGACCGGCCGGACTCGGGCGCGGTCCTGATCGCCGGGCAGGACATCACCCGCCTGGCGGAGAAGGAGCTGGCGGTGCTCCGCCGCGACCGGATCGGCGTCATTTTCCAGGCGTTCAACCTGGTGCCCTCACTGACTGCCTGGCAGAACGTGATCCTGCCCCGCCGCCTGGCCAGGCGGCGGCCCGACCCGTCACACGTGCGCGAGTTGCTGCACCGGGTCGGCCTGGCCGGGCGGGAGGGGCATCGCCCGGCGCAGTTGTCCGGTGGCCAGCAGCAGCGGGTGGCGATCGCCCGCGCCCTGCTCGGCAGGCCGGAGGTGCTGTTCGCCGACGAGCCGACGGGCGCGCTGGACCGCCGCACCGGGCACGAGGTGCTGGCACTGCTGCGGGAGGCGGTCGACGAATTCGGCCAGACGGTGGTGATGGTCACCCATGATCCGGAGGCGGCGGCTCGGGCGGACCGCGTGCTGTTCCTGACCGATGGGCTGATCGTCGACGTCCTGGAAAGGCCCTCGGCGGACCAGATCGGCATGCGGTTGAGTGGTCGCCGGTGACACTCGTCCTCGCCTGGAACAACGTCCGGGTCAATCGAATGGGCCTCGCCGCTTCGTTCACAGCGGTACTCCTGGCCGTGATGCTGGTGGGTGGCAGCGGCCTGGTGGTCGTCGGCGCGGGCGCAAGCGACGATCTGAACGGCGTCATGGGCTTGCTGGTGCTGTCGGCCGTGGTGTCGGGGTTCGTGTCGATCTTCGTGGTCGCGGGCATGCTGAGCCTGCACGTGCTGAGTCAGCGCAGGACCTGGGCGCTGCTGCGCTCGATCGGCATGACGCCGCGGCAGGTGGGCCGGCTGGTCACGGCGGAGGCACTGGTGGTGGCCGTGCTGGCGAGCACGGCGGGCTGCGCGCTGGCCGTGCCGTACGCCACGCTGATGGCGGCGTTCATGCGGATGACCGGATTGGCGCCCGAGGGCGTCCCGGTGGAGATCACGACGGGGCCGTTCATCCTGGCGATGGTCGTCGGGCTGGTGGTGACGCTGCTGGCGGCCCGGTCCGCGGTACGCAAGGCAGTGGGTGTGGGCCCGCTGGAGGTGCTGCGGGAGAACGCGGCGCAGCGGCGACTGCTGCCCTGGCCCAGGGCGGTGGCTGGAGGAGTGGCGCTGGCCGGGGGCACCGTACTGCTGTTTCTGGTGCCGCTGGTCAAGGCGAAGGCCGCGGTGCCCACCGGGCTGGGGGCGACCATGGTGCTCTGCGTGGGCGCGTCCGCGCTGGGCCCGGGGGCGCTGCGCGGGATGGGCTGGCTGCTCGGGGGCGTGGTGGCCTGGCTCGATCCAGGAGCCGGGATGCTGGTCAGGTCCTCGCTGGTCACCCAGCCTCGCCGGGCGATGTCGGCCGCGTCCCCGGTGATGCTGACCGTGGCGCTGGCGTGCACCTTCCTGTTCGCCGTGGCGACCTCCGACGCGGCGGCGGGTGTCACCCGTACCGGTGCGTCGGCGTGGGCGGCTCCGATGCTGGTGGGCTCGGCGGTGGTCTACACCGTGATCTCGGTGCTCAACGCGACGGCCATGACGATGGCCGAGCGGACCGAGGAGATCCGGCTGCTGCGCAGCGTGGGGATCAAGCCTCGGCAACTGGCCAGGGCGGTGTGCTGGGAGACGCTGATCGTGACGTGCGCCGGGACGCTGCTCGGAACGGGCATCGCCGCCGCCTCGCTCACCGCGCTCGGAAAGGCCGCGACCGGCGAGGCGTGGTTCGCCTACTCCCTGCCGCAGTACGCCGGGCTGGTGCTGGTCTGCGCCGTGAGCGGCCTGGCCGGAGGACTGGCATCCACGCGGAGAGCACGGCACGGGTCGCTGCTGACCCTTTGACGGCGAGATAAGGCCGAGTGAGTCTCACTCAGCGACACATCGCGTCGATGAGATCCGTGAACTGCGGGAACTCGGCTCGTGCGGCAGCGACGATCTGCGTGGGGGTGCGGCGACGGCCGGGTGCGTGTCGCTCGGCGATCACATGGAAGGCCTCATTCGGCTCGGTGGGGGAATCGGGGTCCGTGAAGGCCTCGGCGGGGCCCAGCCCGGCGGCGAACAGCCAGAGGAGGTCGCCGAGATCCCGGGCGATCACACCTGACTCACCCTCCGAACCGATATGGACAACGGGCTGCTCAGTGATCGCCGCATCGGGCCGTACCAGCCAGAAGCCGGTGTAATCACCCGACCCGGTCGTGCCGAAGAAGCGGAACTCGCCGCCGTCGACCTCTTGGTTGCCGGTCCACAGGCGAAACCACCACGCCGTCCGGTCGGGCTCCTCGAAGTGATCGTATGGCTCGAAGTCGCAGCCGCGGGTCTCGTCGGTCTCCTCGTCCCACTCCCACTCGAAGCCGACCTCAGCCACCTCGGCCAGGGCAGTGGGCAACGCGAGACCCTCAGGTGTATCCGTCACCCGGAAAGGTTAAACGATCAATCGGGTCCAGTGTCCGGCACGGTCAGAAACCGAAGCGGAACATCCGGTAGAAGTCTCTGGACGCGGGGATCATGTTCATGAGCCGGTACGTGAGGCGGTAAACGCGCACCGGAATCTTCGCGTAGAGCGAGGGGAAGGGGACGTCCTCGAGATACCTGAATCGCGGATTCCACCGCTCGATCTCCCGGCGGTCCCGAATCGCCGTCGAGTAGGACGGATATCCCTTGCGGGCCAGCCTCTTCGACATCCGTTGTGTCAGGCGAACGACCCATGGGGCGAATCCATCGAACAGTAATTCGCCGCTGCTGAAACGGTCGGTTAACTGTTGGAGCAGCCGCTTGTTCTCGTTTTCGGTGAGGTACATCAGCAGCCCTTCGGCGATGACCAGCACCGGATACTCCGTGGGAATCTCATCCAGCCACCTCGTTTCGGTGACCGAGGAACCGATGGTGCGATACCCGTCCGGCTCCGGATAGAGCTTGCGGCGCAGGTCGATGACATCGGGTAGGTCGACGTCGAACCAGCGGACGCCGACCGGCAGGTCGAGCCGGAAGGCCCGGCTGTCCAGCCCGCAGCCCAGGTGCAGCACGACGGCGTCCGGATGCCGGCGGAGGAAATCGGCGCTCCAATCGTCGAGTTGCCTGGCGCGCAATGCCAGCATGAACCGGTTGCCCGCCCCACCGCGTAGCATTAATTTGCCGAAGTCGTAGTCGATACGATCCACGACCCCGGCCGCGATGTGATCCCGGAGAATCGAATCCTTCGAACGACTTTCCCAGGCCCGGAGATACAGGGTGGCGAGCATCGTCTGCTCCACGCCGGTGAAGTCGATCTTCTCCGTCATCGCCCTCTCCTTTTCGCCGCGCGGTAGTCCTCCCACCGCCGCATGAATTCGTCGTGTACCTCGGTGGCGGAGAACTCGCAGAAGTCGCGGAGCTCTTCGAGACGGTCCCGTTGCTCCGGGCGGCCCTCCCCGATCACCGACAGCCCGAACTCGGCCGCCTCCGCACCGGCCCCCATACGATCCAGCTGGACCTGCAGCACGCGGGTGAAACCGCCGGGTGTGAGCCGGTAACGGTGCTCGCGGGTCGATGAGGGCAGCCGCTCCACCAGGCCGCCTTCCTGCATGGGCCGGATGACGGTGCTGATCGACGGCTTGCTCACCCCGAGCGCGGCCGCCAGTTCGGTCAGCGACTGCTGCGGCGGATCACAGATCATCAGCCAGCCGTAGATCCGTCCCATCGTACGAGGACCGCCCACCATCTCGAAGAACAGCCCGAGCCGGTCAACGAACTCGGCCTCGTCCGGGGCGATCTCGGTCACCGTATCTACCGCCTATATAGCATCGATCGTTAAGAAGAATCTTAACGAACTATACGCGCTTGGCGCCGGAGGGGACAGGGCACGCGGCCTACAGGCTCCCGAGTTCTTTCAGTGCCTGCTCAGCTGCCGAACCCGGCTCGGCGGCGTACAGGTCCAGCCCGCAGCACGACGGTTCGTCGGGCAGCGTGATGAGCTCGCGGTGCAGGGTCAGTTCGCCCACGACCGGGTGGTGCAGCACGTACGTCCGGGACCGCAGCCGCGCGACCGGATGCTCGGCCCACATCCGCGCGAAGTCCGCGCTCAGTTCCCGCATGTCGCCGATGTGCGCCGCGAGTCCGGCGTCCCCGCGATGGCGCCCGAGCAGAACGCGCAGATGCGCCACGTGCTCGCGCGCGGCCCGCTCCCAACCGGCGTGGTGCAGCACGCGCGCGGAGGGCTCGGTGAACAGCAGGTGCGAGAGCGTGCGGCGGTTCTCGGCCAACGCGGGGAAGTCCCCGAACACCGCCACGGCGAGTTGGTTCCAGCCGAAGATCTGGGTGTGCCGTCCGATCACCAGCGCCGGCGTCGTCACGAACGACGCCAACAGGTGGCGAAAGCCAAGAGGCACCTCCGACGGGTCTCCGGCACCCGCGCACGGCTGCGGACGCCGCGCTACCCGGTGCAGGTAGGTCAGTTCGTCGGTGTCCAGGCGCAGCGCCGCGCCGATGGCGCCCAAGATCTCGTCCGAGACGCTGTCGCCCTTGCCCTGTTCCAGACGCGTGTAGTGGGCGATGCTCACGCCCGCCAGCCGGGCCAGCTCCTCACGCCTCAGACCCGCGACCCGGCGCGCTCGGCCGTAGTCGCGCAGCCCGACGTCCTCCGGGCGCAGACGGGCACGGCGTGACTTGAGGAACTCGCTCAGCTCGATCCGGTCGTCCACGCGACAACCCTACGTCTGGGCGTGCGGCGGGTGATCACGCCGTGAGTACGCAGGACACGGGCCTGGCCGGGCGGTCGCGGCGGCTCCACGCTGTCAGGCGAGCCACCCACGAGCTCCTGTCCCGGCATCCACCCGAATGAATGGAGATAAGTCGTGTCCCAAACGCTCGGACTCATCGGCAGCGGAATGATCGGTTCTTCCGTTGCCCGCCTGGCCATCGCGGCCGGCCTCAAGGTTGTCCTCAGCAATTCGCGAGGACCCGAGACCCTCGCCGATGTGGTCGCCGACCTGGGCGGGGGTGCCCGAGCGGCCACACCGGCAGAGGCGGCACGCGCCGCGGACCTGGTGGTGGCGGCCATCCCGCTGAACGCCTACGGGCGGCTCCCCGCCAAAGCGCTGGCCGGCAAGACGGTGCTGGACACGGCGAACTACTACCCCGAGCGGGACGGCCACCTGGCCGAGCTGGACGCGGGCGAACTGACCTCCAGCGCGCTGATCCAGCGCCACCTCGCGGACTCCCAGGTGGTCAAGGTGTTCAACACCATCACCCCGCACCAGTTGTTCTCCCTCGCCCGGCCCACGGGAGCGCCGGACCGCAGCGCCCTGCCCATCGCCGGCGACGACGCGGCGGCCAAGGCAGAGACCATCCGGCTGCTGGACGTCCTCGGTTATGACGGGGTGGACATCGGCCCACTTGCCGACAGCTGGCGCAGCGAGCCGAACACGCCGGTATACATCCACCCCTATCTCGGCGAGACGCCCGCCATGAACGTCGAGGCCTTCCTCCGCTGGACCCTCCAGACACCCGGCGTCGCCGTTCCCGCGGCGCGGGTCGGCAAGCTCGTCGAGATCGCGGTACGCCGGCCGGCCGGCGAGGCCAGGCTCCCGAGCGACGACTGAGTCAGCCGCCCTTCCTGCTGGCCATGGGGGAGACCCGGCGAGCCGCGATCACCAGCAGGACGATCGCGCCGACCGTCGAGATGGCGTTGCTGGTCAGGTCGACCACCTGGCTCACGGGCTCGGTCGTGACCGGCTCCCACGGGAACGAGTGCCACGCGTACGTGAGCATGGCCCCCGCCGCGAGCGCCAGCCGGTGCGCGTCCGACCAGCCGAAGCGATGCGACCAGCGGGCCACCAGCGCGCCGAACAGGGCCAGGTAGATGAGCACGCTGCCCCACGCCGGAAGAGGGATCGCCGGCCATGGCGACAGGCCGGTGGGGTCGACCGCGTAGAGGAGGACGAAGATCGCGCCGGCCGCCAGGGCGAAGGCGAACACCGCCCAGGGGCTGGGCGCCTTCCCCTCGGCCATGGGGACACTGGGGCGCGGGCGCAGGCCGAGCACGACGAGCGCGGCGATCACCACGGCCGACCCGATGTATTGGAGCGGGCCGGTGAGCAGGCCTTTGTTGGCGGCAGTGGCGGCGGTGGCCAGCACGGAGTAGAGCGCGAAGATCACGGTCACGGTCCAGAAGCCAGCCAGGGCGTGGTGCGGCGGGAGCCGGCCAGCGTCTCCATGATCGCGATCGGGACGCTGATGCTCCAGATGGTGTGCACGCCCGCCATGAACCGGAAGGGAATCGGCTGCCCAGCATCCGGGTGGTACGCCCCCGGACCGTCAACATGCAACTCCAAGCCAGTGTCGTCCGGCCGGTACAGCCCGTCACGGAGCGGCATCTCCCTGGCCTTCCAGAGCCCCTCGACCATTCCCATAGCCCACCCCACCGTCAACTACCAAGACCAGTTAGTTCCGAAGTCTGGCTGCGCGCAAGGACAGATTGCTCAGCGACTCCGAGCTGGTCAAGCGGGCCATACGAGGCCGGCCTGGCGGCACGCGGCGTCCAGCTGCTGCGGCCCAGCTTCAAACGGGGGAAGTTCCGAACAACTCGTCTAGCCGACGTGCGGGGGCGGTGGCGGAAGGGTTAGGGCGGCGCGAACCGCGGCTTTCAGTCGTTCCCGACTGTCGGCGCCGATCTCGGGCAGGCCATCCGCGGACGGCGCGGTCAACGTCCGGCGGAACATCGCCGTCGGCATATCGACCACGCACAGCGTCATCACCTCGACGCCCGCCCTGTCGGCTCGGTCCCACAGCGCCCGCGCCAGCCCGGACAGCAACATCATCAGCCGCTTGTCCAGGGCGAACATCGCCTCGGCCAGCTCCTCCGGAACCTGGGGACCGAGCAGCTGGTCACGTCGCGTCGTCATCAGCAGCCGCGCCGCCATGGGCCGCCGGTCGGCGAACACCGCGGGCGCGCTCGCCGCCGCCACCACCGCCTCGACCGCCGCCTCATGGCCGTCGCCCGGCGCCGCGTCGACGAGCTCGATCTGCAGATTCAGAAGTTCTTCCGCCGCCCTCAGCCACAGCCGCCCGAGCAGCACCGGCAGCGACCCGAACGCGTGGTAGATCGCCCCGTTCGACACCCCGGAGGCCGCCGCCAGCCCGCGCACCGTCAAGCCCTCCGGACCGCCGTCGACCACCAGTCGCTCGGCGACATCCAGCATGTGATCCAGATCATGGACCCGAGGGCGAGGCACGCCCACCAGAATAACAGAGCATGTGCTCCGTTACTGTGTATCTTGGACACATTCTCGCGGGCAGAGCGAGTACGCCACCCGCGAGGTCGACCCCTCCTAGCCATACGAGGTCACATCGAATGTCCAAACCCGTAAACCGGGCGTTAGCCCGTGCCAGAACCCTGGCAGCGCTGGTCCTGCTCACCGTGCTGGGCTCCTTGCTCACCGCGCCCGCCGCGTCCGCCGCGGCTGGTGCGCCCATGCTGCCCCTGTTCGTACGCAGGGCGAGCGACGGTCACCTGCTCGCCTATGAGCCCAAGAGCACCGGCGGCCTCGAGGCCGCCGTCGACCTCGGCGGCGGCTTCTCCGCAGCGACCGCGATCCTACGCGCCAACACCTCCGAGAACGGCGCCAGGAACGACCTGTTCTTCCGTCTGGGCGGTGAGCTCTACTACACCGCCGAGCGGGGCACCTCCACCATGCCCGTCGCCTCGAACATGGACGGCTACAACCTGATCATGACCCCGGGCAACATGGGCAGCAGCGCCGCGCCCGAGATCATCGCACGGGACACGGCCGGCGCCCTGTGGCTCTACCCGGGCCGCACCGACGGCGGGCTCGCGGCCCGCGTCCAGGCCGGAACCGCCGGCTGGAACGGCATGGACGCCCTGGCGGGCTACGGCGACTACACCGGCGACGGCAAGAACGACCTGCTGGCCAGGACCACCGCCGGCACCCTCTACATCTATCCGGGGACCGGCGGCATCACCGACAACCAGATCCTGGGCGCCCGCATCAGCGCGGGCACCGGCTGGGACGCCTACACCGCCCTGGTCTCCACCGGCGACAACAACGGGGACGGCAAGGCCGACCTGATCGCCCGCGACTCCGCCGGCGCGCTGTGGCTCTTCAAGGGCACCGGCGTCTCCTCGGCCCCCTTCGCCGCCAAAGAGAAGATCGGCAACGCGGGCTGGAACGCCTTCAACGCCTTCTTCTGAGCACCTCCATCCTCGTACCAGCGGCTGAAAGCTGACCATGCACACGACCACTGCTTCATCGCGCCGTACCCGGCGCCCTCTTTTAGGACGGCTGCGCGCCGCCGCCGCGGCCCTCACCTCTGTCGGCGTCGTCATCGCCGGCGTGCAGTTCGCGCCCCTGCCCGGCGCTGGCCCGGCGCTCGCCTTCGCCGACTCCGCCTTCGCTGACGCCGCCGAGTACGACCTGGCGCACGCCGCGTCGGTCCGCGCGGCCCAGTGCCTGCTCACCGCCGTACAGCGCAAGGGCGGCCAGGATCTGAAGGCAGTCGCCCGCGCCGGGCTGGGCGGCACGGACGACATCCTGCTGCGCAACGCCGCCCCCGACTACGAGACCACCCCGTCGACTCCGCTGCACACCGCCTACGAGCAGGACGAAGAGCGGGCCTCGGCCAAGCTGGACGAGCTCAATGACCGGCACACCGTCTGGGAGGAGTCGCTCAACGTCCCGCCCCCGAAGGGCTACACGGACGCCTCGTTTCAGTGGATCGAGCAGAAGGACAACCCGTTCAGCAAGGTAGGCCTGACCTCTTGGGTCGACGGCCAGTACTGGACGGAAGAGGAGGACTTCTACGCCGACCAGACCCCGCTGGCCGCCAAGGAGTCCGTGGACGCGGTCAACGCGATCGCCAAGGAGCGTTACCCCGCGAACGGCGATGACGACAAGGGGCGGGACGCGTGGAAGGACATGTCCTTCCTGCACCCCATGTACGCCGACGACGCGCGGGCCTTCCTGGAGCGCGGCGGCTTCCCGACCAGCGCGCCCGATCCGGACAGCATGGAATTCCGGGTCGACGTCGAGAACCTCAAGGCCCGCTACGCCTCCTGCGCCACCGACAACCCGCCGGACCCGCACGAGGTCCTGACCGCTGAGTTCGCCAAGGCCTCGGCGGAGTGGCAGCAGGAGGTCGACGGCCAGCGCGCCCAGCGTGACACCATCCTCAGCGAGGAGGCTCAGGCCACCGCCGACCTCCAGGTCGCCACCCAGGCCCTCGGCGAGGCCCTCGGGCAGTCGACCATTGGGGTCCGGCTGGCCGACTGGCAGGCCTACTGGCTCAAGCAGCCGTCCGGAACCCCGTCCTATCCGAGCGCCGCAGTGTTCGCCAAGGTCAAGAACGACATCGTCAAGGGCCAGGCGATGGCGCTGGGCCGGGTGTTCGTCGCCTCGCGCGCCGCCCAGTCGGCGCAGCGGCACGCCACCGCCGCCGTCGCGGCTCAGCAGGCCGCGTACGCGATCGCCGACGCCGCCGGGCTGCCCCGGGGCCGCGGCCTGCTCTACGGCCAGCAGGCGGTGCAGGTCACCCGGGCTTCGGCCGCGGCCACGCTGGCCGTTTCGAAGGCGACCGAGACGGCCTCCAACGCCACTCGTGCCTCTGCCGCGGACAGTAAGACGCTGATGGCGCTGGCCGAGACGCAGGCGCACGCTTCGCGGGCGGAGTTCCGGCGGATGGCCGCCGAGGAGGCGGCCGCGCAGGCCAAGGCCGCCGCCGAAGGCGCGGCGACGCAGGCGGCTTTGGCGGCGGAGAACGCGGCCAAGGCCAAGAGCGCTCAGGCCAGGGCCGAGGCCGCCGAGCAGACGGCGAAGGCGGCCGCGGCCGACGCCCGCGCCAAGCGGCAGATCGCCGAGGCCGAGCGCGACAACGCCAAGACACAGAAGGAGATCGCCGCCAGGGAGCGGGCCAACGCCGCCGCAGCGGAGAGCACGGCTCAAAACCAGCGGCAGATCGCGGCCTCAAGGCTCGGCGACGCGCAGACCGCCGGTGCCACCGCCGCGAGCAAGAAGGACGAGGCGGTCGAGGCAGAACGAAGAGCCATCACCGCGCGCAGCGACGCGATCGCCGCGGAACGCCGGCGCGACATCCTGTCCGCGCAGGCAGCGGCGGCCGAGGCACAGGCCGCGGCGGACGAGGGAACGGCCGACGCTGCCGCCTCCCGCGCCGCCGCGACCCAGGCGCGGTCGGCCGCGACCGCCGCGACGACCGCCGCGACCAACGCCCGCGCCGCCGCCAACGAGGCCACCTCGGCCGCAGCCTCGGCCCGCGAGGCGGCCACCCGCGCCGAGGCCTCTGCGGCCCGCGCCCGGTCCGCCTCCGACGGGGCCCAGCGCGACGTGGCGATCACCAACGCATCGGTCATGAAGGCCCACGCGGCGGCGGCCGACGCCATCAAGGCTTCGTGGGACGCCTCCATCAACGTCCGCGACGCCAAGGCCTACGCCGACACCGCCAAGGCCAACGCGGTCAAGGCCAGGGCCGACGCCGTCGTCGCGCGCAAGGAGGCCGACGCCGCGCACGTCAGCGCGGTCAAGACCGCCGGGTTCGCCTACGCGACCGCCCAGGCGGCGCTCGCCGCCCGCGACTCCGCCGTACAGGTGATCAAACCGGCCAACGACGCCATCGAGCTGGGCTCCCCGTACAAGGAGACCGACGCCTCGGCGGGCTTGGCCGTGCTGACCGCGCAGGCGTCCAAGACGCTGGCCGCCCAGCAGGCCGCCGTCGCCCAGGCCAAGGCGGCCCAGGCGGACAAGGCGGCGAAGGAGGCAGCCGCCCTCGCGGCCCAGGCCGACGCCGACGCCAAGGCGGCCGCCACCGCAGCGTCCCAGGCGGCGGGCTCCGCGGCCAGGGCGGTGGCCTCGCTCGCCCAGGCCCAGGCTTCGGCGGCCGAGGCGAAGACGGCGGCAAGCGCGGCGGTGAAGGCCGAGGCCAACACCGTCGAGTACGACCGCCAGGCCACCGCGGACGCCGCGGCGGCCGCATCGGCCGCCGACGCCGCCGACGAGTACGCCGGCGAGGCCCGTGATTCGGCCGACGAGGCCGAACGCGACGCCGCCTCCGCCCGCGAGGCCGCCGGCGCGGCCGAGAACGACGCGGCCAAGGCCCGCGACGTCGCCACCCAGGCCGAGGCGGACGCGACCACTGCCGAGACCGCGGCCGCCAACGCCCGGCAGGCGGCCAAGGACGCCCAGGACGCCGCCACCCGCACCGAGACCGCCAAGGAAGCCAGCGACCTGAACGACCAGGTGGCGGCCAACGCGAACGTCCTGACGTACTTCGAGTTCAATGACAAGAGTTACATCGAGCCGCTCAGCGACTGCGTGGGCACCGGTGGCTGCGACATCAGGCTGCACGTGCATCTCGAAGGCACGGCCTACTACATGGTGCTGTCGGACTGCCAGTACTCCTCGGACGGCTCCTGCACCGGCTCGTACTTCCCGGTGGGGAACGAGCCGTTCACGCGCGACTATGAGACGACCCGGCACTTCACCCAGCAGGAGCTGATGGCCGGTGCGCTGCGGAACCTGCTGAAGATCATCACGCACGACTTCACCGAGTGCGCCAAGCTCAAAGTCGGCAACTGCCTGATGGCGGCGGCGTTCTTCGTCCCGCCGGACAAGATCGTCGAGGTCGCCCGGAAGATCATCGCCCTCGAGACGGCGATGCGCACCGGCATCGGTCTCGACGCCGCCGTCGAAGCGCTGAGGGCATCGGTCGCCAGCGGCGAGGTCGCGCCGAAGGCACTGACAACGGCGGTGGCCCGCTTGGAAGCCATCACCGGAACGACGGCCACCGGCACGAAAAGCGAGCAATTCGCCAAGCTGGCGCACACCTTCGACCTGGGCTTCGACGCCGGCCGCGGGTTCCGGGCCGACGAGGCGGCGTCCGCCACGCTGTTCGAGGCGCAGTCGAGTGTCAGGCTCAGTCGTTACACGCCGCCCAAGCCCGGGCCCGGCCAGCCGACCCCGCCCAACCCTGACTGGGTCGGCTCCAACGGCCTGACGTATGACGCCATGGGGCGCGACCTCACCCCGCAGCGCTTCGCCGATCACTGGGCGGGCAACGGCGGCAACCTGAAGGCGACCATCGCCAAGCATGTCAACAAGGCCGACGTGACGATCTTCGACATGTCGAAACTGGGGGCCTCCGAGCTCGCTACGCTCAGGGCCTACTACCAGGAGATGGGCTGGTCCAGCAAGGTCTCCTTCGTCGGTATCCACTGAGGGGGTGGTGCACATGAGCAGGGACATCAGTGTCTCGGCGGAATATGTCTGGCCCGCGTCCACGGGCCTGTCCTCGTGGGTTGTGGACTACCTCAAGGAACGGGTCCACGACGAGTCCGTCTGGTCGTACGCCGACCAGGCCGGTTTCGCGGAGTTGCACAACTTCCGCGTGTACGATCTGCCGGAGCCTGGCCGTCACGAGGTGCTGAGGGTCCTGGCCGAGGAGGTCCCGGCCGTCTATGAGGCGCGCGTGCGCGATCCGCAGTACGAGGCACACCTCGCCGGCGAGGTCCATCATCTGGAGATCCTGGCCATGATGGCCGCCGAGGTGCTGCGGGAGCTGGATGAGAGGAGCACGGAGTGAACCTCTACAGCGTCTCCATCTCACCCGACTACAGCTGGCTGATGTACTCCGGCTCGGAACCCATGTTCGGCCTGATGGTGGCGGCCCTCCGTGAAGGGGTGCCGGGGCTCGGGGAACTCACCGTCGTGCCCCGGCACGACGGTCCCGGCGGGGCCGGCCTCCACCTCAATCTGCTGACGTTGCCGCCCGGCCAGTACCGGGCGGCGCTCAGGGTGCTCGCCGACCAGGCGGTGCCGAGGGCGCGGGAAGCGCTCTACGGCGGCGAGCTGTCGTCCGCTTACGAGAAACACGGCGGGTCGGCCGACGGCCGGATCGAGGCGCTGGGCGACATGAAGACCGTGGCGCTGATCGCCAGGAACGTGCTGGCCAGGATGGCCGAGGACGTGGCGAGATCGGCCGATGGGAAGGGAACCGCCTGAGCCACGCCGCCTCCAGGCGGATTGAGACCGGCGGACGCCGCGCCGGTGCGCGTTGATAGCGGGCACCGGCGCGGCGTCAGGATTGTCCCGGTACTCGGGGGAGGAGCAGCCCCCGGTTGAACGCCTCGGTGACGGCGGCGGCGCGGTCGCCGACGCCGAGCTTGCCGTAGATGTTCAGCAGGTGGGATTTGACCGTGGCCTCCGTGATGAACAGCTGCACCGCCGCCTCCCGGTTCGTGCCACCGGCCGCCACCAGCTGGAGCACTTCGAGCTCCCGCTGGCTGAGCGGCCCCGAGGCGGAGGACCGTACCCGGCTCATGAGCAGAGCCGCCGCCGACGGCGCGAGAACCGCCTCGCCCCGGGCCGTCGCCCGGACCGCCCGCAGGAGCTCGTCACGGGGAGCGTCCTTGAGCAGGTAGCCGGTGGCGCCCGCCTCGATCGCGGGCAGCACGTGGCTGTCGGTGTCATACGTCGTGAGCACCAGCACGCGCACCCCAGTCCCGCCCCCGGCCAGCTCTCTTGTCGCGCTCACGCCGTCCATGCCGGGCATCCGCAGATCCATGAGGACCACATCCGGCCGTAGCGTCTCGGCGAGCCGGACCGCCTCGGCTCCATCGGCTGCCTCCCCGACCACCTCGAAGTCCGGATCGCGGGCGAACATGCTGCTCAAGCCATCTCGGACCACCGGATGGTCGTCGACGACCAGCAGTCTGATCACGCTGTCCGGGCGGCTCATGACTCGGCCCACTCGGCGGGGACGCGGGCCGAGATCCCCGTGCCGGCACCGAGCTCCGACTCCACCTGCAGCGTGCCTGACAGGCCCTCGATCCGCTGCCGCATCGCGATCAGCCCAAACCCAAGGTGAGCCGTACGCGGACCATCGCCACCGCCGTCCCTGACCCGGGCCGGACCGAACCCGCCACCGCTGTCCCTCAGGCGGGCCGCGTCGAAATCGCCGCTGCCGTCCCCGGGGCAGGCCGAGCCGAAGCCGCCATCTCCGGGCCGGGTTGATCCGGAGCCGCCGCCATCGTCATCCCTGAGCCGGGCCGGGCCGAAGCCGCCACCGCTGTCCCTGAGGTGGGCCGCGCCGGAGCCGTCTCCGTTGTCCCCGAGGCGGGCCGGGTCGAAGCCGGCGCCGTCGTCGCGCACGTCCAGAGCGACCTCGTGTTCCATGTACGACAGTGTCACCCCCGCCCGGGTCGCCCGCGCGTGCTTGGCCACATTCGTCAGTGCCTCCTGCGCGGTTCTGAGCAGCGCGACCTCGACCTCCGGGCGCATCGGCCGCGCCGTGCCGGTCGTCGTGACCTGGACCGGGATCTCGTGCAGTGCCGACCAGCGGCCGGCCACGCTCGCCAGCGCCTCGCCCAGCCGCGCGGTCCGCAGCGGCTCAGGACGCAGCGCGTCCACCGATCGCCGCGCCTCGGACAGGCTCTCCCCGGCCAGCCTGGTCGCGGCCTCGATGTGCCGGCGCCATTCCGCCGGGTCGTCGCCGGCGTGCTCGGCCGCGTGCAGTTGGGTGATGATGCCGGTGAGGCCCTGTGCCAGGGTGTCGTGGATCTCCCGGGCCATCCGCCGCCGCTCGTCGTGCACGCCGGCCTGCCTGGCCTGCGCAAGTAACCGCTCGTGCAGGGCGGCGTTCTCCGTCAGCGTCGTCTCCAGCTTGCGGTTCGCTTCACGCGCCTCCTCCAGCGCCCGCTTGCGCTCGTCGTTCTGCTGAGCACTACGCCGAGCGAACCAGGCGAAGCCACACATAGGGATCACATTCGCGGCCATGACAGCGACGTACGTGATCAGTCCCACGGGTGTGGTCTTGTCCACGCCGTACGCCTGCGCCGTGCCCGACACCATCGCCACCGCCGCGACGCCGGCCGGCTGCCACGGCCAGCGCAGCACCCGGAAGGCGTAGATGTATCCGGCGGGAGTGAAGAACCCGAACCACGGGTCCCTGACCACCAGAATCGCCGTGAGCAGGATCAGTACGGTGAAGAACATGGCCATCACCGGCACGCGTTCGCGCCAGGCGGGGCGGAGCGTGAAGAGCCCCAGCATCCAGGCCGCCATCAGCGCGCACAGCACCAGGTCGATAAGCGGGGACGCGCCCGCCGACTGTTTGATGGCCACGGTGACACCGGCCAGGAGCGCCAGTAAGGCATACGGGCCGACGGTCACCGGCAGGGGCCACCGTACCGGTGGATCACTCATCCACGTGCTCCTCCACCGGCGCAAGCCAGCATGCGGGTGGAAGCACGGGCCACCGTGTCGCTGGATCGCACATCCGCGTCCTCCTCATCCGTCGCCGCCCCAGCGGGGGATCTAGCCTCCACGTTGGCACTTCCCTACGCGGCTCAACCGGCCCGGGGAGGCTCGATGGCCAGGGCGTGCCGGAAGATGTTGCGCGGGTCCCACCGAGCCTTCACCCGTTGGAGGCGTGGATAGTTGTCCTTGTAGTAGAGCGTGTGCGCGGGCACACCTGAGGTGTTCCACGCGGGGTCGGCCAGGTCGGCGTCCGGGTAGTTGATGTAGGAGCCGTCGTTGACCTCGCCGGGCACGGGCACGCCGCCGGTCTCGGCGTAAACGTCGTGGTAGAAGCCACGGACCCAGTCGAGGTTGGCCTTGTCCTCCTTTTCGTCTTCCCAGATCGTCTGGTAGACCGCCTTCATGACCACGTCTCGCTGGGCGATCGCGGTGGCTCCTGGCGCTACCGCGCGGACCTGGCCGCCGTAGCCGATGAGCAGCATGCCGGCGTTGGAGCCGCCGGTGGAGTTGGTCAGGTTGCGATGGACGGCCGCGAGTTGGGTCTCGGTGAATGATCGTCGCAGGTAGCCGGCCTTGATCTTGTATCGCCGGGTGATCACGTCACCCGGCTCGCCGGTGCCCGGCCAGGTCATCCGGTGTAACCAGGGCATCGTCCGCCGGATGTCGAGCGCCGGTTTGAGGTCGAGGCCGGCGGTCACCGAGGACGCGAAGCCGGTCACCATGCTGTCGGCGTTGGGGAGGTCCGCGTCGATCTGCGCGACCAGCATGACGGTCCCGCCGGCGCGGTGCGACAGCTGGAGGATCCCGTACAGCCCGGCGTACGGAGAGCCGGGCGCGCTGTTGCGCTCATGCCAGTCCCCGAAGTTACGCAGCAGTCCGGTAAGTGCATTTTGGGTTATGTGCTCCCAGGACCAGATGACCACGTGCTGCAGCATCCGCTGCGGCGCCGCCGGCAGCAGCTGGGACGGATCGGTGCCGGCGACGCCGGGGGAGCGCAGCCAGTAGCGGGTGACCACGCCGAAGTTGCCGCCGCCACCGCCGGTGTGCGCCCACCACAGGTCGCGGTGCGGGTCGTCCGGCTCGCGGGTGGCGACCACCGCGCGGGCGGTGCCGTCGCGGTCGACCACCACGACCTCCACGCCGTACAGATGATCCACCACCGAGCCGTACCGCCTGGACAGCGGTCCGTATCCGCCGCCCGCGAAGTGCCCACCGGCCCCCACTTCCGGGCAGCCGCCCCCGGGGATCGTCACGCCCCAGCCTTTGAGCAGCGTCCGGTACACCTGGCCGAGAGTGGCTCCGGGTTGCACGGCGAACGCCCGCCGGTCGGCGTCATAGCCGACCTCGTCCATCGGCGAGAGGTCCAGCAGCACCCGGACCGCCGGATCGGCGGTGAAGTTCTCGAAGCAGTGCCCGCCGCTGCGCACCGCGACCCGTCGGCCGGACCGCACCGCCTCCGACACCGCGCGCACCGCCTGATCGGTCGACCCGACCACGCGGATCTCCTCCGGTCGGCCGACGAACCTGAAGTTGTTGCCACGCAACAGGTTGTCGTAGCGAAAGTCGCCCGGACGTACTGTCACCGGCCCGAATGCCGCCGCTTCCGCATCCGCCGCGACAGACTCCGCCGCGCCCGATTGCGCCAACGCCGCCTCGGCACCCCATGTGCCGGCCGCTGCGGTGCCCGCCACCGTGCCCGCCGCGGTGATCGCCGCGGCACCCGCACCGGCGAGCAGCCCACGACGACTCACCGCAGCGGCGCCCGGCAGGCTCGTACGCCCATCGCCCACTTCTGGCATGTGACTCGCCCCTTTCCGATTGGAGGTCGTCAGCCTCTCAAGCAGGCAGCACGGCACACATCAACCCGTGGCATGAATCAGCGGCTCACCTCTCCGCCCCTCCGAACGGCTGATCCGCCCCACCGATCGGCTGACCGGCAGCGGGTGGCGTCAGCCGACTGTGACCAGGAGGCCGGGCGTGCGCGGCCACGGGGTGGGGCGCCCTTCGGACAAGAGGTCGGGCGCGCGACCGTGAGTAGGGCGCGCCGACTGTGGCCAGGAGGTCGGGCGAGCGACCGTGAATAGGGCGCGCCGACTGCGGCCAGGAGGTCGGGCGAGGGAGCTCGGCGCCCTCCGAGAGGTCGGGCGTCGCCTGCCGACACCGCTGGGCGATCCGGCCTGCGAACCCGCCTCATCTCTTCTCGTAGGTGACCTCGAAGTCGGGCTTCCAGGTGTCGCCGTCGCTGGAGGCGTCCCATCGTCCGGTGACAAGACGGCCGTCGCCACGGATCGTCGCCTCGAAGCGCTGGTGAAAGCCCGGCCCTGCCTGCCCCCGCATCTCCCAGTGACCGTTCTCGAAGCTCATCCGGTAGATCCGGCACACTCCCCGCGCATCGGCGTACAGCATGGCGAAGGCGCCACTGTGGTCGTCGAGACCGATGGCGGCATCGATCGGAAACGGCGAGCTCTCCCGCCATTCCGGGGCGATCGCCTGAGGTGGGTCGACGCGCATGATGAGGAATCCCCGGCTGTCGTGCCAGGTGAACGTCGCCGTGCACTGGCCCATCGGCTGCCCGTCGATCGATGCCTCCATGTCCCACTCCCCGACGAGTACTTCCAGGCTCTGCAACCGCTGGTTGGCTGTGTGTCGCGCTGCTGTCACGGCTACCTCCCGTTGACGTGTGGTCGGAAGGGTAGACCGGACGCGTGCCGCGAACTCATCGCCGGCGGCGGGCTGGGACGTCGCGGCCGAGGAAGGCCAGTAGTTGCCGGTGTGCGGGGGCGTCGGCGGGAGCGGGGACCGCGGGGCCGAACATGCCGGGGCGGCGGAAGGTGTTGAAGTCCATGCCTTGCATGATCGTGAGCAGTTCGCCGCACGACCGTTCGTCGACGAGATGCTCCTGATCGGTGGCGAGCGCCAGGTCGACGCCGTGGACGAGGACTTCGGTGAGGTGGATGAGGGCGGCCATCGGCCCCGGTACGGCCCCGAACCCCAAACGTACGGTGGCGTCGAGGGCGCCCGGGCGATGCCAGGCGGCGCGGTCGAGGTCGGCCGCGGTGACGAAGGCGGCCTGCGGGTCGGTGCCGAGCCAGTCATCCTCGTGGTCGCCGCCCGCGTCGGTCGCGGTGAGCTCGGCGGCGAAGACGCGCATGCCGCCGACCATGTGGTTGAGCTCTGTACGCACGTCCCAGCCGGCGCAGGGGGTGGGGGCGTGGAGCCGGGTGTCGGTGATGCCTTTGACGATGGCGGTGGTCATGTCGAGGGCGCGGTCGATCATGGCGATGGTCATGTCGTTCTCCAGGAAGGGGATCAGGCGGTCGTGCCGAACACGTCGTCGAGCCAGTCGTAGACGCGCGCGAAGGCCAGTCGCTGGGCGCCGGACTGGCAGTGGGCGTCGGCGCCCTGTTCGCCAGTGAACTCCAGCAGCGTCTTGGGGCAGGTCAGCTCGGGCCGGCCCTGGAAGAACCCGTCGTCGGCCCCGGCGCAGACCAGGGTCGGGCAGGCGATCTTCTCGACGATGCCGTCGCGCAGGTGGTAGTCCAGGTAGGCAGCGCCGAACGCGCGCGGGGTATCGCCCATGGCGGATGGCCGGCCACTCGTCGTGCCAGCTGTCGTAGTCGCCGGCGGTGATCCGCTGACAGGTGATCACGACCTCGCCGAAGTCGGCGCCGCCGTAGGCGATGTGTCCGAAGGTGCGCAGGGTCTCGTACCAGAACTGAGGGTTGTCGGGAAAGAACAGCGGGGCATGGCCACTCCTAAAGCAGTACTCGACTGCGTTAGGAGACTTTAGGACGCCATGAATCGCAAACGCAAGTCGTGACTGCGTTAAGCTGGCGGGCATGCTGGAACAGCAGCCGACTCGCCGGCCCGGCGGGCGCAGTGCCCGCGTCCGAGCCGCCGTGCACCACGCGGTCACCGACCTGATCGCCGAACGCGGCCACGGCAACTTCACCGTCGGTGACGTCGCCACCCGCGCCGGAGTGGCCGACACCAGCGTCTATCGCCGCTGGGGCACCCTGGAGGCCCTGCTCACGGACGTGGCGATCAACTGGCTCACCACCACCTCACCCATACCGGATACCGGCAGTTTGGAAGGCGACCTGCGCGCGTACGCGGCCGGTGTCGCGCGCGACGTGACCGGACCCGACGGGCTGGCGGTGCTGCGCCTGGTCATCGCCTTGTCCACCGGGGGAGAGGCCGGCGTAACGGCAAGAGACGCGTTCGTGGCCGAACGCGGACGCCAACTGCGGGGCATGCTGGACCGCGCCCGAGACCGCGGCGAACACCCACCCGAGGGCCTGGACATCCTCGACCATCTCCTGGCCCCGATGTACGTCCGCGTCCTGTTCGGCACGGGCCCGCTCACCCCCGACTACGTCAACGCCCTGGTCGACCGCCTTCTGATCGATTAGGTGAGCGCCGCAGACCACGGGGCGCGTGCCCGGGCGCCGCTGACGTAACGCGACGCCGTCGACGGCCCCCACTCAGGGCCGTGCCGTCACCTCCGTTCCCCGGCCGGCGGGACGGACACCAGCCGGTAGGCCGGGCCGTCGGCGATCACGCGGCCCGCGGTCGGCGGGGGGAAGTGGGTGCCCAGCGCGAGGGCGCCGGTGCCGGCGAGCGAGGCGAGCAGGGCGTGGCGGGTGGCCGTGGCCCGCACGGGGTCGAGGTCGACGCAGCTGCCGATGGGGTACGAGGTCGAGCAGCCCCGCCCCCCCCGCCTTCGTCAGGGAAGCACCGGAGCGGGATGTGGCCTCGGGCCCTGGCAGAGCCCGAGGTTCAACTGTTCGCGAATACCAATCCACGTGGCAAGGCGGACGCGAGTTGTTCGAGTTGCCCGATGGCCGTGGTCAGGTCGTCGGCGATGGGATGGACCAGCACATGGTCGGCGCCGGCGTCGAGTTGCGCTTGAACACGCGCGGCGACGGCCTCCGGGGTGCCCCACGCGACCAGCGCGTCGACCAGCCGATCACTTCCCCCGTCGGCGATGTCCTGCTGGCTGTAGCCGAGACGTAACCAGTTGCGTGTGTACGGCGAATCGGGGCCGGTCCTGCCTCGGTACCGCCGAGCGATGGCACGGGCTTGCTCGGGATCGGGTTCGATGATGAACGCCTGCTCGGGGATGAGCAACTTATCGCTCCCCAGAGCTTTACGGACAAGAGCGGTGTGTTCGACCGGGGCCGAAAACGAATGGACGCCGTCGGTGCGGTCGCGAGCCAGTTCTACCATTTTGGGCTGCAAGGCGGCCAACACCCGAACGAACGGCTCCGGCGGCGGGTTACGCGTGCGATGCGGGCAGACGCTCAGCGCAATCGGGTTCGGTTGCTCGCCGCGGCGAGCGCGGCGTTCGCGCGCGCGGGCGTGGAGGCCTCGCTCGATGACATCGCCGCGACGCCGAGGTGGGTTCGGGCACTCTTTACCGTCATTTCCCCACCCGCGAGGCGCTGGTGGAGGCCGTCCTCGACAACCGCTACCAGGCCCTGGCCGCCGCGGCCGCCGAGCTACAGGCCGAGCGCTCGCCGCACGAAGCGCTCGTGGCCTGGTTGAAACTCTTCGTCGACCACCTCATGACGTATCGAGGGCTGGCGGCGAGCGTCACCACGGCGCTTCACAACGACACGCCGCCATCGGACTCGGCCTGCCATGCCATGCGCGCCGCGGCATACGAACTCGTGGCAACGGCCCAGCGCGACGGCACTGTCCGGGATGACATCGACGCCTCGATGATCCTGCGCCTCGCCGCCGGTGTCGCTTGGGACCACGAGCAGTCACCCGCCGACCGGGCCGGTGTCGGGCAAATGCTGGCGGTCCTCATGGACGGACTGCTTCGCGACAGCCGCGTTCCGCGGGCGGTCAGCTGATCCCAGGGGAATGCGTCACGCCATGGCGATCGGGCCGAGGTAGGTGCCGCCCGAGACGTCGATGGTCTGGCCGGTCACCCATCGGCCCTGCGGGCCCGCCAGGAAGCCGACGACGTCCGCGACGTCCTCGGGCTCGCCGAGCCGGCCGAGCGCGGTGATCGCTTCGATCGCGGCGACCGCCTCGGGGATGGTGTTGTAGCCCGCGGTCATGTCGGTACGCACCGCGCCGGGCGCGACCGTGTTCACCGTGATGCCGCGCCTGCCGAGCTCATTGGCCAGGGACGGGGCCAACGACTCCAGTGCCGCCTTGCTGAGGTTGTAGGCGATCTGCGTGGAGACCGCGAAGCGGCTGGCCACCGAGCCCATGTTGATGATGCGGCCGCCGTCGTTCAGCAGCGGCAGCGCGCGCTGGATCACGAAGAACGGTGTGCTGACGTTGATCGTGAGCAGCCTGCCGAACTCCTCCGGCGTGACCTGCGCGATCGGGTTGACCGAGCCGATGCCCGCGTTGTTGACCAGGATGTCCAGGCCGCCGCTCGCCGGTCCCTCGGCCAGACCGCTGCTCGCCAGTCCCTCGGCCAGGCCCTCGAACAGGCGGTCCACCGCGCCATCGTCGCCGAACCGGGCCTGCACGGCGAACGCCCGGCCGCCTGCCTGCTCGATCCGCGCCACCGTCTGCTTGGCCGCGTCGTCGTTGCCGCCGTAGTGGACGGCGACCAGAGCGCCCTCGGCGGCCAGTCGCAGCGCGACCGCCCGGCCGATTCCCCGCGATCCTCCGGTCACCAGCGCGGTCTTGCCGGTCAGACTGTTCATCTCTGCTCCTCGTTCAGCGGCCGGCCCTCGGCGGATCCGGCGATGGCTCAACGGTGGCGGCAGTGGCTCACCGTACGCTCACCGACGGCTCACCGCCTGAGCAGAGCTCCAGGTGGGGTGGGACCCTGAGCGGTCCCACCCGACGGCCCGGCTCAGAAGTCCATGTCGCCACCCGGCATGGCCGGAGCGGCAGGGGTCTTCTCGGGCTTCTCGGCGATGACCGCCTCGGTGGTGAGGAAGAGCGCCGCGATGGAAGCGGCGTTCTGCAGCGCCGAGCGCGT